>PQAK01000071.1 GCA_003105225.1 Deltaproteobacteria bacterium | reverse complement strand
GCTTCCTCGTGGAACTGGAACGGCGTGGCGGGCTCCTGGGAGGTCCAGGTGAACGCCCGCAGCGTCGGGTCGAGCTCGCCGGCGGAGGCGACGCAGACGATCACCTTCGTCGTATCCGCACCGGCGGCCACGGGAGTGACCTTGACTCCCAGCCCGGCCAGCCCCTCGGCCCCGGGGACGTCGATCACCTTCACGGCGTCCGCATCCGGCGGCAGCGGGACGTACGAGTACGAGTTCCGGGGCAGGGCCCTGGGCAGCTCCGTCTGGTCGACGGCCCAGCCGTACGGCCCGAATGCCTCGTGGACCTGGACCGGCGTGGCGGGTTCCTGGGAAGTCCAGGTGAACGCCAGGAGCGCCGGCTCCTCCGCGGCGGCCGAGGCGACGCAGACGATCACCTACGTCGTGCAGTAACCTTCGAACACCCGGGTGCGTCCCCTTGCGGGGGCGCACCCGGCTTCCTTTTTCACCCGGCAAGATTTTCTGCGGCATCAAGAGCGTCGGATTTACAATACATGCATGGATCCGATGGGGATCGCGATGATCCAGGGAGGAGAAATGATGAAACGTCATCTCGGGAGGCGCCTGCGTGCAAGGTTCGGTTCCCTTCTCATGATCGGAGCGCTGCTGGCGATTTCCGGTGGATCCTCGATGGCAGCCGGCAACGCGGGCTCCATATGGGGAGCGGACTACTTCCCCAACGTCCCGCTGGTTACCCACGAGGGGAAGCAGGTGCGTTTCTTCGACGATCTCATCAAGGGCAAGGTGGTGGTGATCAATTTCCTGTACACCAGCTGCCCGGATGTCTGTCCCCTGGAGACGGCCAGGCTGCGCGAGGTCCAGGAACTCCTGGGGGACCGGGTCGGCCGCGATGTATTCATGTATTCGATCAGCATCGATCCGGAACACGATACCCCCGAGGTGCTCAAGCGATACGCGGAACGGTTCGAGGCCGGGCCCGGCTGGTGGTTTTTGACGGGGAAAAAAGACGACATCACGCTGCTGCGCAGGAAACTGGGCCTGTACAGCGATCAGGAGGGCGGCAGGCTGGAGGCGCATGCCGTGAGCAGCATCATCGGCAACCAGAGTACGGGGCGGTGGATGAAGATGTCGCCTTTCGAAAACCCCTATATCATGGCGACGCAGGTCGGCAGCTGGCTTTCCAACTGGAAAATACCGGGCAGGAAGGAGCAGGATTACGCCAACGCTCCGAAGCTGCGCAACGTCCCCAAGGGGGAAAGCCTTTTCCGCACCCGGTGCGAGGCGTGTCATTCGATCGGCGGCGGGGCGGGGATGGTGAAATCGGGAAAGCGGTCCCTGGGACCGGACCTGTCGGGCGTGACCGCGCGGCGGGACCGGAAGTGGCTGACCCGCTGGCTGGCGGAGCCGGACAAGATGATCGCGGAAAAAGATCCGCTGGTCATGTCGATGCTGGCCGAATACGACAATGTGGTAATGCCCAATTTCCGTCTGAACGACGCCGAGATCAGTTCCGTGCTGGCATATTTGGAAGAAGAGAGCCTGCGGCAGGGGCAAGAGCATGATCAGACGCATCACCACCATTGACGGTGATCCGTCGGGATCGACGGTTCGGGATGTTATAATCCGGGTATGGCACGCGACGAAACGTTGCAGTCGGGAGGAACCGAATACTCCAGCGGCAGCGAAAGGATGCTGTCCGCAATCCTAAACAGCCTGAGCGAGGCGGTGATCACGGTCGACCGGGACCACCGGATCTCCTCGTTCAACCGGTCTGCGGAGCTGCTGGTCGGGATTCCCGCGTCGGACGCGCTGGGAAAAGACTGCCGGCACGTTCTCCGGGCGAGCTTCGGGCTGGCGCAGCACGACTGCCCGATGGGCGACCTGACCGAGGGAGGGGTCCCCCGAAGCGACGTGGACGGGACGCTGGTCCGTTCCGACGGCCGGATCGTTCCGGTCAGCGCAAGCTGGGCGTTTTTCGAGGACGATGCGGCGCAACGTCTGGGATTTGTCATCTCCTTCCGCAGCTTCGAGGAGATCGAGCGGCTCGCAGAGGAGCGAAAAGGGAAGTTCCCCCTCCACGATATCGTCGGGAAGACCCCGCGCATCCGCCAGATCTTCGACATGGTCGACGTGGTCAAGGACACCGACTCGACCGTTCTGATAACGGGCGAGAGCGGGACGGGAAAAGGCCTGTTCGCCCGGGCCATCCACGACCTTTCCCCGCGCCGGGAGAAGCCGTTCGTCAAGGTGAACTGCGCCGCGCTCACGGAGACGCTCCTGGAATCCGAGCTGTTCGGCCACGTCAAGGGGGCCTTCACCGGCGCGGTCGCCGACAAGATCGGCCGGTTCGAGGCGGCCGACGGGGGGACGATCTTCCTCGACGAGATCGGGGAGATCTCCCCCGCCCTGCAGGTGAAGCTCCTGCGCGTGCTCCAGGACCGGGAGTTCGAGCGGGTGGGCAGCAGCAGCACCCTTCGCGTGGACGTCCGGGTGATCGCCGCCACCAACCGGGACCTCAAATCCGCGATGGCGGAGGGGCAGTTCCGCAGGGACCTGTTCTACCGCCTGAACGTCATCCCGATCCTGGTACCCCCCCTGCGCGAACGGAAGGAGGATATTCCCCTCCTCGTCGACCACGTGCTCAAGCGGCTCAAGCGCCGCGGGCTGGAGAGGATCAAGGCGGTATCGCCGGAGGCGATGCGCTGCCTCATGGAGTACACGTGGCCCGGAAACATCCGGGAGCTGGAAAACGTCCTGGAGCGCGGGATGGTATGCGCCAGGGGCAGGGTCCTCTCCGCGGATGACCTGCCGGATGAGTTGAAGGAACATTGCCGTCCCCGGCGGGTCTCCACCATGGAGAAACCGGCCGAAAGGGAGGCAGCGGGAGCCGAAGAAACCGAATCCGGCTTTAAGGACGGGGAAGGCGGAGAGCGGGAGATGATTCTTAGGACCATGGAGCAGCACCGATGGAACCGCAAGGATGCGGCGGTTGCCCTGGGGATCGACCGTACCACCCTCTGGCGCAAGATGAAGCGGCTGGGGTTGACCTGATTCTCCGGCTGCAACAAACGATTGCAGATTGGGACACGGATCGAAATTCTCCATGAAGAATCGTATTCCGACAGGGGATCGACGAAACAAATCTGATATCCGTTCGTTTATTTATCAATCATCCTGCATGCATCGGCGAATTTGGCATCCCTTGTGCTATGTATATGGAGCAAGCCCGGCGTTGCAGCATTGATACGCTACAACTGACTCAGGGCAACGGATCTTGCAGGAGGATGAAGAAGATGAATGTCGAGAGATGGATACGGGTGATCGCGGGGTCGTTCGTGTTGATCAGTCTTGCCCTGGGGTATTATGTAAACTCCTACTGGTTCCTGTTCACCGTTTTCGTCGGCCTGAACCTCTTCCAGTCCGGCTGGACGAACTGGTGCCTCATGGAAATATTCCTGAAAAAACTAGGGGTTCCGGAGAGATAGGGGGGAGGGATGCCGCTTTACGAGTATCGTTGCAATACGTGTTCGCGCGTCTTCGAGGCGTATACGCGACTGGCCGACGATGGGAAAAAGGTCGCCTGTCCGGTCTGCGGCGGAGCATCGAAAAAAATCGGGATTACCATGTTCCATGCCGGAGGGCCGGCGGAAGGCCCCTCTCCGGGAGGCTCGGGGTGCGGGGGGGGATCGCGGCGTTCGCCGTTCGGCTGAAGGTAGGAAATGCCCGGCGGTCGCCGGGAGCGGGAACCTAACCACTTGAATGCAACCGATAGGAAGAAGGAATGTCAGTGGACTGGATACCCTTGGTGTTGATCGTTGTCGTGTTCGTCGTCTATTTCCTGGGCGGCAAGGGCGGTTGAGGATCGTGCTGAAGCGTGTCCCCGGCCGGGCGCCGGGGAGGGAGAAGAGGGGATTGCGATGTTCATCACGGTGAGGAGCGGGAAATCGATCGGCGAAGTTCGCCAGGGATTCGAGGACGCCGCGGCGGAGCGCAAATTCGGCGTGCAGGCCATTCACAACGTGACCGCGACGCTCCGGTCCAAGGGGCTGGATTTCGACCGCAGGCTCTATGTATACGAAGTGTGCAATCCGGGCGCCGCAAAGAAGGTGCTGGACGCGAATATCAAGATCGCGACGGCGCTTCCCTGCCGCGTCTCCATCTACGCGGACGGCGAGGAGGTCGTCCTCGAAACCCTCAAGCCGACGATGTTGCTGCAGATGTTCAATGAGCCGGCGCTGCTGCCCACCGCCAGGGAGGTCGAAGCGGCGATCGGAGAGATCATGCGCGAGGCGGCGAAGTAAATCCGCCCCGGGGTGGACGTCTGGGTTTCATTCCTGTAATCCCACCTTGCAATCCTGAACTTCCCTATACGTAGATTGAAAATATAGTTCAATGATAACGATAGTATACCTGTATTTAAAACTGGCACATGTTTTGCTATTGATAACTATATCCCTTTAAATTTTTGTTTTGGGTAGCGGCAGTACTCTGCCGTGCGATTAAGGCTGCAGGAGGTTTGGAGATGATAGAAAAGAAAAACGGATACGATATGTACGGAAACATGATGAACGGCAGTGGGAAAAAGCTTCAGGCGGCGGGAATTATCCTGCTGGCATTTATCGCCCTGGCGGCATTCGCTATCTGGTCGCCGAACGCGGACGCCAGGTCCAGTTATTGGTCTACCTACTGTTCGGGATGTCACAACTCGACTGCAACAGGAGGAAATACCACCGCAGCGTGCAACGGGTGTCATCACCATGGACCGACCGGGATGACCGCCTCGACGAACAAGACTACGTACGCTCCCGGCGAGTCGGTCACCGTGACGTTCGACGGGGGATCGCAGTCGGGGTGGATTCGCGCCATCCTTTACCTGAATAACGTGGAAGTCGCAAGAAGTACGGGACCCAATCATATGGGCGGCGGTTCCGGATTTCCCATAACGTTCATAGTGGCTGCGCCGACCGCGCCCGGCACGTATTCCTACCAGGCTGCCTGGTTCGGCAACTCCTTCGATTCCAACAACATGAGCACCGCATCCCACGGCGAAGCAAGGGTATCCAGCAACTCCATCACGGTCGCGGCGGCCGACACGACGCCGCCCGCCGACACGACGCCGCCCCTGGTGAACTCCATGAGCCCGTCGGACACCCAGATGGGCGTGGGAGCCAACACCGTCGTGACTGCAACGTTCAACGAGGCGGTCATCGTACCTGCGGGATCGTTCACGTTGAGCGACGGATCGGGAAGCGTGCAGGGGACGGTTTCCGTAATCGGCGCGACGGTTACGTTCACCCCGTCGGCGATTCTCTCCGACAACACGGCGTACACCGCGTCGTTCTCCACCGCCGTCACCGACCTCGCCGGGATTCCCATGGCGGCCAATTACAGCTCGACCTTCACTACAAGCGCCCCGTCGTCAACGCCGGCACTGGACTTCGAGAGCAGCGGAGGCGGGGGATGCGCCATCGCACGCACCGGCGGAGGCATCGGGGAAATCGCCGGGGCCTACGGCTTCCTGTTGCTATCCGTCCTGGGGATGGCTATCCGGAAGAGGGCGAGGAGGAAGGTAAAGTAACCGGGACATCCGTCTCGAAACCACCGCAACTAGCCATCGCGCGGGCAGGAGGGCGAAACGCCTCCCTGCCCGCGCTTTTTTATTCCCGTTCTTAATCATGTAGATTACATGCCGGTTTTATTACGTTGCATTCGTGTAATCCCGCATTGCAATCCTGCCTATATTTATAAATTCCTATCGAACGAAATATAAATAATAACAGTTATTTATGATTTAACGTAACCGGCACGTGATTTGCTGATAGTAATTATATTCATTCCGGCGCAAAAAGAAATAAAAATCAGTTTTTTTAGATTCCTGGTTTCTTGAACCAATGGCTTGATCCATAGCCAACGGGAATATTTCAGGAAAAGGGGGCAGAGGTCTGCTATGACGCAAGGGATCATGGTTGGGGAAAAAAATCTATCCGGGGGTCGGAAACATGAGGCACGGTAGCGGGATTCATCTTCAAAAAACCGGGATCATCCTGTTCGCGTTCCTGGCGCTCGCCGCTTTTGCGGTCTGGGCGCCCGAAGCGGATGCGCGCAGCTCCTTTCTATCGACTTTCACGACGAAATACCCGTCAACCGTAAACACAAAACTCGATGACTGCAACACCTGTCATGGATCCGGCGGCACTTCGACCTGGAACTCTTACGGTCAGGCCCTCAGGGACCGCATTGCGACGGGAATTTCCGCTGCGCTGACCGCGGTCGAAACGCTCGATTCCGACGGTGACGGGTTTACCAACCTGGCGGAAATCACTGCGCTTACCTTCCCGGGGGATGCGGCAGACAAGCCCGCAGCCACGAAAACGCTCTCCAGCATCACGATCAGCGGGGCGTCCTCGGTGAACGAGGGAGGCAACGCGACGTATACGGCGACGGCGAACTGGAGCGACGGGACGACCTCGGCGGCGACGGGGGCGACCTGGACCGCCAGCATCGGGTCGATCAGCAGCGCGGGGGTCTTCACCGCCCCGCAGGTGACCGCGAACCAGACGGCGACGATCGGCGCCAGCTACACCTCCGGCGGAACGACCCGCACGGCATCCGTGTCGGTCACGGTGGTGAACGTGGCGGCGACGCTTACGGGGCTGACGATCGGCAGTCCGTCGAGCGTTCCCGAGAACACCTCGGCGAACTACACGGCCACGGCGGCCTGGAGCGACGGGTCCACCACCAACGTGACCTCTTCGGCGGTCTGGAGCGTGGTGCCGAGCACGTACGCCAGCATCAACGGGGGAGTGCTTGTCGCCTCGGAAGTGCCGAGCAACCAGACGGTGACGGTGTCGGCGAGCTACGCTTCCGGCGGCGTGACCCAGACCGCAAGCATGACCGTAACCATCACCGACACGGCGCCGCCGGCGACGGGATCGCTCACGGTCGTGCCGTCGGACGGCGCAACGGACGTACCGGTCAACACGGTGATCAAGGCGACGGTTTCCGACACGACGGACATCCGGACCGTCTTCAACAAGGACACCTTCACGCTGAAGCAAGATACTCTCATCAGCAATTCCAGCGTAACTGCCATCGGCCCGATGTCGAGGGACGATGACAACGAGAATTGCGTCGTCAATGGGATCGTCCAGGGGTCGATCTGGTACAACTGGAACCGTACCAAGGCCGTCTTCTCTCCCAATTGCGATCTCAGGCGCGATACGACCTACGTCGCGACCGTCGCCGTCGGCAGCAGCGGCTACCTGTCGCAGCCTGCCGTCTCGCGGTTCACGACGGTTGCAGCATCCCCAGACTCCGATGACGATGGATCGGACGACGGGGAGGACGACCATCCGAACGACAGGCGAAGATCCTCCCGGTGGAGCTCCTACGAGACCGGGAAGTTCCAGATCGACGCCTCGAAGTACTCCGGGAGCGCCACCAGCGCACCTGCGGGCGCGGCCGACGCTGGGCCGGCTCTGCGGTCGGTCACGGCGATGTCGGACACCAGCGCGCGGCTGAACCAGGCCGGCAGGCCGGAAGGGTTTGAATTCCCGGACGGCATGGTCTCCTTCATGATGGACAACGTGGCATCCGGAAGCACCGTCACGGTCAAGATCACCTTCCCCAGCGGCATCCCCGCGGGGAGCAAGCTGATGCAGGCGGATGAAAACGGGTTCCACGCGGTCACGGGGATCGTCATCGACGGGAGCACCGTCACGATGACGCTTACGGCGCCTCCGGCGGGCACCGGCGATCAGGGCAACGCGATTGTCGTGAACCCGATCGGCGTTGCGGCCCCGGTGGCAACGGGGAGCGGTTCGGTCGACCTGTCGACCGGCGGATCCTCCGGCGGCGGATGTTCGACCGCAGGCAGGACCGGCACTGCCGGCATCGACGCGTTCCTGGTTCTCACGGGCATCGGTCTCATGGCCTGGAGAATCCGGAGGTACGGAAGAAGGAGCTGATCCCGGCTCCTGCGCACCACGCAGGGAGATCCACGGAAGGGGCGGCATCTTCGGGTGCCGCCCCTTTTTTCTCAGGGGGGAGGCCTACCGCAGGATGTTCAGGGTGGGCTTGATGAGCTCCAGGAACTCCATCCGCGTCGATTCGCGCGTCCGGAACACGCCGAGCATCGCGGAGGTGACCGCCTTGGAGTTCTGCTTTTCCACGCCGCGCATCATCATGCACAGGTGGAACGCCTCGATGACGACCGCCACGCCGTGCGGCTGCAGCGTGTCCATGATCGCCGTGGCGATCTCCTGGGTGAGCCGCTCCTGGACCTGGAGCCGGCGCGCGTAAAGCTCGACCACCCGGGCGATCTTCGACAGCCCCACGATATTTTTCCTCGGCATGTAGGCCACGTGGCACTTCCCGAAGAAGGGAAGGATGTGGTGCTCGCACAGGGAGAACACGTCGATATCCTTGACGGTGACCATCTCGTCGTACTGCTCGTGGAAAAGCGCGCGCTGCAGGACTTCCCGGGGGTCCTGGGCGTATCCCGAGGTGAGAAAGCCGATCGCCTTCCGGTATCGTTCCGGCGTCTGCTTCAATCCCTCCCGGTCGGGATCTTCCCCGATCTTGAGCAGCAAGTTTCGTATCAGATCCTGCATAATGGAAACATCATATAGCATCGAATGCCGGATTTGGCCATTTTAGGGGGTGATTCAAGGCGTGTCCTCCGCGATGCGGACCGATGAAGAGCTGATGGAGCTCTACCGGAAGGGGAGCCGCGACGCGTTCGAGGAGCTCTTCGCACGGTACCAGGGGAAACTGGTCCATTTCGCCTTCCGGATGACGGGAGATCAGGCCAAGGCCGAGGAAGCAGCGCAGGAGACATTCCTGCGGATTGCCCGCGCGGCGTTCACCTGGCAACCCAAGGCGAAGTTCACCACCTGGATGTACACCATCGCCCGCAGGACGACCCTGAATTTCCTCCGGGACGAGAAGGACGAGGCCGAAAAGGTGCCGATCCAGCCGGGGGAGGAAAACGAGGACGGTTCCCCAGCGCTGCAGCTCGCGGGGCCCAATTCCCTGGGCCCCGAAGAGATGGCATGGAGCGCGCAGATCCAGGAGCGGTTCGTGGAATCGCTCCAGCGGCTGCCGGAAACTTACCGGTCGGCGTTCATCCTGAACCGGGGGGAAGGGCTGTCGTACGAGGAAGTGGCCTCCGTGCTTGGAGTTACCGTACAGGCGGTCAAGAGCCGTATATTCCGGGCACGGGAAATGCTTATGGAATCCCTGTCGGAGCTGCTGCCATGAAACCATTTCCGACGGCAGGGGTTTATAAGGAAAAGCGGGGATATTCTTATGGAATGCCTTGAGTTGAAGGAACGTATCAGCGCGATGATCGACGGCGAGGCCCTTCCGGCGGAAGTACGCATGGTCGAGGAGCATCTCGCGGCGTGCGCGGAGTGCCGTGCCATCGAACGGAGAATGCGCTCGGTGGGGGCCGGGGTGGCGAGGATCGAAGGGGAGGTGCCCGCCGGCTTCCGCGACGCGCTGTTCGCGCGCATGGAAGCCGAGAATCTCATCCCCCGGAGGCGCAGCCTCTTCGTCTTTTCCCTTCGATGGGCGGCGGTTCCCCTGGGGGCGGCGGCGGCGCTGGCCCTGTTCCTGTTTATGTCCGGCGGGAAGGGAAAGGACGCCGTCATGCCGCCGGAACCGGTTCCGCGCGTCGCGCAATCCCCCACGGCGGCGCCGGCTCCCGCGGGCATTGCCGAGGATGCCTCGAAGCGCCTGCCTGCCGTGGCGGGTCGTGAACGGGAAAAATCGGTCGCTTCCGCCGGAGCCGGCCAGGAGCCGCTAAGCCCCGAAGACCGGGATATCATCGCAAACCTCGACCTGCTCGAGGACCCCGCCGGCATCGATGCGCCCGGGGAAGTCGACGAGATGGAAATCTTCGTTCCCTCGGGCAGGAGACAGGGGTGAGCCGGGCGACCGGAAGCGGCCTGCCCGGATGGACTCTCGGGGCGGTACTCATCGTCCTGGCGGCGTTTCTTGCCGGGCCCTTCACGGCAGCCGAAGCCTCGAATCGAGAAGGGGGACGTCCGGACCGGGTCCAGGCGGGTCCCCGCGGCGAGATCACCCCCGACAAGATGGAGCGATGGCGGCAGATGACGCCGGAGGAGCGGGAGCGGATCCGGGAGCGGTACCACCGGTGGAAGGAGATGTCCCCCGAACAGCGGGAACGGATCATCGAGCGACGGAAACGGTGGCGGGAGCTTCCCGAATCGGAGCGCAACTACCTGCGGCAGCGGCGCGAAATCTATCGCGGCGCCTGGCCCGGGGAAAAAAGGGTCATCGACAAGTTTTTCCAGCATTGGCGCGGTCTCCCGCCGGATCGCCGGCATTCCCTGAAGGGCAGGTTCAAGGATTGGCGCGGGATGCCTGCCGCGGAGCGCGACGAGCAGATGATGAACTGGAAATTCTACCGGGGCCTTCCTGCGGACGAGCAGAAGGTCATGCAGAAATTCCTGTTCTCGGAGCCCCCGGCGCGGCCGTCGCCCGGCCCTCCCGGCTCCCCTCCGAACGCCCCTCCCCCGGGTCCCGGAGGACCGGGGGGCACGACCCGGCCTCCCCGTGATTGAGCAAAGGGAGGTGTGGATGCGCGCGGCGATCCGCGAGGCGGAAACCGCCGCCGCCGCTGGCGAGGTCCCGGTGGGAGCTGTCGTCGTGGGGCCTTCCGGGGAGATCCTTTCGCGCGCCCGCAACAGCCCGATATCGGGAAACGACCCTACCGCCCATGCCGAGCTGCTGGCGCTTCGGAAGGCGGCAAGGAAGGTCGGCAACTACCGGCTTGCGGGATGCCGCCTGGTCTCCACGATCGAGCCGTGCCCGATGTGCGCCGGCGCCGCCGTCCACGCCCGGGTCTCCGAAATCATCTACGGGGCCGACGACCCGAAGACCGGCGCCGTCCGAAGCCTTTACCGGATCGCTTCCGACCCTCGCCTCAACCACCGCATCCACGTCATCTCCGGCGTCCTGGCCGAAGAATGCTCCGCCCTCCTCACGGAATTCTTCCGCACGAAGAGGACATAGCAATAACTTAGGGACGTTCTTTAAGTTTCCTAGAACAGCGGGGAGAAGATCCGGGCTGTGTCCTCCAGGAGGCGGGCAAGCCGGGGGCGGAGGCGGAACCGGGCGGCGTCGAGTTCGATCGCGGAGAGGAGGTCCGTCTCGAACCCCGCCGAAAGCGCATCGATCTCCTTTCCGCTGTATACGAATACCCCCAGCTCGAAATTGAGAAAGAAGCTGCGGATATCCACGTTCGAGGAGCCCACGACCCCGACGTCGTCGTCGATGATCAGCACCTTGGAATGGAGGTTGGTCGGCTGGTAGAGGAAGATCCTCACTCCCGCAGCCATCAAATCCTCGAAGTACGAGCGCCCCGCCAGCCAGACCGTCTTGAGATCCGATTTCTTCGGAACGAGGAGGCGCACGTCGACGCCTCTCAGGGCGGCATTTTCCAGGCTGGTGCTGATCGCGTCGTCGGGGACGAAGTAGGGCGTCGCGATCCAGATTCGCCTGCGGGCCAGCGTGAACGCCGTGAAGACTCCCTGGTAAATGGGGCGCATCGCCCGGTCGGGTCCCGAAGCGACCACCTGGAGCATTCCTCCCGGCAGGCGGGTGCCGTGCGGGGGAAGGGGAGGAAACAGGTCCCCTTCGGGGGCGGTTTCCTCCGTGGCGAACGCCCAGTCGTCGAGGAACAGGTGCTGCAGGTCCCGGACGGCGGCCCCTTCGACCGTCATGGCGCTGTCCCGCCACAGGCCGCGCCCTGCCCGGGGGCGCATGTAGCGTTTCCCGATGTTCATCCCGCCCACGATCGCGGCCCGCCCGTCCGCGATCAGAAGCTTGCGGTGGTTCCGGAGGTGGGCCGACCACTTCCGGTGCAGCGGGAGGGCGGGAAGGAACGCCGCGACATGTCCCCCCGCTTTCCGCAGGGGGCCCACGATTCCGAGCAGGGCGCGCCAGGACCCGACGGCGTCCAGCAGGAGACGGACCCGTACCCCCGCCCTTGCCCGGGAGGCGAGCGCGTGGATGAACCGCTTCCCGATCACGTCGACGTCCAGGATGAAGAACTGGCCGTGGATGTGGTCGCGTGCCCCCTCGATCAGGCCGAGGACCGCATCGAATGCCGCCACCCCGCCTTCGATGACGGTGACGCGGTTTCCCGCGACGGGCATGGGGGCCCCGGTCGTCGAAAGGACGCGTCCGCAGGACGCCGCGATGGGGGAGGGGAGATCCTCGGGCCGCACCCGGCTCTCGACGGGGCCCTTGATGGAGCCGGACGCCACGATCTTGGCCCGGATGTGCCTCCGGATCCTGCGCCCCCCCACGAGAAAATAGAGGGGGACCCCCACCACGGGAAGCAGGGCGATGGAGAGGACCCAGGCGACGGTGGCGGCGGGCTGGCGTCGCTCGAGAATGATCCGGGGGATGAGGATGAGGGCGAAGACGTATCCCGCCGTCGAGAGTACGAGCGCGGCGATCCGCCAGCCGTCGTGCATCGGTTGCCTCCCCGCCTCGCTTTCCAGCTTATACGCGTTTCCGCTATAATACCTCCCTCTCGCGCGGAGGGGTACCGAAGTGGCCGTAACGGGGTCGACTCGAAATCGACTTGGCGGTGCGAGCCGCCACGTGGGTTCGAATCCCACCCCCTCCGCCATTTTGCCTTAGCCGGGGCGCGAGGCACCCGCCCTTGCGCCGGTGATGGTTTCCCCGTAGTATGGATCTTCCACGTCAAGGCATGATCCGGCGGCCCTTCCGGGGGTGCGCCGGCGGCCAGGCCCGCCGCAACGGAAGGCGGCAAACCCCGTCAGGTCCGGAAGGAAGCAGCGGTAGCCGCACGGCTCCGTGTGCCGGCGGTTCCCCTGGCCGCCGGCGGACCCCCGGTGGGAGTTCCGGGGGGGGAGCTATACCGTATGGCATACGAGGCGCTGGCCAGGAAATGGCGCCCGAAGGGGTTCGATGAGGTCGTCGGGCAGGGGCACGTCACCCGCGCGCTCGCCAACGCCATCTCCCTCGGGAAGATCCACCACGCCTACCTGTTCTCCGGGACCCGGGGCGTCGGCAAGACCACCTTCGCGAGGATCCTCGCCCGCGCGCTCAACTGCGAGAAGGGCCCCACCGCATCCCCCTGCATGGAATGTCCCGCCTGCCGGGAGATCCTGGCGGGAGCCGCCACCGACGTCCAGGAGATCGACGGGGCGTCCAACACCGGCATCGACGACGTCCGCCGCCTGCGCGAGAACGCCGCCTACGCCCCCTCCCGCCTGCGATACAAGATCTACATCATCGACGAAGTGCACATGCTCTCGAAGTCGGCCTTCAACGGCCTGCTGAAGATCCTGGAGGAGCCGCCTCCCCATACCGTCTTCGTCTTCGCCACCACCGAGCCGAACCGGATCCCGGACACGATCCTCTCCCGCGTGCAGCGCTTCGACTTCCGGATGCTTTCGGACGAGGAGATCCGGAAGCGCCTCAAGGAGATGGCCGAAACCGAGGGGATCCAATGCGAAGAGGACGCCATCGGGCTCATGTCGCGCTATGCGTTCGGGTCCATGCGGGACGGGCAGTCGATCTTCGAGCAGGCGGCGGTGTCCGGAAGCGGGCGGATCACGGCGTCGCTCGTGGAGGAGATGCTGGGCCTGGTCGGCACGGAGGCGGCGATCGACCTTGCCGGCGCGGTGGCGTCGGGCGGCGCGGGCGAGGCGATCGGAAAGTTCTCGGCGCTTTTGTCCCGCGGGGCCGACATGAAGTATCTCTACCTCTCCCTGGTGGATGTCCTGCGGGATGCGGCCGTATGGAAGTTCACGGAGGACGACCGGCTGCTTTTCCGCCACTCCCCCTCCTCGCTTGCGCGCATCAAGGAGCTGTGCGGCCGGAAGAGCCGGGAGGAATGGATGTTCCTCCTGGACATCGCCTTCCGCTCGGAAAAGGACGTGCTGGGCACGGAGTTCCCGCGCCTGGGGTTCGAGCTGCTCCTCCTGAGGCTGGTCAACGCCCCCGGGCTGCTCGACGTGGTTGGGATGGCGGAGGACTCCGGGCCGCAGAAGGGACCGTCCCAGACGACCTTCGCAAGGCGCCCGATGCCGGCTCCCGCATCGGCGCAGGCAGGCGCACCGCCCCTCCATCCGTCCCCGGCGGCATCGCCCGGTGCGGAGGTCCGCAAGGGGAGAGAGGGGGATCTCTGGGACGCGCTGCTGAAAAATCTGGGCGCGAAGAAAAAGACCGTCCTGCTGCTGGGGCTCCTTTCCCAGATGAAGGGACGGCGGGAGGGGGACGAGTTCGTCATCACGTCGCCCCACCAGATACACCTCGACCGTCTGCGGGAAGAGGACAAATGGCCCGTCCTCCTGCAGGCGATCGCCGAGGTCGCGGGGAAGAAGCTCGAGGTGCGGCTCGTCGTTTCGGGGGAAAAAAAAAGCCCTGAAGCGGAAGGAGCCGTAGGGAAAGGGGGGGACCGGCCGGAGAAGCGGGCGCTGTCGGACCCGCTGCTGACCGAGGTGCTCCGCGAGTTCGAGGGAGCGACGATCCTGGAAGTCCGGCCCGCGCCGGGCGGGACGCCGTTCCCGGGAGCCGCCGGGGCCGAAGAGCAGGCGCCGGGCGAGTCCGGAGAGGAAGAGGCGGAAGGGGGATAAGGGATGGATCTGCGGGATATGTTGAAGCAGGCGCAGGGGATGCAGGCCCGGCTGGCCAAGCTCCAGGAGGAACTGGCGGAGAGGACCGTGGAGGCCTCCTCGGGGGGCGGGATGGTGACCGTCGTCGCGAACGGGAGGCAGGAAATCCTGTCGGTGCGGATCGAGAAGGAAGTCGTCTCACCGGGGGAGGTCGACCTTCTCCAGGACCTCGTCCGTGCGGCGGTGAACGAGGCGCTGGCGCGCTCCCGGGAGATGATGGCCGCGGAGATGGCGAAGATCACGGGCGGCATCAACCTTCCGGGATTGTCGTAGCGCCGTGTCCTATCCCAAGCCGCTGCGCCGCCTCATCGGGATGCTCACCCGTCTCCCCGGCATCGGGGAGAAGACGGCGACGCGCCTTGCGCTCCACATGCTGAAGATGCCTCCCGCCGCGCTCCGGGAGATGGGCGAGGCTATTGCCGGCCTTTCCGATGCTGTGGTAAGATGCTCGAAATGTTTTAACATCGCGGATATGGACCCGTGCGCGTACTGCACGGACCCCGCCCGCCGGGATGAATTGATCTGCGTCGTTGAAGACCCTACCGACATTATCCCGATCGAGAAAAGCGGGGAATACAAGGGAAGGTACCACGTCCTGGGGGGCGCCATCTCACCGATCGACGGGGTGATGCCCGAGGATCTGCACATCCGCGAGCTGCTGGGACGGATTTCGCAGGGGGGGGTCGAGGAGGTCATCCTCGCGACGAACCTTACGGCGGAAGGGGAATCCACCGCCTCCTACCTTGCAGGCGCCGTCAAGCCGTTGAACGTCCGCGTCACCCGGATCGCCTACGGCATGCCCGTCGGGTCCGACCTGGAGTACGCCGACGAGATCACCGTCGGCCGCGCCATGAAGGGGCGACGCGAGGTCTGAGACGGGCCCGTACGGTACGCCGGCGGTGCAAAAAAACCAGCAGGGGTTGCGAGGGAATGGAAGGAATGGATCCGGAATATAAAGCGAGAGGGGCAAAGCGATGAATCAGAGCGGTGCGGCGGGCCGGCTGCCGGTGAAAAACGATCTCGGGTTCTTCGAGATCCGGATGGAGAGCATCGGCGGACTGGGCGCGAACGTGGCGGGGAAGATCCTCACCGAGGCGGCGATCATCGGGATGGGGATGAACGGCGCCGGGTTCGCCTCGTACGGTTCCGAGAAGAAGGGGACGCCGGTGAAGGCGTTCGTCCGGATCTGCGAGGCCGACCAGCAGGTCCGGGTCAACAGCCCGGTCGAGGAGCCGCACGTCCTTGCGATCTTCCACGAGGCGCTGGCGAAGTCGGTCCCGGTGACCGCGGGCGCGAAGCCCGGGAAGACGACGGTGATCCTGAACACCCGCAAGACCCCCGCGGAGGCGCGGGACTTCCTGAAGCTCGAGGGCGGGAAGGTCGGCGTGGTCGACGCGATGGAGATCGCCATGGCCACCGGCTCCCGCGTGAACATGGTCATGATGGGCGCGATCATGAAGGCGGCGGGGTTCTTCGAATGGAAGGCGGTCGAGGCCTCGATCCAGGAAGCGTTCGGCAAGAAGTACCCGGCGCTGATGAAGGGGAACCTCGCGGCGTTGAAGCGCGGCTACGACGAGGTGAAGTTCGAGGAGTTCCCGGTCGACGGGAAGTACCCGTCCACGCCGTTCCGGCGCGAGGTGCCCAAGCTGGGCTACGAGAACGCCCCGATCGGCGGGACGATCTACTCGGTGGGAAACTCCCGGTTCAAGGACCTCTCCACCAGCCGCACGGGGATGATCCCGCTGTTCCTCATGGACAAGTGCACGCGCTGCGGCGAGTGCGACATCACCTGCCCCGACTACTGCTTCGTCTGGGAGAAGGGGAAGGACCCGAAGACGGGCAAGGACGGGATGGTCCTGCTGGGGATCGACTACCAGTACTGCAAGGGGTGCCTGCGGTGCACCTACATCTGCAAGTTCGGCGCCCTGGTCCCGGCCAAGGAGGCCGAGCAGGACATGGACAAGATCACCGTCAAGCACAAGTTCCTGAAAAAAAGTTCCTGATATAAGTTCCTGAAATAAGCGAACCGAGGGAGAACACGATGGCCGAAACGGCGAAGAAGACGGATGCGCGGCCGGCGCAGGTAGTGGTCGTCCAGAGCGGCAACGAGATCGCGGCGACGGCGGCCAAGCAGATCAACTACCACGTCATGGGGTACTACCCCATCACCCCCTCCACGGAGATCGCGGAGACCCTCGACGCGATGAAGGCGGAAGGGGAGCACAACATCCGGATGATCCCGGGCGACGGCGAGCACGGCGCCGCGGGGATCTGCTTCGGCGCGACGACGGCGGGCGGGCGCGTCTTCAACGCGACCTCGGCGAACGGGCTCCTCTTCGCGTTCGAGCAGCTCCCGGTCCAGTCGGGGACCCGCTTCCCGATGGTGTTCAACATCGTCACCCGCGCGGTGTCGGGCCCCCTCGACATCCGCGGCGACCACAGCGACATCATGCTGGCGATGAACACCGGCTGGATCATCCTCATGGCCTCCGACGTGCAGGCCGTCTACGACATGAACCTCATGGCCCCGAAGATCGGCGAGGACATGGCGGTGCGCCTTCCCGTGATGGTGGCCTTCGACGGCTTCTTCACCTCGCACCAGAAGCGCCGGGTGGAGATCTTCGCCGACGCGCAGGTGGTGCGGGACTTCCTGGGCCCGTTCGTCCCCACGGTGACGTCGGTCGACCCGCGCAAGCCGGTCACCATCGGGCCGTACATGAACGACCCGGACCAGATCAACAACAAGAAGCAGCAGGCCGACGCGATGGTCCGCGCCGACAGCGTCATCAAGAAGGTCTTCGCCGAATACGAGAAGCTCTCCGGCCGCCGGTTCCCGTTCGTCGAGCTCTACCGGATGGAGGACGCCGAGGCGGCGCTGTTCATCCTGAACTCCGCGGCGGAGACCGCCAAGGAGGCGGTCGACGCCCTGCGGAAGCAGGGGAAGAAGGTCGGCCTCATCCGGCCCAACGTGATCCGGCCGTTCCCGGTCGCGGAGATCCGCGACGCGCTTTCGAACGTGAAGGGGCTCGTGGTCGCCGACCGGCAGGACAACTTCGGCGCCTACGGCGGGGCCATGACCATCGAGGTCAAGGCGGCCCTGCAGGGCGTCAAGGGGAACGCCACCCAGGTCGCCGGAAGGATCTACGGGGTCGGCGGCAAGGAGTACTTCGTCGAGGACGCCGAGGCGATGCTCTCCGAGGCGCTGGAGATCGCCAGGGCCGGCGAGGTCAAGGTCCCCTACGACTATTTCGGGGTCAACCCCGGCGACAAGGACTTCACGCCTCCCCAGGCGTTCGAGCCGATCGGCGAGGTCCAGGCGTCGGGCCTGGTCCGGCTCGAGACCTCCGCCGAGGGGAAGATGGACATCAAGGGCGTGAACCTGCGGACCCTGACGGAGCGCCCGAAGCGGATCGCCCCGGGCCACGGCGCCTGCCCCGGCTGCGGCATCTTCGTCAACATGAACACGTTCCTCAAGGGGATCGAGGGGCACGTGGTGATCCTGTTCCACACCGGCTGCGGGATGGTGGTCACGACCGGCTACCCGTACACCTCCCACAAGATCACCTACATCCACAACCTGTTCCAGAACGGCGCGGCGACCCTTTCCGGCGTCGTCGAGATGTTCGAGGAGCGCAAGAAGCGCGGCGAGATCCCGAAGGACGAGAAGATCACCTTCATCATGGTCACCGGAGACGGCGGGCACGACATCGGGCTGGGGCCCTCCGTCGGCGCGGCGATGCGCAACGCCCGGATGATCATCTTCGAGTACGACAACCAGGGGTACCAGAACACCGGCTCCCAGCTCTCGTTCACGGTCCCCCTGGGGCAGTCCACCTCGACCTCCAACTACGGGCCGTACCAGCACGGGAAGGCCACGCACCACAAGGACACGGCGCAGATCTTCGCGGCGTGCCACATCCCGTACGTCTGCACGGTGGCCGAGAGCAACCCGCGCGACATGATCCGCAAGGCGGCCAAGGCCCAGAAGTACGCGGAGGAGGGGCTCGTCTTCGTGAAGATGATCTCCATGTGCCCGCTGGCGTGGAAGACCGAGGAGCGGATCTCCGTCCCGATCATCCAGGCGGCGGTGGACTGCTGCTTCTTCCCGCTCTACGAGGTCGAGCACGGCATCACGACGATCAACTACGACCCGGAGGAGAAGGGGAAGAAGGTCCCGGTGACCGAGTGGCTCAAGCAGATGGGGAAGACCAAGCACATGCTGAAGCCCGACTGCAAGCCCGTGCTCGACCGGTTCCAGGCCGAGGTGGACCGGCGCTGGATCCGCCTCAAGGAGATGCACAAGAACCCGTTGCT
>PQAK01000070.1:22916-23414 GCA_003105225.1 Deltaproteobacteria bacterium | reverse complement strand
TCCTGCCCGCCTGCGCCCTTGCGGCCCGTCGGCGGATCAACCGGAGGCGGCGCGCCGCGTCGGGGACTCCTTTTCCAGCGCGGCCAGGCGCTCCTTAAGCTCTTTTTCCTTCTTCCAGCGGGCGGTCACGTCGCGCAGGATCGCCGCGGGGCCCAGGAGCTGCCCGTCGCCGTCGCGCAGCATGACGATGCTGAACTCCAGGGAGACCCGCGTGCCGTCCTTCCGGATTCCCGGGACGGCCAGCAGGTCCTTTCCGTACTTGGTTTCCCCGGTCGCCATCGTGCGGTTGTAGCCCTCCCAGTGCCTCCCCCGCAGGTTCTCGGGGATGATGATGTCCAGGGATTGCCCGATCGCCTCATCCGCCGTGTAGCCGAAGAGCGCCTCCGCCCCCGCGTTCCACAGCCGGATGATCCCCTCCCGGTCCGCGTAGATCATCGCGTCCGGCGCGTTGTCCACGATCGACCTGCACAGCCACTCGTGCCCTGGCGTCGACATGCC
>PQAK01000070.1:0-22785 GCA_003105225.1 Deltaproteobacteria bacterium | reverse complement strand
CCGATGATTCCGGCGGAAAAACCCGCGAAACTCACCGTTTCCATCTCCAACGGGATGAGCATCGAAATTCGCCTGGGATTGAGAGAAACCAAGATCGGGCGGGGAAGGGAGGCCGATCTCCAGCTCCCCGACCCTTCGGTGTCCCGGCTCCATGCCCGCATTTTCAGGGTGGGCGAACAGTATTTCCTGTCGGATACCAGCAAGAACGGGACGTTTCACAACGGAAAACGCATTACCCAATTGCTCCTGGAGAGCGGGCAATCGTTCCGGATCGGCACCTACCAGATCCATTTTTCCCGGGAAGAGCATTCCTCCTCCAATTCGGATCCCCCGACCGTTTCACCCGGAGTGCAGAACGACACTTCAATTTCCAGCCCGGTTAAAAAATCGTCGCCACAAGCCTCATCTAATCCTTTTGGTATTGTCGGCAATTCTACTGTTATAAATAAGATAATCGATAGCATCCGTCGCGTGGGAAACTCGGATCTGCCGGTACTGATCGTGGGCGAGACAGGATGCGGCAAGGAGCTCGTGTCCCGGGGAATCCACGACTCATCGAAGCGCAAGGATCGACCGTTCGTCGTCGTGAATTGCGGGGCGATCTCCCCCGAACTGATCGAAAGCGAGCTCTTCGGCCACGAAAAGGGGGCCTTCACCGGAGCCACGGCGCAGCGTCGCGGAGCCTTCGAGGTGGCCCACGGGGGCACGCTGTTCCTGGACGAGATCGGGGAACTTCCGCTTTCCTTGCAGCCGAAGCTGTTGCGCGCCCTCGAGCAAAAGGAGATCAAGCGCGTGGGAGGAAACGAGACCCTGCTGGTCGACGTACGCATCCTGGCCGCGACAAACCGGAACTTGCGAGAGGAGATCACTCAGAAGACGTTCCGGGACGATCTCTACTTCCGGATCAGCACGGTATCGCTTGACGTCCCTTCCCTGCGGGAACGAAGGGAGGACATCCTGCCGCTCGCTCTCCACTTTCTATCGGGTATCGGATCGGACTCCGATCGCCCGGCTCCCGAGCTCACCGGTCCGGCAATCGAATTCCTGTGCGCCCAGGAATGGCCGGGGAATGTCCGCGAGCTGCGGAACGCCGTTCAGAGGGCCGTCGTGATGAGCGACGGCAACGACCTGCAGGCGGAGGATTTCGGATTCCTGATCCACGCGCAAGCGTCTCCACAGGCGACAACCACCGATCCCGCCCTGTCGCGATGGGAGCAGTCGGAGAAGACGAACCTCCTTGCCGAGCTCTCCCGGCAGAAATGGAACAAAACGCGCACGGCGCGGGAGCTGGGGATCGCCAAATCCACCCTTTTCGAGAAGCTCAAGAAATACGGGATACGGCCCCAGGAGTCCGACCGGTAACAGGACTTCCAGTCCGTTTTTCGGACTAAATGGATACCTCCTCCCCTTCCGCACTCCCGGCTGCCGCTTTCATCTTCCCGATTCTATTGGAAATCCGCAATTCGTTCTCCCGTCGCATCCCGGGAACATCCCTTGCTCCCCTTCCGGCCATCACTTTTACGGAAAGGAGCAGGAGATGCGCAAGCAAACCGCCGGCCGCAACCGCAAGGGACAGGGATTGACCGAGTACATTATCGTGGTCGCACTGGTAGCTATTGCTGCAATCGGCATCGTAAACATCTTCGGAAACCAGCTCCGCAACCAGTTCTCCACGATCATCACGGCCATGTCGGGAAGTTCCCAAAAGAAGGTGGAATCCCTCTCCGACAAGGGCAGGCAGGAAACCAACCAGAAATCGTTATCGGACTATGCCGCTTCGAAATGAACGGGGAACGGCGATGATCGGATTCCTCATTGGCGCCGTCGTGCTGGCAACGATGATCTTTTCCATCATCCAGTTCGCGTTTCTTTGGGCTGGCCAGGGCGCCGTTGAAACCGCGGCACATTTCGCCGCCCGTAAATTCGCGCTCACCGCGCGCGCCGATGTCCGGAAAGCGAAAGTCTCCGCCCTGGCGGAAGCGGTTTCCCTCTGCCGGAACCGCATCGGCGGAAATTGGGAATCCGCCGCCCTCACCTCCCTGAATTTCGCCCTGAACGGGGAAGACACCTCCCCGGTACGCGCCGTTGCAGGTGAGGCTTACCGGATCCGACTGACGCACGGCGTCGAACTGATCGTGCCCTGGATCGACCGGATGCTGTTCTTCCTCGCCCCCGTTCCCAAAACCCGCGTGGGAGACAAGTATTATCTTTTTCTCCAGGCAACCCGTTGGGTCACGGTGGAATGAACATGATCGATTTCTACTCCAGGCAGATCCGAATGCTGCGGCGGGGGAATTCCGGCCAGGCAGCGGCGCTGTTCCTCACTACGATCTCTGCCATCCTTGCGCTCGTTTTCTCCACCCTTTTCACCGCCCATCTCAACGTGGAAAAGGTTGCATCCTCCAACGCCGTTGACGCCATTGCCCTTTCCGCAGCCACGTGGGAAGCCCGCGGCTTGAATCTGATCGCCTCCCTGAACGACGGCATCCTCCAGTGCCTTCGGGCGATCCGGGGAATTTGCGTCGTATGGGCCGCCTTGGCGATTGCCGCCTGCCTCGGCGCCGGGATGTCGGAATTCATCGCCTATTCCCGGCGCGCGCCCAGGATGATCCGTTCCTACTGGAATTGCGCAAAACAACTCGAAGCATGGTCTGGAAAGGTGAAGGACCTCACGCCATACCTGGTACTGGCCGAGACGGCCAGCCTCTCGAGAACGCTCAAGGTTTCCGGAATGCTCTGCCCTCTCGATCCCCGTGGTCCTCACGACGGGAAAAACACACTGGAGCTTCACCTGAAGCCCGGGCCTCCCCTGACATTGACGGATGCCATGAGCCCGCTCACCGGGATTACGGGAAAAATCGGTAAGTGGAAGTGGGTGAAGAATATCGTCCGTGCGGTGACCGCCGTAATCGATGCCGCTGTCCGCTCCATCCTCGTCGCGGATACCACCCCGATCCGGATGCTCGAGCCGGAGGAGGATTTTACCCGGCGCCAAAAGGTGCGTTTCGCGGGAATCAAATCCGCTTCCCCGTTGCCGATCCCCTCTCTTGCGCAACAAGAAGCACGAGGGTTTTTCATGGATTCCCACGCGGAACCGTACGGGGGGGGAATCGCGGAAATGACGTGGAAATCCAGGCTAACCGATGCGCCGGAGAAACCATGAACCTGAATCGGACCGATGGCCAGGGTCTCGTGGAGACCGCTTTGGTGCTTCCGGTTTTGATCCTTGTGCTTGCAGGCACGTATCTCTGCTGCCGCACGATCTTATTGCATGCCGCAGCGGAATCCGCCTCGAAAACCGAGTCTTTACGATATGGCCGCAGCCTTGCGGGAATCGAGGACAAGATCGCGGCGGACCTCCTCCCGAACCGGGAACGAATCGAGGTCCGCGCCGAAACCGGCGGCGGACGCAGTATGTTTCCCCTCCCCCTTCCCTCGCTTTCCGGAAGGACAAAGGGCACTGCGAAGATCCGGGAAGGATGGGAGGAGGACAGCGCAGTCCCGGGACTACCTTCCCTTTCGATCCTGCGTGCTACCGAAGCAAGCGTGGACTGCTGGGATAAAAAATCGGCATCCGGCGGTAAAATACGACTTGCCATCGGCGGGTACGTCGCGACGGGAGTATTCCGTTGAAGATCGTCCATGGCATGGGCGCCGCGGCCCTCCTTCTGCTTACCACGCTGCCGGCGATGCCGGAACAACGCCAGAAACTCCTTTCTTCCACCAAGACGTTTCTGATCGACGGGCAACGATACCGGGTGGAGAAATCCGCGGGCGGAGATCTCGATCTTATCCGGCGTCAATTGGCCCAAAGGGGATGGGACCTCCCCGCCCCTGTTACCCGGGACCCCGGGCCTGCGAATCCGATCTACTCGGACTCCCTCCGGATGGAGGGCGATGCAGCACCCCATTCCCTCGCTATTCCGGATGGCCTGCATACCGAGCATATCCTGCGCATGGAGTCGGCTTCCGGTCCGATCGACCTCGTGGAGGGATCCATGGATGCAATCCCGCCTCCCATCCATAACCGGATGCGGGAATGCGGGTGGACATTCATCGACGCGGGTCAGGTCCGGGACCCGTTGTCCCTGGCCATACTTAACAAGGGAAGGGAGACGTTCCTTGTTCTTCTGGATGAAAAAGAAAGAAAATTCCTCCTCGTGCACCGGATGGAATAAGAAATCGAGAGAACTGATCCTGCTGATTGCCGGGGTGGCGTTGACATTGTCCGCGATCTTTCTTGCCCGGCAAAGGATCCTCGCCGCGGAATCCGATATCCAGCGGAAGGTCGCGCCCGTATACATCGTCGTTCCCGCCGTGCCGATCCCGGCGGGAGCCGTTTTCTCCGAGCGGAATCTATCCAGAAAATCCGTCCCGTCGGCAGGCATCAGCAGCCGAAATGTGCCGGCGTCGGAGTTTGAACTCCTGATCGGGGCGCGCGCCAAGGGGAATCTAGCGGCGGGGGAGCCGATCCTGTGGACGGACGTAGAGGAACCGTTCGATGCGGAAAATTTTTCGTCAACGATTCCGACTGGCCGTCGTGCATTCACGTTCCAAGCCTCGTTCGCCTCCTCCTTTGCAGGACTGATTCGGCCAGGGGACTGCGTGGATCTGCTCTGCGAAGGGGAAACCGCAAATGCGGTGCAGAAATGGTTTCTGGCGATTCCCGTTATCTCAGTCGACCGGAATTACCGCAGGCCTCCCGCCAGCGAGGAATCCCGTGAAGTATCCACCCTCACGGTGTCGGTCACTCCCGAGGAAGGGCGGTACCTGTCGCGTTTTGCGCGAATTGGACACATCCATTGGTTTCTGCGAAACCCCGACGAACCCGACAAGCCTGCATCCTCGCCGGCATCCTCCGCCAGGCGCTCCTCCGAAAAGGTCGAAATCTGGAAAGGGGGCGTGCAGGAAACGAATCCGACCTTCCCGAACGGAGAATCCGGATGAAAAAGAGCGCCTTTTATCCCGGCTGGCACCTCTTGGGAATTGCGGTAGCGATTCTGACAACCGTACCGGCCAGCGGGGAACCGTTGCATCTCCGGCCCGGTTTCCAGCAGATCCTCGATTATGCGAACGTCGTCCGGATTTCCGTCGGAAATCCGGAGATCGTTGAGGCGCGTCCTCTCCCCAAAGGGGAAGGGGTCATCGTGGTTGGGAAAAAGGAGGGGGAAACGGATCTGGTGATCTGGGAAAAGGGCAAAAGAACCGACCGTGAAGTGACGGTCCGGGGGAAAAACCCCCTTCTGGAAGAAATCCGTACGTTCATCGCCACGTTCCCTGGACTCATCGTCAAGGAATCGGGAACTTCGATCCTTCTATCGGGAAACGTCTCCTCCGCCGCGGACAGGAAACTCCTGGAGAATTTCGCGAAGTCCCGTCCCAACGTGCACCTCCGGGTCTCGCTGCCCGAGGAGAAACGAACGCTTCTTTCCTACGATCTGAAAATCATCGAAATCAGCAAAGGATCGACCTCCCTGTTGGGCGTCCGCTGGCCGGACACCCTGTCCGCCAAGGGATCCTGGACAGGGGGAGGGAAAGCAGGCTCGACATTTTCGGTGGCATCGGACTTTGAAACCCGCCTGAACCTTCTTCTGGCCGACGGGAGAGCGCGGATATTGGCCAATCCCCAGATCGTCTGCGAAAGCGGGGAAAGCGCAAGCTTCCTTGCCGGAGGGGAAATCCCGATCGTCATCATTACTCCGGAAACCAGGACCGTCGAATGGAAAACCTACGGCATTATCCTGAATCTGCAACCGAAGATGGACGCCGGGAACAAGATCCGCACGCAAATCACCGCGGAGATCAGCACGGTGGATCACGGAAGCGGCAGCTCGGAGATTCCCGGATTTCTCACCCGGCGAGTCACCACCCACTTTTCGAGCCCGCCGGGGGGCACCGTCATGCTCTCGGGATTGATTAAAAACGAAGCGGCGAAGGATGTCGCCAAGGTTCCGCTTCTCGGCCAGATCCCGGTGCTGGGCGAACTGTTCAAATCGAGGAGTTTCCGCGAAAACCAGTCGGAGCTTGCGATCTTCATCACTCCCGCCGAGGTCCAGGGGGATTTCTCCGAGATCGCGGCCTCCTGGGAGGCGAAGGCAAGGCATGAAAAGGAAGCCATGCGGTTTCGAATCATCGATTGAAGGAGATCACTACGTGAATACCGACATACGGCGATCCCTGCACCGAAAGGTTATCCTGCATCTCGATACCCGAAACACCGGAGGTTCGGCGGGGGATGAGGAGAAATGGCTCGCGAGGGCCGATGCATGCCTGCGCGCGGAATTGGAAGGCATGAACCTCGCCGAAAAGGACAAGGAGGTCTTGCGAAAGGGGACCCTTGACGAGGTCTTTGCCTACGGTCCCATCACGAGACATCTCCAGGATCCTTCCGTATCCGAAATCATGGTCAACGGGAAGGATTCCATCTATGTCGAGCGCGAAGGCCAGGTGACGCTCTCGAACATCGCCTTTCTGAGCGAGGAGACCCTTCGATCGACGATCGACCGGATGGTCTCCAGGGTCAATCGCCGCCTCGATGAATCCTCTCCCTTCGTGGATGCAAGGCTTCCGGACGGCTCCCGTGTGAACGCGATCATTCCTCCCGTGAGCCTGTCGGGCCCCTGTCTCACCATCCGGAAATTTCGCCAGACCCCCTTCTCCCTCGAGGAATTGACCCGGACGGGAACGGTGACCGTCGAAGCGGCGGCCTACCTCCGGGAAGCCGTCGTCCGTCGGCAGAACATCATCATCTCCGGTGGAACGGGTTCGGGCAAGACGACCCTTCTGAACGCCCTTTCCCAGTCCATCCCCGATTCGGAACGCATCATCACCATCGAGGATGCCGCCGAACTCCGCTTGATGAAACCGCACGTCGTTCGCCTTGAGGCGCGGCCGCCCAACATCGAAGGTGGAGGGGCCGTCACCATCCGGGATCTGGTGCGGAATTCTTTGCGCATGCGCCCCGACCGCATCGTCGTCGGCGAGTGTCGCGGAGGGGAGGCAATCGACATGCTGCAGGCGATGAACACCGGCCACGAAGGATCCATCACCACGGGCCATGCCAATTCCCCCCGCGACATGCTGCGGCGTCTCGAAACCATGGTGCTCTTTTCGGGAGTGGAGATACCCGTCCGGGCCATCCGGGAACAGATCGCCTCCGCCATCGATGTGATCATCCACATCCACCGAGAGGGCGACGGCAGAAGGTCGGTTTCCTGCATCGCGGAGGTTACCGGCATGGGGGAAACGCAAATCCTGCTCCAGGAAATCTTCCGTCCGCCGAACGGCAATGGACATCCCGGCGGAAAAGGTCTGGTTCCAACGGGCATACCGTCAAAGTTCCATGCGGACGAGGGGGGCGGATGGGCATGACCCCGTTGGAATACGCTCTGTTCGCCGCGGGCGCATCCCTGCTTTCGTGGATCCTGCTGCGCGCTTTCGCCCCATTCCTGCGGGACCGTCTCGAAGCAACCGCCCACCGTCACGCCAAAGATCTGCGCGAGGAATTCCTCCTTCTTCCTCCACGGAAGATCGTGCTGCTGCTGACAGCCAGCGGCATCATCGTTGCTTTCCTCTCTTATCCACTGACTTCCAACTTCCTCTGGGCGGCTGCGTCGGGGACGCTGCCGACGCTCGTTTCCGGATGCCTGGTCAAGGTTTATCGTTCCCGGAGACGAAAGAAGGTCATCTCCCAGATACCCGGGTTCCTCGACATCCTGGCGGGGCAGGTGAAGGCGGGACGAAGCCTTCAGGAAGCGATCTCGGACACGATATCGCTCCTTCCCAACCAGATCCGCAAGGAAATTTCCTGGATCTACCGCCTCTGCAGGCTGGGAACGCCGCTTTCGGAGGCCTTTCTTCTCTGGGAGAAACGAATGCCGTGCGACGAAGTCGCCTTGCTGGTGCGCCCGCTCAGGGCGGCGCTTCCTGCCGGGGGAAATATCGTCGAGCTCCTTACCCGTACGCGGGACATCCTGCGGGCGAGAATCCGGATGAAGGAAAAAATGCAGAGCATGACCGCGCAGGCACGTTTGCAGGCAACCGTATTGACCCTTCTCCCTCCGGCGTTCGCGGCAGTTCTCTCGAGGATCGATCCGGCATTCCTGCCGCGAGCCCTCGGGACCGCCCAGGGAAAGGCGATCCTGGCGGCTGCCGCCTTCCTGCAGTTCCTCGGGTGGCTGAGCATCCGGAAGATCCTTTCGGTGAAGCCATGACCGCGGCCGATATCCTTCTGATTGGATTGCCCGGCCTCGCGGGGTTGCTCATCCTGATCCGGGTCCTGGACGGCGTGATCCGCGCTGGCGCGATCCCGCGACTTGCGACGACCATCGTGCGCTGGCACGTGAACGCAAACCGGTTACTGATCGACAAGGGGATCCTGCGGTTTCCCGGAATCCACCTGGTCACTTCCCCCAAGGCATGGTTCGCCGGCGAATTGCTCTTCCTCGCCGCGGCCATCCTTGTGCTCAGCCGGGATCTCTCCCTGAAAAATGCTTTCCTTGCGCTCCTGCTGGGTGGGATACTCGGAGCGGCCGCCTCGTACCTGGCGCTTCAGGAGGAGGCGCGCAGGCAGATCGAAGCGATCCGATCCGCGCTCCCGGTCGCCTCGTTCCTGCTCTCCCTGATGCTGGAAGCGGGGATGGGATCCGCTGCCGCCATGCAGGAAGTCGTTGGAGCACTTCCTCCGGGACCCCTCTCCGGAGAATTGGAGGAAATCACCCGTTCCCGGAGGATGGGGGCATCCCGTGCGGAATCCATCGAGAAATCCCGAAACCGGATACCCTTGGATGATTACAGGACGTTTCTGAACCTTATCCAGCAGGGAGAGCGGCTTGGCATCGCACTGTCCCAGGGGCTCCGTGAGCTATCCTCGAGAATCATGGAAAGCCAGGGACACCGGACGGAAACCCTAGCTCAAAAAGCTGCCGTGAAATTGCTGTTCCCCCTTGTGATTTTCATATTTCCCTCGGTGTTCCTTGTCATCCTTTCACCCGTCATTCTCAACCTGTGGGAGTTGCTGGGGAGGTGATATGAGGTCCCCATGGAGATGGAAACCCCTGCAATGGATTTTATGCGCTCTATGCTTCCTGTCATGTATCAGCGGAGAAGCTGCGGGAGGCAAGTCTCTTCAGGGGAATGCCGCCGCACATCCATCTCGAGAAAGGGAGAAGATTCGCTTGCAGCTGCGCATCGCGAAGGCGAAACGGAAGGCCGACACCCTCCGGTATTACCAAAGCGTCGCCCGGCAAATGAAGACCGGCAAGATCTCCATCGCTGCCAGCGGCCGCAAAGGATTCAATCGGCCGGTTTCTTCTCCACCAGGGATACGATGACCTTCGGATTGATGCCGGCCTGGACATCGACTTCCGCAACCTTTTCCACGCCCAGCGGTTCGTTGGAGAAACGGAGTCGATGCGGCCCCACGGGCAGCTGTAAATTGTAGAGCGGTGTATCGCCCAAGTATCGATCTTCCTCGAATACCCTCGCCCATGGAAGCGCCTGGACCACCGCGATCGTACCCAACTGCCGTTCCATTTCGAGTCGGAAAACCTTGAAGCGGGAAAGAACATCGGCCGGTACGCTTTTCCTTGCATATCCTTCACGACGGAATTCTATTTTTCTCCCCGCCCAGGGAGCAAGGTCGACGTTGACGGGCGTCCTTCCCAAAGGGGTCCCATCGTCGAGAGTCACGGATACTCCCACGGGATCCGTCTGGAGAAGAACGGTCCCATGGGCGAATTGAGGAGCGCGTCCACCCTGGAAGGAAGAAGGCGTTGCCGATTCCGGTTTCACAGCGGTCTCCGGAAATTTTTCCGGCATCCCCTTCGGGCTTTCCGGTCGCCGGGCCGGTTCCCCCTCCGCAGGAACGGGAACAGGCGCCATCCGGGCAACCGGGGCAGGCGCAGGCGGGCGACTCCCTTCCCAGACGATCCATCCACCTACGGATATCGAAGCCAAGGCGGTGAAAACGCCCGCCTTCACAAGGAGCCGGTTCTTTCTTCCGTACCCTTCCCTGCCTTCCCGGAGGATGCCCGATCCCCCTCCGGGAGGAGAGGAGGTGACCGCCGTGTCTTCCTCTCCGGAGACATCAGGAAAAAGTGCGTCCCAACAAGACTCGAGTTCCGCCCGGCCTGCGGACAAAGGTACGGCGGCACCAATCGCCCGGGCGAACGCATCCGCATCGACGTAGCGGTCCCTGGCGCCCGCCGATAGCCCTTTTCGGATCGTATCCGCCACCGGGGCGGCAACTCCGCCCAGGTCCAGCAGATGGACCTCGTGCTGCCGTATGCGGGAGAGCGTTCTTTCCGCGGTTCCCTCGTCGAAAATTCTCCTCAGGAGAACCAGTTCCGCCGAGATGGCCGCAGCCGCGAAAAGGTCCGAGGCCGCGCTGGCCGCTTCTCCGCGCGCCTGTTCGGGCGCCATATATGCGAACTTCCCTTCCCACCCCGGGTCCCTCCCCGCCTGTAACAAACCGCGGGCGATCCCGAAGTCGGTGATTTTCACCATGCCGCCTCGGGAAAGGAGGACATTCGAGGGGCTGATATCCCTGTGAACGATTCCCCGGGAATGAAGATGACCGATCCCCGATAGGATCCCTTCCATCCAATATCGCCATACCGGCAGGGGAATACACAAAGAACGCCGGCGGGCCTGCGAGATTGCCTGGGCCAGGTTCCATCCATCGATGAATTCCATGGCCAGGAAGTGGGATGCCCCCTCCCTGCCGAAGTCGAACACCTGGATCAGGTTCGGGTGAACCAGTGCGGCTGCGATCCGAGCCTCCCGGACGAACAACTCCCTGAACCGACGGTCTTCAGACAAGCGGGGGTGAATCACCTTGATGGCGACTTTCTTTTCGAAACCCTCTTCACCCTTGAGCCGGCAAAGGTAGATTTCGGCCATTCCTCCGGAGGCGATTTTACGAAGCACCTCGTATTTACCGATCCGTTCCGTGCGCATCGACGTCTACCGCCGTCCGCTCTCCGCCGCGATTCCCAGCTGCTTCATTTTCCGGTGGATGCTGGTGCGGTCCAGGCCCAGCTTCTCGGCGGTGCGGCTCACGTTGAAGTCGTTTTCCCGCAGCTTGCGTTCCAGGTAGGCCTTCTCGAAGGCGAGCGTCGCCTCCCGGAAGTTCTCCTCGCCGTACGCCTGCTCGAGGGGCGGCTGGGCGGAGGGAAGGTCCGCGGCGAGGACGCGCCGCACGGTGTCCTCCCCGATCGTATTGCCCATCGTCAGGATCACGAGGCGTTCCACCACGTTGCGCAGCTCGCGGATGTTGCCCGGCCAGGCATGCGACAGCAGCCGCTGCATCGCATCGCCGGTAAAGGCCTTCTTCTCCTTCCCCTGCTCCGCGCAGATTTCCTCGACGAAGTAGGCCGCGATCGGCGGGATGTCCCCCTTGCGGTCCCGCAATGCGGGAACCAGGATGGGAAAGACGTTCAGGCGGAAGAAGAGGTCCTCGCGGAACCGGCCCGCGGCGACCTCTTTCGGCAGGTTCCGGTTGGTGGCGGCGAGGATCCGGACGTCGGACCGGATCTTCTCGCCTCCCCCGACGCGCTCGAACGCCCGCTCTTCCAGGACCCGCAGGATCTTCGCCTGGGTCCGCTGGCTCATGTCCCCCACCTCGTCCAGGAACAGCGTCCCGCCGTCGGCCATCTCGAACCGCCCGCGCCGTCTTCCGACCGCCCCGGTGAACGCCCCGCGCTCGTGCCCGAACAGCTCCGACTCGATCAGCTCCTCGGGGATGGCGGCGCAGTTCACCGCGACGAAGGGCTTGCCCGCCCTGCGGCTGTGCCGGTGGATCTCCCGCGCGACGATCTCCTTCCCCGAGCCGTTTTCCCCGCTGATGAGCACCGAGGCGTTGGTGGGCCCCGCCGCCGCGATTTCCGCGCGCAGCTTCCGCATCGCCTCCGAGTCCCCCACCATGCGGAACCTGCGCTCCATCCGCTCCTTGAGCTCCACGTTCTCCGACCGCAGGACCTCCCGCTCGATGGCGCGCGACAGGGTGATCAGGAGCTTGTCCAGCGAGATCGGCTTCTCGATGAAATCGAACGCCCCGTTTTTCACCGCCTTGACCGCCATGTCGATCGTACCGTGGCCGGAGATCATGATGACCGGCAGGAGCGGGTACATCTCCCGGATCCGCCGCAGCGCCTCCAGCCCGTCCATCCCCGGCAGCCAGACATCCAGCAGGACGGCGTCCACGAGCAACCGCGACAGCGTATCCACCGCCTTCTCGGCGCTCTCCGCCAGCAGCACTTTATACCCCTCGTCGGAGAGCACCCCGTCGAGGGATTTCCGGATATTGACCTCGTCGTCGACGACCAGCACCGAGTACGCCATCGTTGCGCCTACCCCTTCCCCCTGGGCCGTGCGGGGAACTCGATTTCGAATACCGCGCCGCGGGGCTCGTTGTCCCGGATGCGGACGGTCCCTCCGTGGTCGCTTGCGATCGCGCTCACGATCGCCAGTCCCAGGCCGGTCCCGCCTTCCTTGCGGGAGAAGTACGGCTCGAACAGCCGGTCGCGGTCCGCCGCAGGAATCCCCGGCCCGTCGTCGGCGACGCGGATCCGCACCAGGCCCGACTCCTCCTCCAGGACGCACGTGATCCTGACGGTTCCCTTCCCGGCCAGGGCCGCGACGGCGTTCTCCAGCAGGTTGGTCACGGCGCGGCGGAGCTGAAACGGATCGAACCAGGCGGAAACCCGGACACCCTCCGGAAACTCCCATGCGATCCCCGGGTGGGCCACCCGGTACGTGTCCACGACCGATCGAAGCTCCTCCGTGAGATCCCCGTTCTTGAAGACCGGCGCGGGCATCCTCGCGAACCGGGTGAACTCCTCGACGAGGTGCTTCAAGGTCCCCACTTCGGACAGGATCGTCTGGGTGCACTCCGCGAAGGCGGGGTCCTCCTCGTGCGCGGCGGCGTATTTCTTCTTCATCCGCTCGGTGGACAGCTGGATCGGGGTCAGCGGGTTCCGGATCTCGTGGGCGATCCGGCGGGCCACCTCGCGCCACGCCAGGACCCTCTGGAGGCGCATCGCCTGGGAGAGGTCGTCGAAGGCCACCACCAGCCCCATGTAGCCGCCCGCGGCGTCGTGCAGCGCGGTGACGCTCACGCGCAGCGAGATCTTCTTCCCGCCGACCGGAAGGTCCACCTGCCGCTCCACCTGCAGGCCGGCCGCTTCCCCGACCTCCCGGGAAAGGGTGCGGATCGCCTCGAAGTGCTCCTCGCGGATCACCTCCTTGTACGGTTTTCCCAGGACCTTATCGATATGGATCCCCAGCATCTTCTCCGCCACCTTGTTGATCATCGCGATCCGGCCGTGGCGGTCGATGACGATGACCCCCGTGGAGATGCTGTCGAGGATCGTCTCGATGAACTGCGTCCTGCGGCGCAGCTCGTCGTAGGTGGTCGACAGGGAGAGGTTGGTCTCCTCCAGGTCGCGCTTCATCTCCTTGAGGTCCGCGGTCATCCGGTTGAAGGAGGACACCAGGTGCCCGAACTCGTCGCGGGAGCTGTATTCGAGGCGGACGTCGAGGTCCCCCGCGGCGACCTTCTCCGTCCCTTCCGCCAGCAGCTGCACCGGGACGGTGATCTGCCGCGCCAGGTAGATCCCCATCCAGGAGGCGGCGAAGATGATCAGCAGCGTGACGAGGATCAGCGCGGCGACGTAGCTGGCGCGGATGGGGTCGTCGAGCAGCCGCACCTGGTGGTACTCGTCGTAGGCTTTCGCGATCTCCTGGATCGTCCGGGATTCCGCGGGGGGAAGCGTCTTCACGGCGACGACCATGCGCCCGTCCGGGAGTTTCCGGACGGCGGAGGCATAGGTGTCCCCGACCAGCGTCGCGTCGCTTCCCGTCTCCTCCGAGAATTTCCTCCCTTTCAGCCGTGAGAGGATTTCATCGACGACCTTGGGGGGGGCGCTTCCGGTAACCGCCATGGGACCCTCGGGCCCCATGATGAGAAGGGAGGTCTCCGGGGACCGGCTTTCCCGCAGCTCGTCGAGCGCCTTTCCGGTTTCGGCGGAGTACGGCCCGGCGGGAATCCGCCCGGCGGCCTCCCGGGCAAGCCCCGAGAGCGCGCCCGCTTCCGTCTCCAGCTTCGCCCGCGCCAGGTCCAGCGCCCCGGTCAATGCCACCCCGACTCTCCCCCCGATCCAGGACTTGATGCTGGTGGTCGTGATGTTCGCCGCCGCCACGAAGAGCAGGATCGTGGGGGCCAGGGAGAACCCGATGAAGATCAGGACGAGCCGGGAGCGGATCTTCGCCCCCAGGACGTTCCGCTTCCGGTCGAGGATCAGCTTGAAGAGGTTCCGGGTGACCAGGAAGATCAACAGGAGGATCAGGACGACGTTGATGTTGATCAACGCGAAGATGATGATGTTGTTGGTGAAGGCGACGGCCCCCCCAAGAGCCGCGAGGTTGGCCTCGAAGACGGTCAGCCCCACCACCAGGGCCGCCACGATGCCGATCGCAAGACGCTCCCGGTGCCGCTTTCCCCGTTCTTTCTCCTGGATCTGTTCCGCGGTCTGCGGTTCCCGGTTCTTCATGGCGCGCTCAGGGTTCCCCTTGCCCACTCGGTTTCGACGTCCCACAGGGAGGAGAAGAAGAAGATGGACCGAAGCGGCTCCGACAGCCCCACCCGGTCCAGGCGGGACCGGACATAGGCACGGTACGGTTTCCCGCGCTCAACTTCCTGGGAGAGGTTCACGGCGATCTCATACTGCGTCATCCCGGAGAGAGCCGACTGGACGTTGGGCAGAAGCTCCTCCCCCCCGCCCCGGTTGAGCCGGTAGACTCCCGAGAGGGCATCGTACCGGACGGAGCGGGAGAATTTCATCTCCCCGACCGGAACATTGAACCAGTTGCGGTGGACCCTCTCCACGCGGATGGTGGTCTTGAAGGAAATCTCGATCCCGCTCTTGAGCGCCTCCACCATCTCCGGGGTGAATGCATTGCGAAGCGTAAAATGCACGCGCGCCTCCCGCCCCCGGACCTGTCCGTGGATGTCGACGATTTCCGGTTTCGGGAGAGCGGCGGAAACGTTCGCTGCAAGAAAAGCAAGGAGCAGGATGGAAGGAACGAAAATCCGTCGCAATAGGGCCTCCCCGGACATTATATCCGGCTGAGGCAATTCTGCAACAGTAGGAAAAAGCTTACGGACTAAGCAGTTACAGAGACGGCGACCGATTCTTCGGCTCCCGTCCCGCGGCTGCCGAGATCGGCCAGCCCGGACAGGTATTCCGTTACGCACCGGTTCACGGTATGGCCGGGCCGGACGGCGAGGAAGAATCCGCGCACGGGACGGCCGAGTAGCGCGATGTCCCCGATGAAGTCCAGGATCTTGTGCCGGACGAACTCGTCCTGGAAACGAAGGCCTTCGTCGTTGTGCACCTTGTCGCCTTCCACCACGATGGCGTTCTCGAGCGTGCCGCCCTTGGCGAGGCCGGCCTTCCAGAGCGCGTCGATCTGATCGCGCAGTACGAACGTCCGGGCGGGGGCGATCTCCTTGAGGAAATTTTCCGGCGTCAGGGTGAATTTCAGCCACTGCTTCCCGATGAGGGTGCCGGGGAAATCGACCGTCACGAGGATCTCCAGGTTCTCCGAAGGCGCGAGGGCCACCATGGAGCCGTTCCGGTGAAGTTTTTCATTCCCGGAAATCCAGAGAAACCGGCGCCGGACCGGCGACTCCTCGGCCCCGACGAAATCGATCGCTTCCGCCACGCGGCGCGCGCTTCCGTCCAGGATCGGCAGTTCCGGGCCATCGACCTCGACGATCGCGTTGTCGATCTCCATCCCGTAGAGCGCCGACAGGAAATGTTCGACGGTGGAGATCCTCGCATTTCCGGAGGCGAGCACGGTGGCGTACGACGTCTCGACCACGTTTTCCACGGAGGCGGGAATCTCCGCCCCGATGTCGGTCCGACGGAACACGATGCCCGTGTCGGGCCCTGCCGGCAGGATCCGCGCATACGACGGAGCCCCGGTATGCAGCCCCGTCCCGATGAATTGGACCCACGTGGAGAGCGTCCGCTGGTAGATCTTCATCTTGACCTCCGGATGATCTGCCAGTGGAACAGCAATCCCCGTACCAACCCTTTCATTTAGATAATTAAGGATTATCAGCAGGTTACGAGAATGGTGGATACGCGATGGATTCAGGTGTTGCAAAATCGCAACACCCCTGTGGAAGAAGGACGACAGGAAGCAGGCCGGCTACTTCCGGAAGAACCACAGGATGAGCGAGATGAGAATGCTGATCAGGATGCAGGTGGCGAGGGGGAAGAAGAACGTGAAATTGTCCCGCTTGATGGTGATGTCTCCCGGCAGCCGCCCCAGCCAGGGGATCTTGTCGGAGAGCAGGAAAAGCATGCCCGCCCCGACGAGAACCAGTCCCAGAACGATCAGGATCTTTCCCAGGGGAGCCATCGCCTTCGATTGCCCCTTCTCCTACTCCCCGAACAGCCGATCCTGCACCGCAGCCTTAGGAGCGGCGATTCCCAGGTGGCGGAAGGCGGCCGGCGTGGCGACACGTCCGCGCGGGGTCCGCTTCAGGAACCCCCGCTGGATCAGGAACGGCTCGTAGACGTCCTCGATCGTGTCCCGCTCCTCGCTGACCGAGGCGGAGATCGTCTCCACGCCGACCGGCCCCCCCTGGAACTTCTCGAGGATCACGCGGAGGATCTTCCGGTCCATCACGTCGAGCCCCTCCCGGTCCACTTCCATCCGCAGGAGAGCGTGGTCGGCGACCTTCCGGTCGATCCGCCCGTCCCCCTCCACCTGCGCGAAGTCCCGCACCCGCCGCAGAAGCCGGTTCGCGATGCGCGGGGTCCCGCGCGAGCGGCGCGCGATCTCCCCCGCCCCCTCTTCGTCGATGGGGATGGACAGCGTCCTTGCCGACCTCCGGATCACCTCCTCCAGTTCCTCGGGCCGGTAGAATTCCATCCGGAAGGAGACGCCGAACCGGTCGCGCAGCGGCGAGGTCAACAGGCCCGTGCGCGTCGTCGCCCCCACGAGGGTGAAGGGAGGAAGGGAAAGCCGGATCGACTTCGCGGACGGCCCCTGTCCCAGGATGATGTCGAGGGCGAAATCCTCCATCGCGGAGTAGAGGAGCTCCTCGACGACGCGGCTCAAGCGGTGGATCTCGTCGATGAACAGCACGTCGCCCGGCTCCAGCGCGGTCAGGATCGCGGCGATGTCCCCCTTCCGCTCGATGGCGGGACCCGAGGTCGTCCGGATCCCGACCCCCATCTCGTTGGCGATGATGTGCGCCAGGGTCGTCTTCCCGAGACCCGGAGGCCCCGAAAGGAGCACGTGGTCCAACGGCTCCTTGCGGTTCCTTGCCGCATCGACGAAGGTCCGAAGGTTCGACACGATCTGCCGCTGCCCGATGAATTCGGCGAGCGTCTTCGGCCGCAGGGACAGGTCGAGCGTCCCGTCTTCGCCGCCGGCCATCGGGTCCACGATCCGTTTTTCCACTCGTTCTCTCCGGCGCCCTTCCTGGGCGTTGCCGCGCCCGGGCTATCGCCTCGGGGGCGACAGCTGCTTCAGCGCCCGGCGGACCAGTTCCTCCGCCGAAGGGTCTCCCCCGATCTCCTTGCGCGACCTGGAAACGGCGATCTGCGCTTCCGCGCGGGAAAATCCAAGCCCGACAAGCGCCAGCGCGGCTTCAGCCTCCGGCGCCGACGGGGGCGCCTCCCCCTCGATGCCGACGGCCTGCGACAGCTCGATCGCGACCTTCTTCAGCCGGTCCGGAAGCTCCAGGGCGATCCGCTGCGCCAGCTTCCTTCCGATGCCGGGCACCTGCGTGAAGACGGCGGCGTCCTCGCGGGCGCAGGCGGCGAGCACACCGGATACCCCCAGCACGGACAGCACCGACAGCGCCGATTTCGGCCCCACGCCGCTCACGCCGATCGTCGCGAGAAAGATCTCGCGCTCCGTCTCCGAGGAGAACCCGTACAGGTCGGCTCCCCCTTCGCGGAAGTGCAGGTGCGTCCGGAGGAGGAAGGTATCCCCTTCCGGGGGCAGATCCTTGCGGGTGGCGGCGGAGACGTAGACGCGGAACCCGATCCCGGCGCACTCCACGACCACGAAATCCTTCCCCCCCCCGGCCAGGCGTCCATGCAGGTGGTCCATCATGATTCCGAATCATACCACGATCCCCGGCGTCGTTTGACCGCCGGCGGTCGCGCGGGATCCGATGCCGGCAGTCTCATCCGGCCTGCTCCCGCAGACCGCCAACCGCCCGCAATTTGGCGCGAAGCGCTTCGATCTCTTTCCATTCGACGCTCGTTTCCGTCTTCAACACCCGGATGCGGGGGTCGTTCCACAAGGAATAGAAATATTCGGTCGCCAGCCTTACATGATCGCGTCCCTGGAGGTGCGTCGCCGCGCGCATCCGGTAATACCGGGGATCGTCCACGCCCAGGAGAAGGTCCTCTTCCCCGATGATGAGCGGCGAGAGGTGGGGAAGCCCGTCGTTCAGCGAGAATGCCCGCACCTCGTACCCCTCGGCGTCCTTTCGCTTCTCCAGCAGCTCCTGTACGCCGTCCAGCCGATCCTCGTCGGCGATGTTATAGATCTCGAAGACGTTCCACATGCCGGTCCCCGCGGAGGCGACGCATTTGTCGATCTCGCTGTCGAATAGTTCGAACAGCGGATCCGGCTGGACGGGCCGGGCGATCCGCCTGCCGGAATTGCCGTGCAGCGCCGCGTGGAAGATGCGCCTCCTTCCCTTGCCGCGGACCGACGCCTTCGCGAGGATGAGGGGAATCTTCGTGTAGACCGACTCTCGGGTCGGATGGACCACGGCTTTCGAGCTTTTGATGCTGTCGTGGATATCGTCCAGCACCTTCGCCCGTTCGGTGACGACATACACCAGGAGCGCATAGACCAGGATGAGGATCAGGAACGGCTCGAGGTTCTCGACGTGAAACACGTGCGTGAACCTTTCGAGGACCGCGAAGGCGGTCCCGACGGTCGCGAAGAGGACGAAAAACCAGTAACTGAAGAATTTCGAGATCAGGATACGGAACTTCCTGTATTGCGTCCGGAACGTTGCGTGGTCCATGCTCCCCTCCTTGAAAGAATCCGCCCCGGGGCCTTTCGTGGGATGCGATTACGATTTTGGCTGGGAGGAGCGGACGGTGTGCCCTTTTTTACAGACACGTCCGGGAGCGATGCGGTTCCGTACGAATTTCCCGATCGATGGATCCCGATCGATGGGACCGGATGGAACGCGGGAGCCGGATCTTCACCCGGCCCCCGCGTTACGGCATGAAGGAAAACCCGGGGGATCGCCCCGCGGCGCTACTGCCGGTTAGGCTGGTAGGTGATGACCAGCTGCGGCCGCAGGTCGGGGTCGGGATATTCCCGGGAAGCGAAAAAGCGGTTGCTGTCGGCGTTCGCCGTATCATCGGCATCGATCGCCATCCCGCGGTTCGTCGCCGGCGCCGCAACCCATTCCTGCACCATGTTCGTTACGTCCCAAACCGCCCAACCGTGCGTCTTGCCGATAAGGACAAACGACTCGGGCGCGGCGAGGTTCGCACCTCCTCCGTCCCAACCCCCCGACCACGGAGTGACGCCGTCGTAGGTGTTCCAGGTGCTTCTGTCGAGGACGGGACGGACACCCGTCACCTTCGCCACGCTGACCTTATAGGTATTATCTCCGCCCCCATTGTCCTCGGTAACGTAGTAAAGCCCCAGGGTGACGTTGGTAACCGTGATGTCGGAGGGCAGGGACGACAAATCCCAGTGGATGAATCCCCGGTTCGCCACGTTCCGCGCAGGCCAGGTATATGTCCCGATCAAGGGCTCCGCTGAGAACACGATGTTGGCATACCGCCCGAGATTCACGAAGGTGTCCGTGCAGTTGTCGACGACCACGGTAACGTTGGGATTTTTCTTGTACGTAACGACCAGCTGCGGGCGCGGGTAGAGGTCGGGATATTCCCGGGAGGCGAAATAGCGGTTGCTGTCGGAGGTCGCCGAATTATCGGCATCGACCGCCATCCCGCGGTTTGTCTCCGGCGCAGCCATCCACTCCTGCACCATCTTCGTTACGTCCCACGTCACCCATCCATGCGTCTTGCTTACAAGGGCGGACGACTCGGGCACGGCAAGGTTGGCCCTTCCTCCGTCCCCGCCAGCCGACCACGGGGTGACGCCGTCGTAGGTGTTCCAGTTGGCCAAGTCGAGGACGGGTTCGACACCCGTCACCTTCGCCACGCTCACCTTATAGGGAGAATCCCCCCCTCCGCCGGACTCTTCCGCGTAGAAGAGTCCCAGGGTGGCGTTGACGACCGTGATGTCGGGAGGCAGGGGCGACAGATCCCATTGGATGAATCCCCGGTTCGCCACGTTCCGCGCAGGCCAGGTATACGTCCGGATCACGGAGGCCGTCGAATACGTCTCAAGGGAAAATCTCCCGAGGTTCACATAGGTATCCCTGCTGCTGCCGAGGGAAACCGTGAACGTATCGCCCTCTGCAACAGGAGGAGGATACTGGTTCGAACCGGCCATCGTGCTTTCGATCCCCTGGCCGGGTATCGTCGATGTGATCGCATAGAATCCTTGAACGATCTCGGCAAGCGGCAACAGCCCCTTCCAGCTCGTGCCTCCGTTGGGAACCGTCGCGAACAAGGTCCATGCGCTGTTGTCGTAGGAGTAATAGAGCCTCGTTTCGATGGATGCCTGCAGGGATGGCGGGATGCTTGTGCCGTCACTGTAGAAGGTCGGGTTTTTCCATGAAAGTAAATTGTCGGCCGCCGCACGAACGGGCAGGACCGCGATCACCCCCAATACCAGGAACAGCGCCACCCGCTGCAACTTTTTCGCTCCCATCGTCCTTGACTCCTGTGATTTCGAGTGCCTGTTGGCTGCCTGAGACATATCGTTGTAGTAACCGGTGTTGCAGGAGGAGGTAGCAAGATGGAAGCCAAACCGGGGCGAGGCCTTTTTCGTTAGAACATATCTCCCGATATCCATCCCCACGCCTTGCCCCCAAGACTGCGATGTCGTTTGAAAACATTTCATTTTCCGATAGTTGCACAGGAAGAAAATGCGGCCCTTCAAGACGACTACGGGAAGGACGTGAAGCGGGATCCTCTCCGGCGGGTGTTCCTTATCCCCGAAAAGGGGTGCGACATTTTTTTATGGATGGACGAAAGTTGATCCTGGAGCCTGCTCAAACCAATGGAAAATTCAAGGTTGGGAGTTCACCGGAAATAAATGTCCCACCCCCCGTCCTATCCATGAAGGTTGCTTCGGGGCGGAAGGATAATCCCCCTTGGGGCGTTGCGGCTTTTCAGGAACCGACAGGGCGCGTCACCGCCCGGCAAAAGGCCATCGCCAATGCATCGGAGGCGTCGGGGGGAATCCGCTCGCGGATGCCCAGCAGCCGGCACACCATCCCCTCGACCTGCTCCTTCGACGCCGCGCCGTAGCCGGTGGCCGCCATCTTGATCTCGCGAGCGCTGTATTCGTAGACAGGGATATCGTTCGCGCGGCAGGTGACGATCGCCGCGCCGCGGGCGTGCCCCAGCTTGAGTGCGGACGCCGCGTTCTTGGCGAGGAAGACGTTCTCCACGGCCGCCTCGGTGGGCCGGTGGGAGAGGATCACTTCGGTGAGCCCCTGGTGGATCCGGTGAAGCCGGTCGGGGAAGGAGTCGAGCTCGCCGGTGCGGATCACGCCCCAGGCGACGGGTGACAGGTTGTTGCCGTTCACGTCGACCACGCCGTATCCCGTCCGGCGGGAGCCGGGGTCGATCCCCAGAATGCGACGGGTTTTCAGGAGCGCATTCCTTTCAGGGGGACATCTCCTGATCTTGTCCTGTTCGAGTCGTTCGTTGAGGAGTGTCCCCCGCGCAGCTATCCCCCGAACGCCTCCATCGCCTCGTCGGAGATGTCGAAGTTGGCCCAGACGTTCTGGACGTCGTCGGACTCCTCGAGGGCGTTCATCATGCGCAGCATCGGCTCCGCCGCCTTCCCTTCCAGGTGGACCGTGGTCTGGGGGACCATCGCCACCTCCGCGGTGCCGATCCTGATCCCCTTCTCCTGCAGCCCCTTCTTGATGTCCTCGAAGACCTCCTGCTCGCACTGGACCTCGTACTCGTGGGACTCGGGGTCATTGGCCACGTCGTCGGCCCCCAGCTCCAGCGCGATCTCGATCAGCTTCTCTTCGTCGACGCCCTCCTTGGGGACGGCGATGGATCCTTTCTTGCTGAACATCCAGTTGACGCAGCCGGTCTCGCCGAGGTTGCCGTTGTACTTCGTGAAGATGTGGCGGATGTCGGCGACCGTGCGGTTCTTGTTGTCGGTGAGGACCTTCACCAGCACCGCCACGCCGTTGGGGCCGTACCCCTCGTACATGTACTCCTCGTACGAGACCCCTTCCAGGTCGCCGGTCCCCTTCTTGATCGCCCGCTGGATGTTGTCGTTGGGCATGTTGACCGCCTTGGCGGCCAGGATCGCCGCTTTCAGCCGCGCGTTGCCCTCCGGGTCGCCGCCGCCGATCCGGGCGGCGGTGATGAGCTCCCGCGTGATCTTGGTGAACGCCCTGCCGCGCTGGGCGTCGGCCTTCCCCTTCTTGTGCTTGATCGAGCTCCATTTATTGTGGCCACTCATATGCAATACGCTCCGTGATTCTCACGAGATTAACGGGGAAAAGGTACCATAAAACCCGTCAAAAAAGGACACCCCGAAAACTTTCGTGCGGTTTGGGGACGTTCTGAAAACTTTCAGTAGGGGACGTTCTGAAAACTTTTCGAAAGGGGACGTTCT
>PQAK01000069.1 GCA_003105225.1 Deltaproteobacteria bacterium | reverse complement strand
GGATTTCGGCCTACGACCGGGCGACGACCATCCGCACCGCCATCGCGGAGAACGCCAAGCCCGAGGATCTCGTCCGTCCCGGACACGTTTTCCCCATCGTCGCGAAAAAGGGAGGGGTCCTCGTACGCACCGGCCAGACGGAGGGTTCCGTCGACCTCGCGCGGCTGGCGGGCTGCACGCCTGCCGGCGTGATCTGCGAGATCATGAGGGAAGACGGGTCCATGGCCCGGATGCCCGACCTGAAGATCTTCGCGGCGGAGCACGGCCTGAAGATCGTATCGATCCAGGACCTGGTCGAATTCCGGATGACGAGGGAGCGTCTCGTCACGCGCGTCGCGGAAACCCGCATGCCGGTGCGGGAGGGGGGGAATTTCACGGCGATCGCCTACCGGAACGAAATCAACGACGATACGCACGTGGCGCTGGTGAAGGGCGAGATCCGGCCGGAGGTTCCCGTGCTGGTCCGCGTCCATTCCGAATGCCTGACGGGCGACGTGTTCGGTTCGCTGCGGTGCGACTGCGGCGAGCAGCTGCAGAACGCGCTGCGGATGATCGAGGAGGAGGGGTCGGGAGTCCTCCTCTACATGCGGCAGGAGGGGCGGGGGATCGGGCTGGAGAACAAGATCCGCGCCTACAACCTGCAGGACAAGGGGTTCGACACGGTCGAGGCGAACGAGCGGCTGGGATTCAAGCCCGACCTGCGGGACTACGGCGTGGGCGCGCAGATCCTGGTCGACCTCGGCGTCCGGGAGATCCGGCTTCTGACGAACAATCCGAAGAAGATCATCGGCCTGGAGGGGTACGGCCTGCGGGTGGTCGAACGGGTCCCCATCGAGGTGTCCCCCAACGCGGCGAACGTGAAATACCTGAAAACCAAGAAGAAGAAGCTCGGGCACATACTGAACGTCGAGTAAGGGGGCATGGCGATGGTGCGGACGATCGAGGGCGACCTCCAGGGGCAGGGATTGAAGGTGTCGATCGTGGTGTCGCGGTTCAACGGCTTCATCACCGACCGGCTGCTGGAAGGCGCGCTGGACGCCCTCAGGCGCCATGGCGTGGAGGAGAAGGACATCTCCGTGATGAAGGTTCCCGGCTCGTTCGAGCTGCCGCTGGGGGTCCGCAGGGCGGCCGGGGGTAAAAACAAGGTGGATGCGGTGATCGCGCTGGGCGCGCTGATCCGAGGGGGGACCCCGCACTTCGATTACCTGAGCGCCGAGGTGACCAAGGGGATCGCCCAGGTGATGCTCGACTCCGGGATCCCGGTCGCGTTCGGCGTTCTCACCACGGACACGGTCGAGCAGGCGATCGAGCGCGCCGGGACCAAGGCGGGGAACAAGGGATTCGAGTCCGCCCTTTCGGCCATCGAAATGGCAAAGCTGCTGCGACAGCTGTAGGGAGGGGTTGGAGCGCCAGGTGCGCCGGGAATCGAGAGAAAAGGTCTTTCAAACGCTTTTCATGATGGATGTCCTGGGGGTTGGTCCTGACGAGGCCATCCCCCTTTTTGCGTTGGCGTCGGACCCGCCCTCCGATTCCGAGTATTACGCCGGCACGGTGCGGGGCGTCTGGGAGCACCGGGAGGAGGTCGACCGCCTCATCCGGCAGGCCGCCGAGCACTGGAGGCTGGAGCGGATGGCCCTTGTCGACCGGAACATCCTTCGCCTGGGCGCCTACGAGATCTGCCACTCCTGCGACGTTCCGTACGTCGTGGCGATCAACGAGGCGGTGGACCTCGGGAAACGATACGGATCGGAGGAATCCGGGGCATTCATCAACGGGATCCTCGATAAAATATCGGAGATCTCCATGAAAAAGAAGGGGAAGGAATGAAATATCAACCGCAGGAGATCGAGGGCAAGTGGCAGGAGCGATGGGATGCGGCGGGCGTGTTCCGCTGCCCCGACGAGGTCGTGGCGCCCAAATTCTACTGCCTGGAGATGTTCCCGTACCCGTCGGGCCGCATCCACATGGGCCACGTCCGCGTGTACACGATCGGCGACCTGCTCGCGCGGTTCAAGCGGATGCGCGGGTGCCAGGTCCTGCACCCGATCGGCTGGGACGCCTTCGGCCTTCCCGCGGAAAACGCCGCGCACCGGCACGGGACGCACCCCGCGAAGTGGACCTGGGAAAACATCGCCTTCATGCGGGAGCAGCTGAAGGAGATGGGGATCTCCTACGACTGGGACCGCGAGTTCGCCACCTGCTCGCCGGAATACTACCGGTGGGAGCAGCTCTTTTTCCTGTGGATGCTCCGGGACGGCCTCGCCTACCGGAAGCGGGCGACGCTCAACTGGTGCGAGGAGTGCCAGACCGTCCTCGCCAACGAGCAGGTCAACCGGGACGGGACCTGCTTCATCCACGACCAGACGCCCGTCACCCAGCGGGAGCTGGACCAGTGGTTCCTCGGCATCACGAAGTACGCCGAGGAGCTGCTCTCCGGGCACGAGGAGCTTCGAGGGGGATGGCCGGAGAACATCCTCGAGATGCAGCGCAACTGGATCGGCCGAAGCGAGGGGGCGGAGATCGACTTCCCGCTGGCCGGCGGGGATGGGAGCATCACGGTCTTCACGACCCGGCCGGACACCCTCTTCGGAGCCACCTTCATGAGCATGGCGCCGGAGCACCCCCTGGTGATGCGGTTTGCCGGGGAGGCCGGCAGGGAAAAGGAGGTCCGGGCGTTCGTCGACCGCGTCGCGGGGCAGGACCGGCTGATCCGGACGAGCGAGGAGCTCGAGAAGGAGGGGATCTTCACCGGCGGGTACTGCGTCAACCCGGTCACCGGCGGGAAGATCCCGATCTACGCGGCCAATTTCGTCCTGTACGAATACGGGACCGGCGCGGTGATGGCGGTGCCCGCGCACGACCAGCGCGATTTCGAGTTCGCGAAAAAATACGAGCTTCCCATCGTGGTGGTCGTCCAGCCGGAAGGGGGGGACGGGCTGACCGCCGATGCCATGGCGTGCGCGTACGAGGGGCAGGGCCGGATGGTGAACTCGGGCCCGTTCGACGGGCTGCAGAACGAGGACGGGAAGCGCGAGATCACCGCGCACCTGGAGCGGAAGGGGATCGGGCGCGCGAAGGTCCAGTACCGCCTGCGCGACTGGGGGATCAGCCGCCAGCGGTATTGGGGCTGCCCCATCCCCGTCATCCATTGCCCGAAGTGCGGAGCCGTGCCGGTTCCCGAAAAGGACCTCCCGGTCGTGCTTCCCGAAGACCTCCCCTACACGAGGGAAAAGGGGAATCCCCTGGCGGCCGCCGACGATTGGGTGCGGGTCCCGTGCCCTTCCTGCGGGGGGCCGGGGCGCAGGGAAACCGACACGTTCGACACCTTCTTCGAGTCGAGCTGGTACTTCCTGCGGTACATCGATCCCCGCAACGACCGTGCGCCGCTGGACCCGGAAAAGATGCGGGCGTGGATGCCGGTCGACCAGTACGTGGGGGGGGTGGAGCACGCGTGCATGCACCTGATCTACGCCAGGTTCTTCCATAAATACCTGCGCGACCGCGGGCTGGCTCCGGGGAACGAACCGTTCCGGCGCCTCCTTTCCCAGGGCATGGTGTGCATGGCGACGCTGGAATGCCCCAAGCACGGCTGGCGCTACCCCGAGGAGGTCGACGAGGGAGGGAACTGCCGGCAGTGCGGGGAGAAGGTCCTGGTCGGGCGCTCGATGAAGATGTCCAAGTCCAAGCGCAACGTCGTCGAGCCGTCCGCGCTGGTCGAGCGGTACGGGGCCGACACGGCGCGGCTATTCTCCCTCTTCGCGTCGCCGCCGGAAAAGGACCTCGACTGGAGCGAGCAGGGGGTGGAGGGGGCCTTCCGGTTCCTGGGAAGGGTGTACCGCCTGATCGCGCAGAAGGGGAAGGCCCTCCGGGACGCCGGTCCCATCGCGGGGGAGCAGGTCGAGGCGGCCCGGCGGATCCGCCAGGTCACCCATCGCACGCTGAAAAAGGTGACCGGGGACATCGAGGACCGGTACCACTTCAACACGGCCATATCCGCCATCATGGAGATGGTGAATTTCCTCTATCTCGTCGAGGACACGGCCTGGGAATCCCCGGAGACATCGCCTGCGCTCCGGGAGGCGGTGGAGACGATTCTGCTCATGCTCTCCCCGTTCGCGCCGCATGTCTGCGAGGAGTTGTGGGAGAGAATCGGAAACGACGGCATGGTCTGCGGAAAGGAGTGGCCGGCGGCGGACGAGGAGATGGCCCGCGCCGAGGAGATCCTGGTCGTCGTGCAGGTCAACGGGAAGCTGCGCTCCAGGATCACCGCCGACGCCGAAGCGACCGAAGAGGAGATCCGGGCGATGGCGCTCGCCGATCCGCGCGTCAGGGAGTACACGGACGGAAAGGTCATCAGGAAACTGGTGGTCGTCCCCAGGAAGCTCGTGAGCATCGTCGTCTCATGAAAACCGCCGCCGCGGTTTGCCTGTTGTGCCTGTTGACCCTGGCCGCCGCCTCGTGCGGGTATCACCTCCAGGCGGCAACCGGCTCCCGCTTCGCGGATCCGAACCTCCGCATCGACCTGCGCCCCTTCGCCAACGCCTCCCTCGTCCCGGACGCGGGGGCGTTTCTCGCCGGCCGGCTGCGGGAGGAGTTGCGGCAAATGGGGGTCCGGGGGACGTTCGATCGCGCCGGTGCGGATATCCTGGTCGAAGGGGTCGTACAGGATATCCGGGAGGAGGTCCTCTCCCACGACTCGAAGGGATTCGCGCTGGAGCACCGGCTGACGATCATCGTGGACGTGCGGGTCGTCGAGGTCGTCAAGGGCCACCTCCTCTGGAAGGAAGAGGGGTTGTCCGAGGGGGCCTCCTACTTCGCCGGGGTGGATTTCCAGTACACGGAGGCGAACCGCCGGGCCGCGATCGAGGAGGTGTGCCGGCGGATGGCGAAGCGGATCGGCCAGACCGTGCGGGTCATCCTGTGAAGGAGGTCTCCGTACCCCCGCTGTTCCAGCCCTGGTTTTCCGGCCCCGCGGCTCCCGCCTACCTGCTCGCGGGCGACGGGGCGGGGCTCGCCGACCTTGTCGCCGACCTGCTGCTCGCCCGGTTCCTTGCGGAGGGGACGACGGCCGAACTGACGCGGTGGACGGCGGCGGACCTCGAACGGGAGTCGCCGGACGCCGCTTTCCGCACCCCGTCCTTCTTTTTCCGATTCCGCATCTTCTCGCTTCCCGACCTGGGCGAACTGAAAAAGGCGGCCCGGGATCCGCTCCAGAAGTACCTTGCCGCCCCCGATCCGTCGGTGGTGCTGGTGCTTCCCTGTTCGGACAGGGGAGCGGCAAAAACGTTTTCCGCGATCCCCGGCCTCCGGGCCGTCTCCCCCAGGGAGGACCAGGTGATCTCGACCCTCGCGAAGGCGGCGGTGGCCAGGATGCGGGAGGCGGGCAAGGGGCTTTCCGAGGATGGCGCCGCTTTCCTGGTCCGGTGGGTCGGGATGGATTTCGCCCGCCTCAAGGAAGAGCTGGGGAAACTGGTTTCGTTTTCCGGAGACCGGAAAGAGATCGGGGAGGAGGAAATCCGTGCGGTCTGCATCGCGGGCGGCGCGGTCGATCCGTTCCGTCTCGCGGAGAAACTGGTGCGGAGGGATCGGAAGGAATGCCTGGCGCTGTTCCGGCGGTTCGCCGCCGGCGCGGATGCATCCGATTACCACGGGCTGGTCGGCGCGATCGCGTGGTACGTCCGGAGGCGGCTTGCGGATCGCTCCACGGCGCTCTCCTCCCGCAGGGGAGGAGAAATACTCGCCGCGCTTTCCATGATCGACACGGGATTGAAGGGGGAGAGCAGGCTCTCTCCCGAACAGCTCTTCGAAATCAGGCTGTTGAAGCTTCTTGCGTGACCGCGGAGCGGTTACTTGCCTGCTGCTGCCTTTCTCACTTTCTTGGAGAGGCGCGCCACCTTCCGGGCGACCGTCTTCTTGTGCAGCACGCCCTTGGATCCTGCGCGGGCGATGGTGGACACCGCCTTCGACAGGACGGCTCCGGCGTCGGCAGCCGCCTCCTCCACGGCGGAGCGGACCTCCTTGACGGCCGTCTTCACCGTAGCGCGGATGTGGCGGTTTCTCGCCCTCTTCTTGAGGCTTTGCTTATGCCGTTTCGCCGCGGACTTCGATTTGGACAACGCAATCCCCCCTGCTGGTTTCAAAGTGGTATCTACGGGAAAGTAGAATGTTATACGGGAGGGTCCGCCGTGTCAATCGGCTTTTCCCCGCGGTTCTCCCGGTGCGCGCGTGCGCATTGTCGACGATCCTCCCGCGTACGGCGAAATCGGTGCCCAATAAAAAGGCAAAATGTATAACCCGTAAAGACTACGTGGGGGCGCGATCCTATCCACAAAGCCTTCCACAGCCTTTCCACAACGGGTGTGGAGAACGGAAGCGATACTACGAGGTGTTCTTCTTTGCCTGCTCCCAGAGGCGATCCAGGGTGGCAAGATCGGACCCTTCTATGGAAACTCCGGATTTTGCTGCTATTTTTTCCATGGCGCGGAAGCGGCGCTCGAACCGCTCGTTAGCCGAAACCAGGGCCACCTCCGGGTTTACCTTGAGGAATCGGCCAAGGTTCACCAGCGCGAAGAGCACGTCGCCCAGTTCGTGCTCCAGCTCCTCCATGCCGCCGCCGGTCACGGCCTCCTTGAGCTCCCCCATCTCCTCGTCCACTTTCGCCAGCACCTGCTCCGTGTTTTCCCAGTCGAATCCCGCGCGGGCCGCTTTTTTGGAAATCTTCGATGCCCGCAGCAGGGAGGGGAATTTTTTGGGCACGCCGCCGACCAGGGAGTCATGGTTCCGGTTCTCGACGTTGCGTTTGATGTGGTCCCACTGCCGGGAGACCGCCTCCGGCGAATCGGCCGTTGCATCGGAAAACACGTGGGGATGCCTGCGGACCATCTTCTCCGAGATCGAGGCGATCACGTCGGAGATGTCGAACTGCCCGTTTTCATTGGCGATCTGGGCGTGGAAGAGGATCTGGAGGAGCAGGTCGCCCAGTTCCTCGCAAAGCAGCGGTGGGTCCTTGCGGGCGATTGCGTCGAGGACTTCGTGGGCTTCCTCGAGCAGGTATTGGCGAAGCGAGGCGTGGGACTGCGCCCGGTCCCACTCGCATCCCCCCTTTGCCCGAAGCCGGGCCATGATCTCGACAAGCTTGCGGAAATCGTCCATGGCGGTTTTTTCCATGAGTAATGATAACATGGAAGGTTAATGAGCCGGAGGACTCCCATCCGTCGCCGTATCCGAGTTGCGGCGGCGCTCCTGTTTTTCCTGCTGGTTCCGCCGGCGTTTCCGCGGACGGCCGATGCCGGGCATCGTTTCCCCGGCTATCCGGAAGAGGTGCGGAGGCAGGCGGAGCGCGTGGCGGCCATCGCCGGGCCGGGGAGGGAGGGAGACCTGGTGAAGGAAGTGCGGCTCCTGAGGATCCGGATGCACAGCCTGGGGATCCTTTCCATGAACGCGCTTCCGGACCTGGTATACGAGCGGGCCGTCAATGAAGGATGGAAGAACGAGGTGACTCCGCAGATGCGGGCGCTTCGGGAAGTCTCCCCGTTCTCCGTGCCGTTGTGGGCATGGCTCGTGAAGGAGGATCTCGCCCGCCTGAGCCTGGCCGATTTCACCCAGGATATGGAAGGGTTGTCGGGATCGCTGAAACGGTTCGCGCCGTCGCTGATCGGGTATGCGGTGTGGCTGATCTCCCTGTTTTCCGCTGCCGGGTGCTGGTTCGTCCTGTGGGGATCCGTGTCCCTTTTCCTTCGCGCGCGCCCGTCCCTCGAGGGGGACATCCAGCGGTTCCTGAAGACCCCGAATCGGGAATACCTGGCTCCGGTCATCGCGGTCATGGTGTTTCTCCTGCCCTTGCTGGCCGGGTTCGGTCTTGCCGTGGCCGCCTGCATCTGGCTCCTCCTTTCGGCGGCGTACGTGCGCAGGATCGAGCTCGCCATCCTGTCCTCCGGGGTCCTGATCCTTGCCGCCCTGCTCCTGGGGGGCGGCGTCCTCCATTCCCTCCAGAAGTTCGGGGGCGACGGCGGGAGCGGCGGGTGGATGACGGGGGAAGGGGACCTGTCCACGGTGCGGTTCCAGGAGGAGGCCGGCGGGAAGGGACCCCTGTCCGAGGAGACGCTCTCGTGGATGATCCGGTTCGAACAGGCGCGCAGGCAGATGCAGGCCGGCAACGCCGCCGCCGCGGAGAAGCTGTGGACGTCGCTTGTGGAGGAAGGCAGGGAACTCCCCGAGGTCCTGAACAACCGCGGGATCGTCCGCGCCCGGCAGGGAAGGACCGCGGCGGCATTGGCGGATTTCGAAGCGGCGGTTTCGAAGAGTCCCTCCGAGGGTCCGGCGCTCTGGAACGCCTACCAGATGAACCTGCAGCTGTTCCGGCTGGAGGAGGCCCGCCGGATCCAGCCGGAGGCATGGGAACGCATCCGGAGCATGCCCCCGTACTTCCTGCGGCCCGCGGACATGGAACAGGACGAGTGGATCGCCTCCCCCCTCCCCGTGGGAGAGATCTGGAAGGCGATCTTCCGGTTCCGCGGCGATTGGATCCGGGAGGCGGGGGAAAGCGATTTCTTCGGGATGTTTTTCCACCCGCTGTCTCCCCGGACCGCCCTCCTGTTCCTGGCGGTCGTCTGGTTCTTTTCGACGGCCTGGAAGCTGTTGTCGAGGAAACTCTGGGTTCACGGCACCTGCCGGGCCTGCGGAAGCCGCTCCCTGGTCGTGCGCAGCCGGGAAGCCTCCGACATCTGCCCCCCGTGCCGGGTGAAGATCGGCGGAGGGATCCGGGCGGGAGCGGAGAGGAACCGCAGGGTGCAGGGCATCGTGATGCACCGCTCGTACGTGCGGGCCGCTTCGCTTCTCGTGCCGGGTTCCGGCGCCCTCTGGGCCGGGAAGGAGATACGGGTGCTCCTCTTCGGAGCGGCGCTTTCGGTCGCCCTCGCGTTCGTCACCACGGGACTGGGCGGGATGCGGGCGGGGGATTTGCTCGTGTCCGAGCTGCAGACCTCCGTCGCGGTCGGGGGGGGGATGCTGGCCGGTGTTCTCTGGGCCGCGGGGGCGGCGTGGGGGATCCGTTCCTTCTCGGTGCTGCAGCGGGCCCATAATATCGCGGGGGAGCGGATTTAGGCCATGAAGGGCAGGATCTCCGACTTCAGCATCCCCGATATCTTCCAGCTCGTCTCCAGCCAGAACAAGAGCGGCTCCCTCAAGATCTGCGGAAACGACCGGGAGACGGAGTTCCTCTTCGCCGACGGCCAGATCGTGGACGTCCGGCCCGACCGGCGGGATCCGTCCGGGATGCTGGGCACCATGCTGGTGGACGCGGGGCTGATCACCGGCGAGCAGCTTCGCAAGATCCTCTCCGCCGAGCAGCGGGGGGGGAAGAAGCTGGGCGAGTACCTGATGGAGAAGCGCATGGTCTCCGGGGAGACGATCGCGCGGTACCTCACCCTGCAGATCCGGGAAAGCCTCTTCGAGACCCTGAAGCTCAAGGACGGGGAGTACGCGTTCGAGGGGTTCGCGGTGCGGCCTCCCTCCTGGATGAAGATCCCGGTGCGCGCCGACGTGCTGATGATGGAGGGGATGCAGTACCTCGACGAGTACCAGCGGTACCGGGAAAGATTTCCCGCGGGGGATTTCCGCGTCGTCCGCCGGCGCGGGACGAAGGTCGATGTCGCCGCCCTGTCGGAGGAGGAGCGGCGGGTCTATCGGGCGATCGAGTTCTCGCAGGAGCCGCAGCGCATTTTCCGCAAGGCCTGCATGACCTGGTTCGAGGGGGTAAAGGGGCTGTGGTTCCTCCAGGACCGGGGCCTCATCGACGTGTTCGTGGAGGAGGAGCGCCGGGAGGATCCGGAGCGGGCGATCCGGGACCAGTACGCACGGAACCGGAGGATCGGGGCGCTGCGCGCCGGCGCATGGATGTTCGCGGCGGCGCTTACGGCCTTCTGGGCATATGTTATTCTTCTTTCTCCCGCCGCGACGAACGCGTTCGCGAGGTGGATCCGGTTCTTCTAGGGGAAGGGGCCCGCGGGGAGGAGGGATATGGAAGCGGCGGAAAGGCGGGAAGAGACGCTCCGGTTCGACGATGCTTCCGTCCTGTCGGAGCTGTTCGGGGTCCGCGACGACCACCTGAAGATCGTGGAGCGGGCGCTGGGGGTGGCCGTCCGTCCGAACGGCAACGAAGCCACGGTGTCCGGAGACCCGCTGCAGGTCGACCTGGCCGTCAAGGTGCTGGAGGGATTGTACCGCGTCCTGCGGAAGGGGATTCCGATCACGTCGAACGACGTCGCGTCGGCGGTGCGGATCGTCTGCTCCGACCGGAACGCCGACGTCTCCACGGTGTTCCTGGACGTGGTCTTCAAATCGTCGCGCAACAAGATCATCACCCCCAAGAGCGTCGCCCAGAAGCGGTACCTGGACGCCATGCGGGACTGTGACATCGTCTTCGGGGTCGGGCCCGCGGGGACCGGCAAGACGTTCCTGGCGATGGCGATGGCGGTGGGGTACCTCCTGCGGAAGGAGGTCAAGAGGATCATCCTCGCGCGCCCGGCGGTCGAGGCCGGGGAGAAGCTGGGCTTCCTGCCGGGGGACATGGCGGAGAAGGTGAACCCGTATCTCCGCCCCCTGCACGACGCGCTCTACACGATGCTGGAGTACGAACAGGCGGCGAAGCTGATGGAGCGGGGGACGATCGAGGTGGCGCCGCTGGCCTTCATGCGGGGGCGGACGCTGAACGACTCGTTCGTCATCCTGGACGAGGCGCAGAACACGACGTCGGAGCAGATGAAGATGTTCCTCACCCGGATCGGGTTCGGCTCCAAGGCGGTGATCACGGGGGACATCACCCAGACCGACCTGCCGTCGGGGAGGGTTTCGGGGCTGAACGAGGCGATCGCGATCCTCGCGGGGGTGGAGGGGATCCGGTTCTGCCGTTTCACCGAGATCGACGTCGTGCGGCATCCGATCGTCCAGGAGATCATCAAGGCCTATGAACGTTATGAAAAACGGGGATAAGGACCCCCGCCCCGCGGAAGGGCAGGAACGCCGGACGAGCCGGTCCGCCCGGGAGGTCTCGATCGGTCTGCTCTCCGCCGCCGTCTTCGCGGCCCTGTTCTACCTGTGGGGGGGAGAGCTGCACCCCCTGGCCGCGGGCAGGCTGGGGGGGATCTTCCCCTTCATCGGCGCCGTCGCGCTGACGCTGGCCGTCGCCCTGTTCCTCTCGGAATGGTTCGGGTTCGCGGGCCGCGAAGTCCGGAAGGTCCGGCTGGCGGCGCGGGATTTCCTGTTCCTCTGCACGCTGGCGTTCGCGCTGTTCTTCCTCGCGAAGGGAGTCGTGGAAGTGCTCCCCGAAGTGCCTTCGTGGAACCGGGCGCTGCCGCCGCGGCTCTTCGTCTACCTGATCCCCCTTCCGGCGTTCGCCATGATCGTCCGGATCCTCCTCAATTCGGAGGTCGCGATCCTCTTCACCGTCGCCGCCTCGGTGCTCTCGGCCGCCGCGGCCTCGGGGCGATGGCCCACGCTCCTGTTCCTGCTCCTGTGCGGCACCGCGGCGGCGGCCCGCTCCGGGCGGATCCAGGACCGGTACCGGATGCTGCTCGCGGGAGTCTATACGGCCCCCGTTTGCGCGCTGGGGGCGGTCGCCCTGGAGCTTGCGTTTCACGGCACGGGCGGGATCTGGTGGGCGGGGCTCCTGGCCGGCATCAACGGGCTGATCGCGGCCCCGATCGCGCTGGCCGTCCTGCCGATGGCCGAATACGCCTTCGGATACGCGAGCGACATCCGGCTCATGGAACTCGCCAGCACCGCCCACCCGCTGCTCAAGCGCCTCATGCTGGAGGCCCCGGGGACCTTTCACCACAGCGTCGTCGTGGGCACGCTGGCGGAGGCCGGCGCGGCCGCCATCCACGCAAACCCGCTGCTGTGCAGGGTCGCCGCGCTCTTCCACGACGTCGGAAAGGTCGGCAAGCCGCAATACTTCTCGGAAAACCAGGCGGGGCAGGTGAATGTCCACGATGTTCTCTCCCCGGGCATGAGCCGCGTGGTCATTCTCTCCCACGTCAAGGAGGGCCTGCGGCTGGCCCGGGAATACCGCCTCGGCGACCGGATCGCGGAGATCATCGAGCAGCACCACGGGACCAGCCTCCTGTACTGTTTTCTCGACAAGGCGCAGCCGCTCATCCAGGAGCGGCGCGCCTCGGAGGATACCTTCCGGTACCCCGGGCCCCGGCCCAGGACCCGGGAAGCCGCGATCATCATGCTGGCGGACTCCGCGGAAGCCGCGGCGAGAAGCCTGAAGAATCCCGCGCCGGCCGAGATCGACGAGCTCGTGACGCGGATCGTGAACCGCGCCTACCTGGACGGGCAGCTGAACGATTGCGACATGACGCTGCGCGATCTCCACGCGGTCGGGAGATCCTTCACCCGGGTCCTGACGGCGGTGACGCATGCGCGGGTCGAATACCCGGAAACCGGGAAAGGCCCGTTCACGGCGGGCAACGTGCCTTGAGCGGGCGGTCCCCGTCCCGGCGGCTCAGCATCCTGCAGCGGCTCCGCCCCGCCCCGTTCCGGCACGAACGCCTGCGGACCCTGGTCCGCAAGGCGCTGGCCCGCGTCCCGCACGATGCGGCGGACCTGCGGGTCCTCGTGGTCGACGACGCGGACATGACGGAATGGAACCGGCGGTTCCTCGACCGGCCGTGGACGACGAACGTCCTGTCCTTCCCCGACGAGGAGCCGCAAGGCGGGGGGCCGGCGATGCTTTACGGGGACATCCTGATCTCCGCGCCGACCTGCCTGCGGCAGACGCGGGGCTGGAAGGGATCGCCCGAGGAGCGGGTGCTTTTCTTCATCGTCCACGGCATGCTGCACCTCGCGGGATACGACCACGAGCGGGGGGGGGCGGAGGCCAGGCGGATGCGCAGGGCGGAGAGGGACGTCTACCGCTTTGCGCTCGGGGCGCCGCCCGGAAGGTCCCGCCGGTGAAGATCCCGGAACGCGCGGCTCCCGCCGTCCTCGGACTCCTGTTCGCGGCGTCGTATGCGCTCGGGATGCCCGGCTACGACATCCCGGCGCTTCCCTTCCTGTGCTGGACGCCGTTTTTCGCGCTCTGCGCCGGGGCGGGGGGAGCGCGGCAGGCGGCGATCCGGGGCTTTCTTGCAGGGACCGCGGCCAACCTGCTTCTTTTCTACTGGATCGCACATACCGTCGCGGTGCCGGGCAAGCTCGGCTGGCCGCTCGGGAGCCTGGCCGCGCTTCTCGTTTCCGCCGCCATGGGGGTCTACTTCTCCGCGGGCGGGTTCTTCGTGCATCGCCTGGTGCGGCGGTACGGGAACGCCGGGCTGTGGGCCTTTCCCGCGGTCTGGGTCGGGCTGGAGTATGCCCGGTCGCTCCTCCTGTCGGGTTTTCCCTGGATGCTCTACGGGTACAGCCTGGCCGGGAGCCCGGCCCTGATGCAGGCGGCGGACCTGGCGGGGGTATACGGGCTGGGGTTCCTGCTGGCCGCATCGAACGTCTGCATCTATCGCGCCGCCGGGCGCCTCTCGGAACGGAGCTTCCGTTCCGCCGCGGCGCCCGCCGCCGGGCTGGCGGCGATCGTGATATTCCTTGCGGCCTACGGCTCCTACCGGCTGGGCGAATGGAAGGCCCGCCCCGCCGAAAACGGCCTGCGGGTGGGAATCGCGCAGGGGGGGATCGACCAGAACCGGAAGTGGGATCCCGAATTCCAGGCGCGGACGATCTCGATCTACGGGGAACTTTCCCGGGAGGCCCGGGCGAAAGGCGCCCGGCTGATCGTCTGGCCGGAAACCGCCGCGCCGTTTTTATACATCTGGGAGCGGGGCTTGACCCGGGAGGTCGACCGGATCGCCAGGGAAGGGCAGGTCCCCCTGATCTTCGGCTCCGTGTGGTTCAGCCCGTCGGAAGGCGGAAAATATTACAACAGCGTCTTTTACCTCGACGCCGACGGGGAGCCCGAGGGCCGGTACGACAAGCGGCACCTCGTTCCGTTCGGCGAGTACGTCCCATTGAAATCCCTCCTTTTTTTCGTGAGGAAGCTGACGGAGGGGGGGGCGGACTTCTCGGCAGGTACGCGTCCCGAGCTGTTCCGCGTGGCCGGCGGCCGGGCCGGGGCGTCCGTCTGCTACGAGGCGGTCTTCCCGGAGATCATCCGGGACAGCGTCCTCGCGGGAGCACAATGGCTGGTGAACGTCACGAACGACGCCTGGTTCGGCGACACGGTGGCGCCTCGCCAGCACCTGGCGATGGCGCGGATGCGCTCGGCGGAGTTCCGGCGGCCGATGGTCCGGGCGGCCAACTCCGGGATCAGCGCCCTGATCGACGAGACCGGCAGGGCGACGCAGACCCTGGGCCTTTTCCGGTCGGGAATCCTGATCGGGGAGGTCGTTCCCCGGAACGGGATGACCGTGTATGCGAAAACAGGTGAAATCTTTGCAATCGCGTGTACTATAATAACTTTTTTAATTCTGATCGTTTCATTGCGAGGAACCGATGGCGTCAGGACTGTTGGAGGAAAAATTCGCCGGACTCGAAGCGCGCTGCCGCGCGCTCCGGGGTTACCTTTGAAGTAGATCGCAAGAAGTCCCGCCTTGCAGAGCTCGAGGCGGCCGCCTCCCGGGAGGGATTCTGGGATTCGCCGGAGAGCGCCGAAGCGCTTCTCAAGGAGCGGAAAGGCCTCGAGACGTCCCTTTCGAAATGGTCCGGCCTCGAGGAGTCGCTGGGAGACCTGCGGGCCTGCCTGGACCTGTCCGACGAAGCGGGGGATGCCTCGCTGGCCGCGGAGGTCGACTCCCACGTGGAGAAGGTCGCCCGGGAGCTCGATGAGATCGAGCTGGACCGGATGCTCTCCGGGGAGGACGACGGGCGCAACGCGATCCTTACGATCCACGCCGGCGCCGGGGGAACCGAGTCCCAGGACTGGGCCGAGATGCTGCTGCGGATGTACACGAGGTTCGCCGACCGGAACGGGTTCGAGGTCGAGCTCCTCGAACAGCAGGAGGGAGAGGAGGCGGGGATCAAGAACGCGACGATCCTCCTCAAGGGAGACCACCCCTACGGCTATCTGAAGGCGGAGCGGGGCGTCCACCGCCTCGTCCGGATCTCACCGTTCGACGCGAACAAGCGGCGGCACACCTCGTTCGCCTCGGTGTTCGTCTCCCCGGAAATCGACGACACCGTGGAAATCCTGATCAACGATTCCGATCTCAAGGTGGACACCCTCCGGTCGGGGGGGGCCGGCGGCCAGCACGTGAACAAGGTCGAATCCGCCGTCCGGATCGCCCACGTCCCCACCGGGATCACCGTTTTGTGCCAGCAGGAGCGGTCGCAGCACAAGAACCGGGCGATGGCGATGAAGATCCTGCGCTCGAAGCTCTACGAGCTGGAGATGCGGCAGCGGGCCGAGAAGGCGACCGAGGCGCACAAGGCGAAAAAGGACATCGCCTGGGGTTCCCAGATCCGTTCGTACGTCCTCGCGCCGTACCGCCTGGTGAAGGACCACCGGACCGGCCACGAGACCGGGAACGTGGACGCGGTCCTGGACGGGGACATCAAGGAGTTCATCCGGCAGTACCTTCTCGCGGGAGGGGAAGAGGAATCCAGGGGGGGCGCCGCGTGAAAGAGGACTGGAACGACCTGGTCCGCGACAGGATCCGCAAGGCCGAGGAGCTGCGGGCGAGCGGGATCAACCCCTATCCGAACGACCGGAAGGCGGGATGGACGACGGCCGCCGCCCGCGCGGCGGCGGGGGAGAAGTCCCCGGAGGAGCTGGAACAGGCGGCGGTCCGCGTGGACGTTGCGGGACGCATGGTCGCCTCCCGGTCTTTCGGGAAGGCGGCGTTCGTCGTGGTTTCGGACCGGGCCGGGCGCCTGCAGGCGTACATCCGCCGGGACAAGGTGGGGGAGGATGCCTATTCCCTGTTCGTGAAGTCGGTCGACGTCGGGGACATCGTGTGGGTGGAGGGGACGCTCTTCATCACCCGCACGGGCGAGCTGACGATCCTCGCGGAGCGGTTCCGGCTCCTCTCCAAGGCCATCCGGCCGCTGCCCGAGAAATGGCACGGCCTGGCGGACGTGGAGACCCGGTACCGCCAGCGGTATGTGGACCTGATCGTGAACGAGAAGGTGCGGGAGGTGTTCCGCACCCGCGCGCGGATCATCGCCCACATCCGCTCCTACCTGACCGAGCGGGATTTCCTCGAAGTGGAGACCCCGATGATGCAGCCGGTCGCGGGAGGCGCGACGGCGAAGCCGTTCGTGACCCATCACAACGCGCTGGGCATGGACCTGTACCTTCGGATCGCGCCGGAGCTTTATCTCAAGCGCCTGCTGGTCGGCGGGTTCGAGCGCGTCTTCGAGATCAACCGGAACTTCCGGAACGAGGGGATCTCCACGCAGCACAACCCGGAGTTCACGATGGTGGAGTTCTACCAGGCCTACGCCACCTACGAGGACCTGATGCGGCTGACCGAGGAGATGATCTCCGGGATGGCCCTCTCCCTCTTCGGGACGACCGAGGTGCGGTTCCAGGGGGAGACCATCGACTTCGCCCCTCCCTGGGAGCGCATCCCGGTGGCGGCGGCGGTCGCCCGCCATGGAAACCTGCCGCAGGAGCGGCTCTCCGATCCCGCGTTTCTCAAGGAGACCGCGCTCTCCCTGGGCATCGAGCCCGGGAAGGAATGGGGTCCGGGCAAGCTCCTGTCCGCGGTCTTCGAGGAGGTGGCCGAGAAGAAGATCCGGGGGCCGGCCTTCGTGACGGAATATCCCATCGAGGTGTCGCCGCTGTCGCGCCGCAACGACCTGCGCCCCGACATCGTCGACCGGTTCGAGCTGATCGTCCGCGGCCGCGAGATCGCCAACGCGTTCTCGGAGCTGAACGACCCCCTGGACCAGCGGGGGCGGTTCGAGGAGCAGCTGCGCCAGAGGGAAGCGGGAGACGAGGAGGCCCACGCGATGGACGAGGATTTCCTCCGGGCGCTGGAGCACGGCATGCCGCCCGCGGCGGGGGAAGGGATCGGGATCGACCGCCTCGTGATGCTGTTCACCGATTCGCCTTCCATCCGCGACGTGATCCTTTTCCCCCAGATGCGGAAAGAGGGGTAGGCCCGGGTTGCGGCTTCCCGTCGAGTATTACATCGCCCTGAAATACCTCCTTGCCAAGCGCAAGCAGACCTTCATTTCCATCATCACGATCATCTCGGTGGCGGGGGTGACGGTCGGCGTCACGGCGCTGATCATCGTCCTGGCCGTCATGAGCGGGTTCGAGAAGGAGCTGAAGGACCGGATCCTCGGGGCGACCGCCCACGTCCACGTGACGAGCCTGGACGGGAGCATCGCGGACCCGTTCGCGGTGGCGGCGCGCATCCGGCAGGTCCCGGGCGTCACCGGGGCCAGCCCGTACATCTTCACCCAGATGATGGTCTCCTCGGGGGGCGGCGCGGCGGGAGGGGTGCTGCGGGGCGTGGACCTGGCCACCGTGGGGGACGTCACCCGGTTCCCGAAGGACATCCGGATGGGGAGCATCGGGTCGCTGCGGGGAAAGGGCCCCGGCGGCCTGCCCGGCGTGATCCTGGGGAAGGAGCTGGCCGGCAACCTGAACGTGTCGCTCGGGGATGTCGTGGAGATCCTGGTCCCGGGCGGCAACGTGACCCCGCTGGGGACCTTCCCGCGCGTCCGCCGCTACCGCGTGGGGGGGATCAGCGAGTCGGGGATGTACGAGTACGACGCCACGTTCGCCTACGTCGACTTCGACGAGGCGGGCGACCTGCTGGGGATGGACGGGCGGGCCACGGGGATCGAGGTGAAGGTCGCCGACATCTACGCCGCCGACCAGGCGGCCGCCCGGATCCGGTCCGCCCTCGGATACCCGTATTGGGCGAAGGACTGGATGCAGAGCAACCGCAACCTCTTCTCGGCGCTCAAGCTCGAGAAGGTGGTCATGTTCATCATCCTGGTCCTGATCGTGATGGTCGCCGCGTTCAACATCATCAGCACGCTCATCATGATCGTCATGGAGAAGACGCGGGACATCGCGGTCCTGATGACGATGGGGGCCACCCGGAAGACGGTCCGGAGGGTGTTCGCGCTCGAGGGGCTGCTGATCGGCGTGTCGGGGACCCTGCTGGGGACGGCGCTGGGGACGTTCCTGTGCGACCTTCTGCGCCGGTACCGGTTCATCCATCTCCCGAGCGACGTCTACTACATCACCACGCTCCCCGTGCTCCTGGATCCGATGAACATCCTGCTGGTCAGCGGAAGCTCCATCCTGATATGCTTCCTGGCGACCCTCTACCCGTCGGGGCAGGCGGCCCGCATCGATCCCGCGGAGGCGATCCGGTATGAATAGCGGCGAGCGGATCCGCGTCGAGAGTCTCCGGAAGTCGTTCCGCAAGCGCGGCGGATCGCTCGAGGTCCTCAAGGGGATCGACCTTTCCGTCGCGCGCGGGGAGACGCTGGGCGTGGTGGGGGTGTCGGGGGCGGGGAAGACCACTTTCCTTCAGATCATCGGGACGCTGGACCGGGCGACGTCGGGGACGGTCTCCTACGACGGTCAGGATCTGACCGCCCTGTCGGAGGAGCGATTGGCGGCGTTTCGCAACCGGACGATCGGGTTCGTCTTCCAGTTCCACAACCTCCTCTCCGAATTCACCGCCCGGGAGAACGTGATGCTTCCCTGCCTGATCGCGGGGAAGGACCGGGCCGAGGCGGGACGGCGGGCGGACGCCCTCCTGTCGGAGGTGGGACTTGCGGAGCGGCTCACCCACCGCATCGGGGAGCTCTCGGGGGGGGAGCAGCAGCGCGTGGCGATCTGCCGGGCGCTCGCGATGGAGCCGGCCGTCCTGCTCGCCGACGAGCCGACGGGGAACCTGGACAAGGAGACCGCGGGAGGGGTGATGGAGCTGATGCTCGACCTGAACCGGAGGCGGGGGCTCACCCTGTTGATGGTGACGCACAACGAGGAACTGGCCGGACGCCTGCACCGCGTCATCCGGATCGACGACGGGCGGGTCGTCTCTTGACGTTCCGCGCCAGGGCGGCGTTCGCCGCCGCGGGCTGGATCGCGATGGCGGCCCTGTTCGCCGCCGGCGCCCTGGCGGCGGAATTCCGCGTGGTGGCCATCGAGGTGCAGGGGGCGAGGCGGGCGGGCGCCGATACGATCCGCGCCGCGATGAGCACCAAGGTCGGGGGGGAATTCGACCTGGCGCGGATACGGGAAGACGTCAAGGCGATCTACCGGATGGGATATTTCACGGACGTGCGGTTCGACGCCGAGGAGGCGCCGGGAGGCTACCGGCTCACGGTGATCGTGGCCGAAAAGCCGATCGTCGCTTCCATCCGCATCGACGGGAACAAGGAGGTCGACGCCGCCGACATCAAGCAGGCGATCACCCTGAAGGAGCGGTCGCTGTTCAAGGAAGACCAGGTGAAGGAGTCCGCCCGCAAGGTCCTGGAGGTGTACCGGAACAAGGGGTACTTCGACGCCGCGGTCGATTCGAAGGTGGAAGAGGAATCCGACGGCTCGATGAAGGTGTCGTACCGCATCGTGGAAGGCGCCAAGCTCAAGATCTCGAAGATCCGGATCACGGGGAACCTGTATCTCCCGGAAAAGACCATCCGGAAGGCGATGGACACCAGCGAGAAGGGATTCTTCTCGTTCATCACCGATTCGGGGGTCTACAAGAAGGATGTCCTCGAGAACGACATCCGCAAGATCGAGGGGCTCTACCAGAACAACGGCTTCCTCGACTCGAAGGTCTCCGATCCGCAGGTCCGCCGCGGGCCCAAGGGGCTCGAGATGACCATCCACGTGTACGAGGGGCGGCAATACCGGGTGGGGGAGGTGCGGTTCGCCGGCGAGAGCGACCTCCCGGAAGCCGACCGGCGGAAGGCGGTCAAGCTGAAGAAGGGAGATCTGTTCGACCGGGAGAAGCTGCTGGGCGACCTGCTCGCGCTGACGACCCTCGAAAACGACAAGGGGTACGCCCAGGCGCTGGTCTCGCCGGTGGTGGAGAAGCGGAAGGAGTACCCGGTCGCGGACCTGACCTACAAGACGGAGCGCGGCGGGAAGTTCCGGTTCGGGAAGGTGGAAATCACGGGAAACACGAAGACCCTCGACCGGATCATCCGCAGGGACCTCGAGGTCGAGGACGGCCAGGTCTACACGGCGACGGGGCTCAAGGAGAGCAAGGAGAACCTGACCCGGCTGTCCTATTTCAAGGACGTCAAGATCACCACGGCCCCCTCCAGGACCCCCGGGGAGATGGATGTGAAGGTGGATGTCCAGGAGGGACCCACCGGGACGCTGTCCGGAGGGGCGGGGTACAGCTCGCTCGACAAGGTCTTCGGCGTCGTCCAGGTGAGCGAGAACAACCTGTTCGGCCGCGGCTGGAAGGCTTCGCTCAACTCGCAGTTCGGCGCCCGCAGGACCGTGTTCAGCCTGGACTTCCGCGACCCCCATTTCCTGGACACCGATTTCAGCCTCCTCCTCAATGCCTACAAGACGAACACCCTGTACCCGGATTTCCACCGGAACTCCACGGGGGGGAGGTTGGGCGTGGGGTACCACTTCACGAAGTACACCACGGGAAGCGTGGCCCTGCGGGTCGACGAGACGAGGATCACGGACGCCGGGGCGGCGGTCTCGCAGATCCTGAAGGACGAGTTCAACCGGGGGACGCAGAAAACCCGAAGCGTGGCCTTCACCGTCACGCGGAACACGACGGACAAGGCGGTCGATCCGTCGAAGGGCACGGCCCAGAGCGCGACGGTGGAATACGCCGGCGGCCCGTTCGGGGGGGACAGCGAGTTCGTGAAATACTTCCTGAACGCGAAGGCGTACTACCCCGTCCTGGGGTCGACGGTCCTGAGCGGGAACGTTCTCTGGGGGCACACGATCAGCACCGTGGGGGGGCGGGTCCCGATCTTCGAGCGGTTCTTCCTCGGAGGCCCGTACTCCATCCGGGGGTTCGAGTCGCGCTCGTTGTCTCCGAAGGACCCGAACACGGGGGAGTTGATCGGCGGCAACAAGGAGCTGGTCGTGAACGTGGAATACATCTTTCCGCTGTTCAATGAAATCGGCTTCAAGGGGGTCGTGTTCCTCGACACGGGCAACGCCTACCGGCAGGGCGAATGGCCCTGGAACGGCCCGCAGCTGAAATACGCGGCGGGGGCGGGCATCCGGTGGTATTCGCCCATGGGCCCCCTCCGGTTCGAGTGGGGATGGAATCTCCACCCGGGACCTGGGGAGAGCAAGCGGGTGGCCGAATTCACGATCGGGACGGCATTTTAGAAAAGGAGGATACGGGAATGAGGATCGGGAAGGCATGGAGAACGGCGGCGGTGTGCGTCGCGGCGCTTTGCATCGCGGGCGGGGCCCGCGCGGAAGCGATCCGGATCGCGGTGATCGACGTGAACAAGATCCTGAACGAGTCCGAGGCGGGAAAGTCGGCGAAGAAGAAGATCGAGGTCCGCTACGAGGAGCTCAAGAAGCGGATCGAGGCGAAGCAGGAGGAGGCGAAGAAGATCAAGGACGAGATCGACAAGCAGAAGATGCTCCTGGGGAAGGAGAAGCTCAAGGAGAAGGAGGACGCCCTCGCCGCCCGCGTTTCCGAGCTGCGGCAGATGACCCAGGAGGGGGAGAAGGAGATGCAGACCCGCCAGGGGGAGCAGACGCGGGAGGTGCTGAAGATCATCGAGGGCCAGCTGGATAAGGTGGTGAAGGCGGAGAAGCTCGACCTGGTGCTGGACAAGACCCAGGGAGGCGTCGTCCACTTCGTCCCCGCCCTGGACATCACGGACAAGGTGCTGGGGCTGGTGAACAAGGAGAAGGCCGGTGGGAAGTGAGATCCGCCTTTCCGACCTTGCGGCGCGCGTAGGGGCGCGGCTGGCGGGGGACGGGGATGTGGTCGTCAACGGGATCGCGCCCATCGAGACGGCCGGCCCCGGTCAGGTGACCTTCCTCTCGAACCCGAAGTATGCGCGCTTCGCCCGCGCGTCCGCGGCCTCGGCGATCATCGCGAAAGACCGGGTCGAGGGGGCGCGGGCGGCGTTCCTCCTTTCCGACAACCCGTACTTCACGTTCGCCTGCGTCGTCGAGCTGTTCCATCCCCCCGTGCGCCGTTCCGCCGGGATCTCGCCCGCGGCCAGCATCCACCCCGGGGCGCGGATGGGGAAGGAGGTGGCCGTTGCTCCCTTCGTCGTGGTGGAGGAGGGCGCCGTCGTCGGCGACCGGACCGTGCTTTCGGCCGGCGTCGTCGTCGGGGAGGGCGCCGTCGTCGGGGAGGATTGCCTGCTCTACCCGCATGTCGTTCTGTACCACGGCGTCCGGGTCGGGTCCCGGGTGATCCTCCATGCGGGGTGCGTCATCGGGAGCGACGGATTCGGGTTCGCCCCCTCCCCGGAGGGGTTCCGGAAGATCCCCCAGGTGGGCACGGTCGAGATCGGGGACGACGTGGAGATCGGCGCGAACACCACGATCGACCGCGCCGCGCTCGGCGTCACCCGCATCGGGCGGGGGACCAAGCTGGACAACCTGGTCCAGGTGGGGCACAACGTGACGATCGGCGAGCACACCGCGATCGCCGGGCAGACGGGCATCGCGGGGAGCTGCAAGATCGGAAGCCGGGTGATGATCGGGGGGCAGGCGGGCCTGGCGGGGCATCTCGAAGTGGACGACGGCATCCTGCTGGGAGCGAAGTGCGGGGTGGCCGAGACGCTTCGGGCGTCGGAGGCCCGGGTCTGGTCGGGGATCCCGGCGATGCCGCATCCGACGTGGCTGCGGATGGCGATGCTGCTGCCGAAGCTGCCGGAACTGTTCCGGAGGGTGAAGCGGCTGGAAGACGCCAATATTCCGAAGGGGGAGGAATGAGATGTTCAGCATCCAGGAGATCATGGACCTCCTGCCGCATCGATACCCGTTCCTGCTGGTGGACCGGGTCGTCGAATACGAGCCGGGGGTGCGGATCGTGGGGTTGAAAAACGTCACGATCAACGAGCCGTTCTTCACCGGCCATTTCCCCGGCCATCCCGTCATGCCGGGCGTCCTGATCGTGGAGGCCCTCGCGCAGACCGGGGGGATCCTCGCGCTGAAGGCGATGGGCGGGGGAAAGAGGCTCGCCTATTTCGCCGCGATCGACAACTGCCAGTTCCGGCGGCCGGTCGTGCCGGGGGACCAGCTGCGGTTCGACGTCGCCATCACCGCCCACCGGGGGCCGGTGTGGAAGATGCACGGCGAGGCGCGGGTGGGGGACGCCCTCGTCGCGGAGGCCGACCTGATGGCCACGATCCCGGATCCGCCGGCGGAAAAGTCTCCGGAAGGGGCGGGGAGATGATCCATCCCTCCGCGATCATCGACCCCGAGGCGCAGTTGGGCGAAGGCGTCGACGTCGGCCCCTTCTCCGTCATCGGTCCGAAGGTGACGATCGGCGACCGGTGCTCCGTCTCCTCTCACGTCCAGATCGCCTCGCACGTCCGCATGGGGAAGGAGAACCGCGTGTTCTCGTTCGCTTCCATCGGCGCCCCGCCGCAGGACCTGAAATTCAAGGGGGAGAACACCTGGGTGGAGATCGGGGACGGCAATACGATCCGCGAGTACGTGACGGTGAACCGCGGGACGGCGCACGGGGGGGGGGTCACCCGCCTGGGCAGCCAGACGCTCCTCATGGCCTACAGCCACATCGCGCACGACTGCCAGGTGGGGGACCGGGTGGTGGTGGCCAACGCCGCGACGCTTGCCGGGCACGTCGAGATCGGCGCCGGCGCGATCATCGGCGGGCTCGTCGGGATCCACCAGTTCGTGCGGATCGGGGAGTTCGCGATGGTCGGCGCGCTCTCCGGCGTCCCGCAGGACGTGCCCCCGTATGTGACCGCCGTCGTGGCGCGCCCGGCGAAGGGGCCGTCCCTGTACGGACTGAACCTCATCGGCTTGAAGCGGAACAAGTTCTCGGAGGAGGCGATCGCGGCGCTGAAACAAGCCTACCGGATCCTGTTCCGGTCCGGGGCGCCGATGAGCGACGCCCTTGCGAAGGTCGACGCGGAGGTGCAGCCGCTTCCGGAGGTGCGCCGCCTGGTCGACTTCATCCGATCGAGCAAGCGCGGGGTCTTGAGGTAGCGCCATGGCGGGCGGCGGACCGCTGCGGGTCGGAGTCATCGGGGTGGGCTACCTGGGCCGCCTGCACGCGCAGAAGTTCGCCTCGTTTCCCGACATCGCCTTCGCGGGGGTGTGCGATGCCGACCCCGCGCGGGGGGAGGCCGTGGCGCAGGAGTGCGGGACCGCGTATGTCGCCGATCCGCTGCGGCTGATCCGGGAGGTGGACGCCGTGTCCATCGCCGTCCCCACGACCGCCCACTACCGGGTGGCCATGGATGCGATGCGGGCCGGGGTGCACGTCCTCCTCGAAAAGCCGATCACGGCGAGCGTCCGCGAGGCGCGACGGCTGGTGCGGGAAGCGGAACGCCGGAAACTGGTGTTCCAGATCGGCCACGTGGAGCGGTTCAACCCGGCGGTCCGGAAAGCGGCGTCCCTGCTCGCGGAGCCCCGGTTCATCGAGTGCCACCGCCTGGGCCCGTTCGGGGGCCGCGGGACGGACGTGGCCGTGGTCCTCGACCTGATGATCCACGACCTCGACCTCGTCCTCGACCTCATCCGCGAGCCGGTGACCGAGGTCCGCGCCTCCGGGGTCGGCGTCGTCTCCGGGCACGTGGACATCGCGTCGGCGCGGGTGGAGTTCGCCTCCGGAGCGGTGGCCAACCTCACCGCCTCGCG
>PQAK01000068.1 GCA_003105225.1 Deltaproteobacteria bacterium | reverse complement strand
GTGGCGATTCGATGCGGGAAATCCAATATAATTATGCCGGATACCTTCGCGATATCGGCGCACGGTGATCGTCGTGGGCGCCAGGCCGCGGCAGGCGGTGCTCGTGGGATTCATGGGGGCGGGGAAGAGCACTGTCGGCAGGATCCTGGCGCAGCGTCTCGGGACGGAATTCGTCGATGTGGACGAAAGGATCGAAGCGGACGCCGGGGAAAGCATAAAGGAGATCTTCGCTTCCCGGGGCGAGGAAGCGTTCCGGAAATTGGAAKCCGAGGCGATCCAGGACGCGGTTTCGGTTCCSGGGCGGGTRGTGGCCGCMGGAGGGGGCGCATTCGTCGTCGAGGCGAACCGGAGGTTGCTGCGGCAATACGCTCCGGTGTTTTTCCTCGATGTCTCCCTGGAAACGGTTTTGAAGCGGCTCTCGGCGGACCGCTCCCGGCCGCTGTTTCCCGGGCGGAAGGATGAGGAGAAGCTGCGGAACATGATGGAAATACGCCGCCCCGCATACCAGGAGGCCGATTTCACCGTTTCCACGGACGGCCGGTCGGCGTCCGAAATCGCGGAACGGATCGAGGCCCTCCTGGCGACGCCGCATCCGCCGGGGAAAGGGGACCCCGCGTGACCTCCGACATGCTCACCGTCGCCCTGGGCAAGCGGACCTACGACATCTTCTTCGGGGAAGACATCTATCCCCTCTTCCAGGAATGGATCTGCCGCTTCTACCCGGGCGGTTCGGTCTTCGTGATCACCGACCGGAACGTGGGCTCGATCTACGGGGAGGACATCCGGCGGTGGCTGGTCGGGATTCCTCACCACGTGCATGAGATCGAGCCGGGGGAGGAGTCGAAGAACTGGGAGACCGTGCGCGGCATTTATGCATTCCTCGCGCAGGGGAACGCGGACCGCGACGCGCTCGTGGTCGCATTNNCGTCGTCGCCTTCGGCGGCGGGGTCGTCGGGGACCTCGCCGGCTTCGCGGCGGCGACGTACCTTCGGGGGATCCCTTGCATCCAGGTGCCCACGACGCTCCTCTCCCAGGTGGACAGCAGCGTGGGAGGAAAGACCGGCTTCAACCTCCCGGAAGGGAAAAACCTCGTCGGGGCGTTCCACCAGCCGCGGGCCGTTTTCATCGACCACGGGTTCCTTCGCACGCTGGACGATCGGAACCTGCGGGCCGGGATGGCCGAAGTGGTCAAGTGCGGTCTGGCGGGGGACGCGGTCCTCTGGGAGTCTCTGTGCTCCCGCGGCGCGGCATGGAAGGCGATGTCCGCGCGGGAATGGCACGAGGCGATCCGAAGGTCCGTCGCGTTCAAGGCGTCGGTCGTGGCGAAGGACGAAAAGGAATCCTCCGTGCGCCGCATCCTGAACCTTGGACATACCATCGGGCACGCGCTGGAACAAGCCTCCGGATACGGCGCTCTTCTCCACGGGGAGGCGGTCGCGATGGGGCTTGCGTGGGAGGCGATGTTGTCCCGGCGCCTGGCGGTGACGCCCCCCGATGTCGAGGAGCGGCTCTTTACCCTTTTGCGGGACCTGGGGTTCGCCCTGGACGGCCCCGGCCTTGCTTTGTCATCGATCGCCTCGGCGATCGGAATGGACAAGAAGCGGATCGACTCGGACGTCGATATGCCGATGGTGGCCGCTCCCGGTTCCTGCGTCATGAAACGAGTGCCGCTGTCGTTCCTGCGGAAGGAACTGCCCGCGATCCGTGCGGGGATCCAGCGCAGGGGGCGCGAGGGGCCCATCGATCCCGTCACGGTGCGCGAACTGCAGGAGCGGATCGAGCGCGGGGATTTGGGGGAACCCATCGAAGCGCTGGAAAAACGGCTGGTTTCCAATCCGCGCGACCTCGGGTCCATGGTGCTCCTTTCGGACGCCTACCGGCGCGCGGGGAAGCTTCCCGCCGCCTGGGAGATGATCAAGGAAGCGCTCCAGCAATACCCGTCCGATGCGCGCGCGCAACGCGTGGCCCGCGACATCGAGGCGGAACTGCACCGTTCACCGCCCGCCGGGGGGGATGCGCCTCCCGAGCCGCTGGAGGACGTGATCCTGCTTCCCGGGGAAAGCTACGAGATCCGGCCGGCCGACCCGGGTTCCGAGTCTCCCGCGACGTCCCGTGCGCCGGCCGCGGCCCCCGGGACCCCGTCCGCGGCGGCAGCCGGGCCGCAGGGCGCCTCGAAGGCAGCGGAGCCGGAATCCCCGTCCGAGAGACCGCCGGTCAGCACCGTCACGATGGCCGACGTATACTGGCTGCAGGGAGAAAAGGAGACCGCCCGGCGGATCGTGGACGAGATCCTGGCGCGCGTCCCGGGGGACCCCCGGGCGCTCGCATGGAAGAGCGCGCACGAAGAAAAAATGGTCGAGGAGGCGCTTGCCGCGTTCCTCGGGATGCTCGCAAAGGAGTATGGATATGACCTTTCGGGACCTCATTGAGGGAATGCACCAGAAGGATGCCGCCATCCGCGGGGGGGCGCTGTCGGGAGACGACGGCCTGGTGGTGGAGGAATGGCAGGCGTCCCCGCAGCTCCATGATCTTGCCGCCCTGTGCGCGGAAATGGCGCAGCTCTTCAAGGAGTCGGGCCGCATCGGCGGGGAAAACGAGCTCGGCGGCTCCCTGGAACTCCTCGTGGCCGGCGAAAAAGGATGGGTCCTGGTGCGCAAGGTGTCGGAAGGCTACCTCTTTCTGCTGGTCGCCGAGCCTGGAGCTGTCCCCGGCAGGTGCCGCTTCCAGCTTCGCCAGGGCGCGCGACGGGCAAAGGAGATGCTGTGAAGCGGCGGGCGCGGCCCCGGATCCTGTTCGTCAACGGCCCGAATCTCAATGTCCTGGGAAAACGGGAACCCGAGGTCTACGGCAGGATGACCCTCGACGGGATCCGGCGCGAGGTGGAACGGGCCGCACGCCGCGAGGGGGCCGCCGTGGAGTTCTACCAGTCGAACCATGAAGGGGAGATCGTCGGCCGGCTTCAGGAAGCGCGGGGGAACTTCGACGGCCTGGTGATCAACCCGGGGGGATATACGCACTCGAGCGTGGCGATCCGGGACGCCCTGATCTACGCGGGAGTGCCTGCCGTCGAACTGCACCTGAGCAACCCCGCGCGGCGCGAGCCGTTCCGCCGGACCTCTCTTGTGGAGGATGTCGTCGTGGGGCGGATCGCCGGCTTCGGAGGGTACGGGTACGTGCTGGCCCTGTCGGCCCTCCTCAATCTGCTGAGGGAAGCGGGCGGACTTGCCGCCAGGTGATCTCCGCATCCGCCGGCTGGTTTCCCTGCTGCGCCGCCGCGGGATCGACCTGTTCCTCTGCTCCCGGCTGACGAACATCCGGTACCTCTGCGGTTTCAGCGGCAGCGACGCCGTGCTCCTGGTTTCCTCCGGGGGAGCGGCGCTCCTGACCGACGGGCGATATACCGTACAGGCGCAGCAGGAAGTGACGGGGGCGGAGGTCGCCATCACCGACCGGAAATGGCGGGAGGCCGCCCGCCGGATCCGCCGCGCCCGGCCGCGCAGGATCGGATTCGAATCCCTCCACCTGTCCGTCGACCTGTTCCGGCTGCTTTCCCGAGGTTCCGAGAAGAAATGGACGGCGCTCCGGGACACCGTGGAAGGGCTGCGGATGCGGAAGGACCCGGGAGAGATCCGGGCGATGGAAGAAGCTGCGGTCGCCGCCTCGGGCGCTCTCCTATCCCTGTTCGCCGGGGGGGTTCGGGGGCGCACCGAATCGGAGGTGGCCGCCGACCTCGAGCACGGGATGAAAGTCCTGGGCGCTGAGGAGACGTCCTTCCGGGCGATCGTCGCCTCCGGCCCCCGCTCGGCGATGCCGCACGCGGTTCCGTCGCGCGACCGGATCGGCGCCTCCGATCCGGTGGTCATCGACTTCGGCGCCAGGAAGGGAGGATACTGCTCCGACGAAACGGTGACCCTGCTTCCCGCGCGTCCTTCGGCGGACCTTCGCAAGGTCTATGACGCCGTCCGGCGTGCGCAGGAGGCCGGCATACGGGCGATCCGGCCCGGCGCCCCCTGCCGGGAGGTCGATGCCCGGGTGCGGGAATCTCTGGACCGCTCGGGATATTTGAAGTATTTTGTTCATTCCACCGGCCATGGCGTCGGCCTGGACATCCACGAGCGCCCCTCGCTTTCTCTCCGGTCGAAGGACCGGCTCGCCGAGGGGATGGTGGTTACCGTGGAGCCCGGGGTCTACCTTCCCGGAAGGGGAGGAGTACGGCTCGAGGACATGGTGCGCGTCGGAGCTTCGAGGGGGGAAAGGATCACCTACCTCCCGAAGGGGATATCGCGGCTCGCCTGAGGGGAAAGGAACCGAATGTACACCACGTCGGATTTCCGCAACGGGCTGAAGATCGAGTTCGAGGGGGGCCCGTACGTCATCGTCTACTTCCAGCACGTGAAGCCCGGGAAGGGGGGGGCCTTCGTCCGGACGAAGCTCAAGAACCTGAAGACCGGGGCGGTTCTCGAGCACACCTTCCGGAGCGGCGACAAGGTCGACAAGCCGGACCTGGAAGACCGCGACATGCAGTTCATGTACCGGATGGAGAACGCGTACCATTTCATGGACACGTCGACCTACGAGCAGATCTATCTCGACCAGGACCACGTGGGCGAGGCGGGGGACTATCTGATCGAAAACCTGCCCGTCAAGATCCTGTTCTACCGCGGGGAGCCGATCGGGATCGATCTGCCGATCTTCATCGAGCTCCGGATCGTGGAGGCGGAGCCCGGTGTCCGGGGAGACACCGTCAGCGGGGCCAGCAAGCCGGCCAAGCTGGAGTCCGGGGCCGTCGTGCAGGTCCCCCTGTTCCTCAACGTGGGGGACAAGATCAAGGTGGACACCCGCACGGGGACGTACATCGAGCGCGTGTAGAGGGGAGCGGCATGAATCTCAAGGAAATAAAGGAAATCCTGGAACTCCTGAAGGGAACGGACGTCACGGAGCTCGAAGTGTCCCGCGGGGATAACGTCCTGAAGGTGCGGCGCGGTCAGGCGGCGGAGGTCCGCCCGGCCGCCGTGCTTCCCGCCCCGCTCCCGCCGGCGTCTGCCGGTGAGCCGGTCCGCGCGGAAAAGGCGGCGCCTCCCAAGGCCAACGTGAAGGAGATCGTGTCCCCCATCGTGGGGACGTTCTACCGGGCCCCTGCCCCGGACGCCGCCCCGTTCGTCGATGTGGGTTCCCGCGTAACGAAGGGCCAGGTCCTGTGCATCATCGAGGCGATGAAGATCATGAACCAGATCGAGTCCGACGTCGGCGGCACGGTGGCGGCGATCCTCGTCGAGAACGCCCAACCCGTGGCCTACGGGCAGCCGCTGTTCCATATCGTGCTGGACTAAAAGGGGACGGGATGATCCACAAGGCGCTGATCGCCAACCGGGGGGAGATCGCGGTCCGCATCATGCGCAGCTGCCGCGAGATGGGGATCAAGACCGTCGGCGTCTACTCCACCATCGACAAGGATGCGATGCACGTCCGGATGGCCGACCAGGCCGTCTGCATCGGTCCGGCCGCGAGCGCGGACAGCTACCTGAACGTCCCGGCCATCCTCTCCGCGATCGAGATCACCGACGCGGACGCCGTGCACCCCGGGTACGGCTTCCTGGCCGAGAACGCCGCATTCGCGGAGATCTGCGAGAACTACGGCGTCAAGTTCATCGGTCCCTCCTCCGAGGCGATCCGCCTGATGGGGGACAAGATCGAGGCGCGCCGGGCGGTCCAGAAGGTGAAGGTCCCGGTCGTTCCCGGGAGCGACAGCGCGATCACCGAGGAGGAGGAGGGGCTCAAGATCTCCAAGGAGATCGGCTTCCCCGTGATCGTCAAGGCGGCGGCAGGGGGCGGGGGGAGGGGGATGAAGATCGTCCACAGCCCGGCCTCCTTCATCAACGCCTTCCTGACCGCGCAGTCGGAGGCGCTGTCGGCGTTCGGCATCGCGGACGTCTATATCGAGAAATATTTCGAGCAGGCGCGGCACGTCGAAGTCCAGATCATGGGCGACCGCTTCGGCAGCGTGGTCCACCTGGGAGACCGGGACTGCTCGATCCAGCGCCGCCACCAGAAGCTGATCGAGGAGGCGCCCGCCCCGTTCATTCCGGCGCGGATCCGCAACCGCCTCCTGAAGGCGGCCGTAGACGCGGCGGTCGCGGTGAACTATAACAATGTCGGGACGATCGAATTCCTGTATGTGCCCGACGGGGAGTTCTACTTCCTGGAGATGAACACCCGCATCCAGGTGGAGCACCCCGTCACGGAGGCGATCACCGGGATCGATATCGTCCGGGAGCAGTTCCGCATCGCGGACGGGAAGAAGCTGCGGTACGAGCAGAAGGACATCCACTTGCGCGGGCACAGCATCGAGTGCCGGATCAACGCGGAAGACCCCGAGAAGTTCATTCCTTCCCCGGGGACGATCCGGTCCTGCCTTTTCCCGGGGGGCTTCGGCGTGCGCGTGGACACCGCGATCTACCCCGGCTACGTCGTCCCCTCCGCGTACGACTCGCTGCTCGGGAAGCTGATCGTGCACGGGGACGACCGGAACGAGGCGATCAGCCGGATGCGGCGCGCCCTGGACGAGCTCCGGATCGACGGGGTGCAGACCACGACGGAGTTCCACAAGAAAATGATGGCCAACACCGATTTCACCGAAGGGCGCCTGTGGACGAACTTCATGGGGAAGGCGCGCGCATGACCCCGGGTGCGAAGTGAGCCTCATCGATTCCATCCGGAAGTTGTTCTCCGCCAAGGAAGGGGACACGCGCGCGTCGCTGTCGAAACGCGTTCAGGCAGCCCCCCAGGATCCCCAGTCCAGGCAGAAGCTGGGAATCTATCTCCTGCGGCAGGGGGAGGTGGTCGAGGGGCTCGACCAGCTGGCGCGGGCCGCCGTGATGTACGAGAAGGACGGGTTCGCGGGCAAGGCGGTTGCCGTCCTGCGGCAGATGCTCAAGCACGACCCGGCCAACATCGATTTCCTGAAGTGGCTCATCCGGCTGCTGTCGCAGGAAGGGCTTACCGGGGACGCCCACCGGGAACTCGAGCTCATGATCGCTCGCCAGGGGCTGTTCCCTTCGGACGACCAGAAGATCGAATTCCTCCGCCAGGCCGGGGAGGCGCTTCCGCGATCGCCGCTGCCCTCGCTGTACATCGGGGATATCCTGCGCTCCCAGAGGAAGTTCTTCGAAGCGATCAACGAGCTGGAGAAGGCTGCGCCCTGGGCCATCGCTTCCGGGATGGTGCCGGAATTCATCAACCATCTGAATGCGTTGATCGTTTCGTCGGGGGATGAAATCGAGATCCTGGAGCCATGCGGGTTCCTGTGGCTGAGAGTCGGAAAGCGAGCCGAGGGAGAGGCGCTGCTGTACCTGGTCGTCGAGAAGTCGCGCAGGGAGGGCCATCTCCAGGGGATCGAAGAGAAGGAACGGGTCCTCGAAGCGATCCGGGAGGGTTGGGACGCGGGGGCTGCCGGCGTAACGTCTTTCGCCGACGCCGCGCGGAAACTGGACGAGACTGCCGCCCCTGCTTCGCCTCCCCCGGAACCCGCGCCGCCCGAGGAACCGGCTGCGCCTGCTGCCGGCAGTACGGTGTACCGGGAAGAAGAGTCCATCGTCCAGGACGCCTTGTCCCGTCTCCAGGCGAAGGTGCAGGAGGAGATCGGCGAATCCGATCCCGACGCCAGGTACAACCTGGGGATCGCCTACAAGGAAATGGGTCTCCTGGACGAGGCGGTGGGGGAATTCGCCATGGCGCGTCATAAGCCGGAGCTGTTCGTGGGCGCCTCCTCCCTTTTGGCGGACACGCTTGCAGCAAAAGGAGAATTCGCATCGGCCATCCGGGTGTTGGACGAGGTGCTTTCCGCGAAGGCGCTTTCGGAGGCGGAGGACCGGGACGTGCGGTACCATAAGGCAGTCCTGCTGTCGAGCGACGGAAGGGAAGAGGAAGCGAAGGAGATTTTCCTGTCGATCTTCGGGGAGGCCCCCCAATACCGGGACGTCGCGGCCCGCATCGACCGATACCGGGAATAAGCGCCCGCATCGGGGTTCCGGGGGTTGCATTTTCCCGCGGTACTGTGGTAAACAACGATATTCAGGCGGGCGTAATTCAGGGGTAGAATGCAAGCTTCCCAAGCTTGACGTCGCCGGTTCGAATCCGGTCGCCCGCTCCATTTTGATCATCATCGGGATGGTTCCCGGCGGAACCAGGGGCCTCTTTCCCGCGGGGAAGGGGGCCCTTCGCATTTGAACAATTTCCTCTATAATTGGTAGTCATGTCGAGGCGATGGGCGTGGTGGACAGCGAGTGGCCTCCTCCTCGTCGTCCTCCTGGCGTTCGGGGCGTGGCGGCTTTACCGCGAGATCCCCGGCCGTCTCCGGTCGGTGGAAGCGGCGATCCGGCAGGAGGCCGCAACGTACGGACTCCGGGTCTCGTACCGGAACCTCCGGCTTCATCTCCTTTATCCCCGCGTCTCGCTGGAAGACCTGGCCGTGGTGGACGACCGGCCGGGGATCGAGCTGCTGCGCGCCGGCAACGTCGACATCTCCCTTTCACCCGGGATGCTGATCTCCGGCGGTTCCCCGGTCTCGCGCATCCGCATCCGCAATTTTAACGCGCATGTCGAGGAGGCGAACCGGCCGTTGTTCGACCGGCTGCGTTCCGGCAAGCGGGGGGGCGCCATTCCGGAAATCCTGCTGCTCGACGGAAGAGTGCGGATAGGACCGCTCGGACCGGTGCGCCGGTGGGAAGCGAAGGTGCCGGAGATGCGCCTGCGCGAGGTCAAATATCTCGGCAGGAGGCTTTCCGTCCGGCTGGAAGGGGCATCGGGAGAGATCGTCCTGCCCGGCGAAGGCGCCGGGCAATGGCCGCTTCCCTCCCTGGAAGCGGACCTTTTCGACCAGGACGACGGCATTCGCATACGGAGATTCCGTGCTTCCGGACCCTCCGCGACCCTGAGGCTCTCCGGCTTCCTGGATCCCGCCAGGAAATCCGGAGACGTGAAACTGTCCGGCTCCGCGGACCTGGCGCGATGGATTTCCGCCGGCGCTCCTTATTCCCGGCGGCTCGCAAGCTATGCGGGAAAAGGCAATGTCGATTTTTCCGCCTCTCTGGAGGGAAGCCTGAAGGATCCCGACGGGTCGGGCAAGCTCATCCTTCGAAACGGCTGGCTCCGCGGTTCCACTCCCGCGGAGGTGGAGATCGCGGCGGCGGTGTCGAAGGGGAAGATACGGATCGAATCCCTGAAGGGAAAGATCTGGGAAGGAACGCTTTCCGGCGCCGGATCCTATGACCTTGCCTCCGGCAGGGGGGAAGGAAAGGCTGCGGTTGCCCGGGCGACTTTCACCGATGCCCCATGGAAGGAATGGGGCATCGGCTGGCGGCCCGCCGGGGCCGTGGACGCGGAACTCGCCCTTTCCGGCACCCGGGAGAAGATCCACGCGGCATTCTCCTGGAAAAACCCCGCCGGGTTGCAGCGCGTGGGCGGCGGGAAGGGGCCTGCGACGAACCTGCCGCTTCCAGTTGCCGCAACGGCGGCGGTGGACTATACGCCCGACGGGAAGTTCACGGTTTCGAGCATTCTCCTGCATGCGGGGGGATCGACGCTTTCCGCTGCCGGAACCGTCCTCCTGCCCGATCAAGCCTTCCGGTTGTCGGGGGATTTCTCCATCGCCAGGGGAAAGGCGGCCGATTACGGATGGGGAACCCCGTTGTCCTGGCGGAGCCTGTCGGGCGGCTGGGAGGCGGAAGGAACGGCGGACCGGCCGCGGGTCGCCGTGCGGATGGAAGCGCGCTCCCTGGCTGCGGGGTCGCTTCCGCCCGTTCCGCTGGTGGTCAAACTGGAGGGGAACCCCTTCGATGTCCTCCACTTCGTTGCGGACGTTCCCGCATCGATCGCCAAGGCGACCGCGACCGGAACCTTCACCGGTCCATTGTCCTCCGAGCCGTTCGCGGCCGAGTCGGCCGTCGCGGTGCGGGAGATCGATTTCTCCGAGGGGAACCGATGGATTGCGGGCGTCCTCGTGTCCCTGGGCAAGGAGGGGGGCGAATGGCGCCGGTATACGGAGGAGATGGCCGGCGGCGGAGCCGCAGACCTTCAGGTTTCCCTGTCCGGGCAAACCTTGTCCGTTACCGGGTCGATGCACTCCCCCGATCTGAGGATAAGGGGATTCCATCTGAAGGATGTTTCCCTCGATGGGGAATGGAGCCGCGCCGCCTCCGGGGAAACCTGGAAGGCTGCCGCCGGGGGGAAGGTGGGCCGGGGGGCCGTTCGGATGTCGGCGGAAGGGGAAAACGGCATCGTGGAAATTTCCGGGACCGCCGACCGGATCGACCTGGAGCAGACGGACCGCTTCCTGATGCGCGGAAGAAGGACGGGCCTGCGCGGCGAAGCCAGCCTCCGGTTCGCGGGAAGGAACCGTGGGGAGGGGTGGGAACTTGACCGCCTGACCGCTTCCGTACCCCGGTTGTCGATCGATAACGCGGTGCTCGACGGGGTATCGGTGGAGGGGCTCCTCGGCGCGGCCTCCGGTCATTTCCTGATCGCGGCGCAATCCCCGGCGATCCGCCTGGCGGCGGACGTGCGCAGGGAGGAGGAATGGCCGATCCGGTTTACCCTCGCCGCGAATGGTGTTCCGACATCGTATCTTCTTTCCGCCGCGGGGGAGGAGGGAGTTGCCGCGGGGGGAACATGGAACGGGGAGGCGGAGGGGACCGTTTTGGCCGGAAAAATTTTGACGGAAAAGGTGTTTCCCCCGGAAGCGGTCTCGGCGCTGCGCTTCACCCTGTCGGCCGGTTCTCCCTCCGTTTCCGGGGTGGGTTTCGAGGAGATCCGCGTGAGCGGGCAAAAGGAGGGGAGCGCCCTTGCGGGGGAGGTCTGGTCCCGGAACCCGGACTCGCGGCTTGCGTTTTCCGTAAGCCTCCGGGAACCGTTCGGGTTCCGGCTTTCCGGCCCCTTCTCCTTCGGGACGGCGGCCGAGGGAAACGGCAACGGGGAGGGAAAACCCCGGTTTGCATTGTCCGGGGCGGCGGAAATCGGGGGATCGCTGCGGGCCCTCTCGAAGACCGCCGGCACCCTCCAGGTCCAGCGATTCCAGTACCGGGACAGCGGCATCGAGATATCCGGCAAGGAGATCTCCGCGCAACTGTCCCCGGAGGGGATCCGCTGGGCAGGGGGCTCCCTGCTTGCGGCGGGCAACCCCTTGAACGTTTCCGGCAAAGCCTCCTGGAATGGGGACCTGGATCTCCGCCTCGAGGGAAAAGTGCCGGCGGCTTCGATCCGCCTCGTCACCGGCGTCTTCGACCGGCTCGACGGCACGATCCGGATCGATATGCGGGTCACCGGAAAATGGGACAACCCGCAGCTGGTGGGGAGCGGCCGCCTCGAGGGAGGAGTCTTTTCCTTCCGGGGATATGCCCAGTTGTTCGAGGAGATGCAGGCGGATGCGATCATCAGCCGGGAGAAGCTCATTTTCGAGCATTTCGAGGGGAGAAGCGGGGGGGGATACCTGGATGGAAGGGGGGAGCTTCCGCTGCGATTCGATGCCCACCAGCGGCTGTATTTCTCGGTGGACTTTTTCGACATGCGGTTCCCGTACCCCGAGGATTTCCGCCCGGTCCTCCAGGGGCATGCCGAGCTGCTGGGGCCCGTAGACGACTTCCTGGTCACCGGCGACGTGGAGATTCAATCGGCGCGGTACACGAAGATCCTTCGCCCCGAAAAGGTGTTCGTCGATTTCCGCAAACGCCTGGCGGACGTGACCGCGCGCCGGGAGTCGTCGGAATTTCGCGTCCGGCTGGACATCAACGTCATCGCGGACGGCACCATCAAGATCAAGAACAATCTCGCCGACGCGGATGTCCGGGGAGAGTTCAAGGTCGTCGGAGACGCGGCCCGGATCATCGTGCTGGGAGCCTTCGACGTCGACACGGGAACCGTCGAGTACCAGGGGAACAAGTACGATCTGAAACGGCTCAGCGTGGAGTTCCAGGACCCCCGCCGGAACAACCCCCGGCTGGACGCCCGCGCCGAAACCACGAAGGGGAGCGTAACGGTCACCGTGAGCGTGACCGGGACGCTGGATAAATACGAGGTGGACCTGACTTCGGATCCGCCGCTCAGCAAGAACGACATCGTGAGCCTGCTGTCGCTGGGCGTGACCACGCAGTCGCTGGCCGGATCCGAGGGAGCCGTCGGGGCGGGGGTGGCGTCCTCCCTCGTGCTCGGACCGTACAAGGGAAGATTCGAGGAGGGGGTCCGCGGCATCGTGAAACTGGACAAGTTCGCGATCGAGCCGTCGTTCTCCCCTTCCACCAAGACGTTCGAGCCGAAGTTCATCGTCGGGAAATCGTTCGGGGAGCAGTTTTCGGTTTCGGTCTCGACGAGCGTCGGAACCAGCGCCGACAGCAGCGCGACCGCCGAGTACAAGCTTCTGGAGAACGTATATCTTTCGGGAGGCTGGGAGAGCGCGACCACGACCACCGCCGGTGACCTGGGCGCCGACATCAAGATCCGATACCGATATCGAGAATTCAAGGACCTGCTGCGTGGCCGCGATTAGGCGGGCGCTGGCAGTCGTCGCGGCGGGGATTCTCCTCGCGGCTTCCCCGGCGACGGCGGCCGCCGCCCCTGCCGCCGGAAAAGGCCTCGTCGTCTCCGCTGTCCGCTTTCAGGTATCTTCCCCCTATCTCATCTCCTATTCGGAGCTGGCCGGCCTCGTCACGATCCGCCCGGGGAGCCTACTGACCGAAGAGGCCGTCCGGGACTCCATCCGAGGCCTGTATTCCAAGTCCGTCTTCCGCGAAGTGGTCGCCTATGCGCGGGAGGAAGACGGAAAGGCGGACGTTCTTTTCTACCTCCGCCCGTCCCCGCTGGTCAGCGAAATCGAGGTGAAGGGGGCCGGGAAGGTGCTCCCGGCGCAGATCCAGGCGGCATCCCGGATCCGGCGCGGCATCTCCCTGGAAGAGCGTGACTTCCGGGAGGCCGAGGCGGCCGTGAAAAAACTGCTGCATCAAAAGGGGTTCACCTCCGCATCGGTTACCATTTCAGCCTCCTGCAACCTGGAGAACGGGGCCGGGAAAATACGGATCGAGGTGCGGGAGGGCTCCCCCGCGGTGGTCCGCAGCATCAGCATGCCGGGGGCCGTCCATTTTACGCAGGACCGCATCCTGGAAGTTCTCGGGGCATCTCCCGGTTCCCCCTTCGACTACAAGCGCTGGGAAGAGGGGGTCCGGAAGCTTCGGATCGCCTACAAGAGGTCGGGATTCCTTACCGTGCACATTTCGGAGGCGAATGGCGAATGCGAGAAAGGGGGGGGATTCTGCCTGACCGCCCGCGTCGAGGAAGGACCGCGGTACGAGGTCCGGTGGGAAGGGCAGAAGGCCTACTCCGTCTCGAAACTGGAAGGTGCGTGCGGGATCTACGGGGACGAGGAGACGACCGAGGGAGCGCTGACGCGCGACCTGCGCGACCGGTTGCTCGCCTTCTATCGGGAGCATGACTATCTGCGCGCGGAGGTGACGGTCGACGTCCTGGCCGGGGAAGGGGACCGGCGCTTGCTGAAGATTGCCGTGCGGGAGGGATTGGCCGGATACCTGAAGGCGATCCGGTTCACGGGGAATGCGAACCTGTCCGGCAAACAGCTTCGAAAACAGATGATCTCCGAGGAAAAGGGGGTCTTTTCGTTCCTCACCGGTTCGGGAAAGTTCCGCGAGGTGGAATGGACCGATGACCTGAACGCATTGATCGGGCTCTACCAGAAGGAAGGTTTCGTCCGCGCGCGGATCTCCTCGGTGGACAACGTGTGGGATGACCGGGGCGGGATCACCGCGACGATCCACATGGAGGAAGACGGCCGCTACCGCCTGAGGGAGATCCGGTTCCTCGGGAACGACCATTTCCTTCGCGGCGAGCTCATGGCCATCATCGGCAACCGCGAGGGAAAATTCGTCGACTACGTGGGACTCGAGCGGGACCAGGAGGTCATCGCGGCGCATTACCGGGATGCGGGATACCTGGACGTCCGGATCGCGGCGCGGCTTCTTTTCGACGAGGGGAAGGACACGACGGCAGCCCTGTTCCAGATCGAGGAAGGACCCCGCTACCGGTTGGGGAAGGTGGTGGTCCAGGGAAACCTGCTGACCGACCCGGTGGTCGTTCATCGGGAGGTCGGCATCCCGGAGGGGTCCCCTGCGGGAGAGAAGGATCTGCTGAAATTCCAGCAGTCGGTCTACGGGACCGGCTTGTACAAAAGCGTCCGGGTCCGGAAGGTGAAGCGGCCTTCCGAGGGGATCCTCGACCTCGTCGTCGAGGTGGAGGAGACGCTCTTCTTCGAAATCGAGTACGGAGCCGGCTACGGAACCGATACGGGAATCCGGGGATTCGTCGGTGCCAGGAACAGGAACCTCGACGGAAAGGGCCGGTCGTTCACCTCGCGGGTGTCCGTCAGCCAGAAGGAGCAGAAATACATCGGGGATCTGCGACAGCCCTGGATCCTCGGAAACCGGTGGAAGTGGGAGGGCGGTCTTACCGCCTACTTCCAGGAAGCGGAGCGGGTCAGCTTCAGCTTGAGGAAAGCCAGCGTGATCGGAAGCATCACGCAGACCTTCTTCGAGCGGTCCACCGTCTCCTTTCAGTACGAAGTTTCCCGGGACCACGTATTCAACGTGGCTCCCGGCGCCATCCTGTCCCGGGAGGACCAGGGCAGCGCCAACATCGCGGCGGTGCGCGGACTTGTCGTTCTCGATCTGAGGGATGACCCCTTCAACCCGAGGCACGGGTCGCTCAACTCGGGCACGACGGAGCTTGCCTCGTACTATCTCGGCTCCGAGGTGGACTATCTGAAGCTCGCCGGGCAGTCCAGCTGGTATTTCCCTGTCTTCCGCCGAAGCACGCTGGTGGCCTCCGGGCGGGCGGGTTACATCCGGCCGATGCGCGACACGGTGGAAGTGCCGATCCAGAAACGTTTCTTCATCGGGGGGCGGACGACGGTGCGCGGGTTCAAGGAGGAATCCCTGGGGCCTCACGCCGCCGACGGAACGCCCACCGGCGGGAACTACATGGTGAACGCAAACGCGGAGCTGCGGGTCCCGTTGCAGTACGGCTTCAACGTGGCGCTGTTCGCGGATGCCGGCAGCGTCTGGTTCCATGGAGTCCCGAACGCGGGCTTCGATCTGCGGGAGAGCGCCGGCCTCGGGCTGCGTTACGTGACCCCGGTGGGGCCGATCGCCCTGGATTACGGATGGAAGCTCGACCGCCGGGACGGGGAAACCCCGTCGGAATGGCACTTCACGATCGGGGCCGTCTTCTGACGGCGGCGGGAGTTACGCCAGCGCCGGGATCGCCTCCTTGCGGATCACCCGGGTCCTGGCGATCCGGTCGCCGAGCCGCTGCCGCTCGGGGCTGCGGAACAGCGCGACCGTTTCGATGACCAGGAACAGCGGCAGCAGGTAGGGAACCAGGAAAACCACGTTGCGGAACGAGGAATCCACGAAGGAGATGGGACGCCCGTCGGTGTGGACGACCCGGATCCCCATCACCTTTTTGCCGATGCTCTGGCCGGAGAAGAGGCCGTCCCGGAACACCATGTAGATCATCGACAGGAAGACTCCCCAGAAATGGTAGGTCGTTCCCAGGCCGTAGAACAGGGTGATGAAAAGTATCATGTCGATCAGGAATGCCAGGGACCGGGTTTGCCAATCCGCCGGAGAAAATCCTTCCGTCATCCGTTCACCTCGGGAAATCGGGATTCCGCCATCTTATCCGTTTTCCGCCTTCCGCGTCATGAGGAAATCATGGTACCTTGCTCCTGACACGGGCTACCCGGGAGAATATGAACGGTCCGCCGGAACCAAGGATTCGCTGGAAAATTCCCTTCTCGGCCGTGCTGCTGGGTGTGGCCTTCTGCATCTTGCTCGCCGGCGCCCTGATGTCCGCACGCTTCGATTCGATGGGAGTTCCCCTTCTCGCGGCCGTCCTCGGGGCGCTGGCGGCGGGAGCGGGATTCTATCTGTTCCTGGAGCGCAGGCTGTTTCGCCCAGCGGAACGCTGGGGGAGAAACGTCGCCGCCGCGGGGGCCGAGCCGATTCCCCTCGATGCGGGGATGCTGAGCCCCCTGGCGGCGGTCGTCGCGGAAAGATACGCGCGTGCGCTCTTGGATCTGGAGAGGGGAATAAAGGAGAAGGAGGCGGAGTTGCGCCAGGTGGAACTGCTCCGCCGCGACCTGGAGGAGACCACGGTCCACCTCGAGTCCAAGATCCAGGACCTGCGCACCATCTACGAGGTCTCCAGCACCATCGCGGGAACCCTGGACGCCGAGGAACTCTTTCGGATCCTTCCGGAGCGGGTCATGCGCACGTTGGGCGTCAACGACTTTTCCGTCCTGCTCTACAGCCCCGAGACCCGCATGCTCACCTGCCGGGCCGGCGCCGGAATGGCATCGGATCTTGCCGGCAATCTCCGGATCGCCCCCGGCGAAGGGGTTTCGGGGAGAGTGTTCGAGACCGGTGCCCCCGCTTACCTGCCGGATGTGCGCTCGTCTTCCGAGCTTCCCTATCCCGGGAGCGGGATGCGGGACATTCGCTCCTTCGTGTGCGTGCCGCTCCTGTCCAAGGGGAAAGCCATCGGCGTGCTCAACGTGCACCACGGCTCGCCCAATGCGTTCGACGCCGAATCGATCGCGACCATGCGGGTGCTTGCCACGTACCTGGCGAGCGCCATCGAGAACGCGGACCTGTTCCGCTTCGTCAAGGCCCTTGCCGAAAAAGACTCCCTCACCTTGCTCTACAATCACGGGGCCTTCCATGAAAAGCTCCAGATCGAGCTCGAAAGGGCCGCCCGCTACGGGCGCGCGCTGTCCGTCATCATGCTCGACCTGGACGGGTTCAAGGGGATCAACGATGCCTACGGCCACCTGGTGGGGGACCGCATCCTCCTGATGACGGCGGGAGTGCTGTGCGCCCACCTGAGGAAAAGCGACATCGCCGCCCGGTACGGCGGAGACGAGTTCGCGGTCATCCTTCCCGAGACGGGGCTGGAAGCCGCCACCACGATCGCCAGCCGGATCGCTTCCGGGATTTCCGCCGTCCGGATGGACACGGGGAAGGGGGAGGCGATCACGTTCACCGCGAGCCTGGGATATGCGGCCTGCCTTCCGGACTCCCCGGGGCGCGAAACCATCCTGAACGTGGCGGACCGGCTGATGTACGAGTCGAAGCGCCGGGGGCGCGGCGGCGTGCTCGGAGAAAAGCTGTGAACCCACGGAACGAGGGAAGCCATGGATAGGAACAAGGTGGAGAATTACCGGCTGTCGCTTTTCGGGCAGATGGTGATGGGGGTTTCCCACGAGGTGGACAACTATTTGAGCGTCATCCTCGGCTTCGCCGAACTCATCCAGATATCGGGGGGGGGCGAGAAAAAGACGCTGGATGGCGTCGGGAAGATCTTGAACGCGGGAGATCGGATCAATGTCATCATCCGTCATTTCTCCCAGTACGTGCGGCCCCATTCCCCGGTACGCGAGCGGTTCTCCCCGGGGGAGGCGCTGCGGGAATGCCTGGTGTTCTCCAAGTACGACCTGGGGCGCAACAACGTGGTCCTGCGGCTTCCGGAAAGCTTTCCCCAAGGCCTGTTGAACGCGGACCGCAGGGATTTCGCCCTGATCCTGCTCGCCCTTCTGTTCAACGGATCCGAGGCCATGGAGGCCAAGGGAGGCGCGCTCCGGCTGTCGGTTTCCCTGCGGGACGGAAACTGGGAGTTCGTCGTGGCCGACGAAGGGCCGGGAATTTCCCCCGAGTTCGCCTCCAGGGTCTTCGAGGAAGGATTTACGACGAAGACCGGTACCGTGCACGCCGGCATCGGCCTCCCCCTGGCCAGGTACCTCGCAGCGGAAATGGGGGGCACGGTCACCCTTGCGGATGCTCCGTCGGGCGGCTGCGCGGCGGTTCTCAGGATCCCGGAAAACGGCGGTTCCTCCCGGTAGGAAGGCAGGGCGGCGCCCCTCCATGCCGGCACGCGGCAGCAGGAAAGGAAGCGGAGGAGCGACCATCGTCCTTGCGGCGAGGAACGAGGTCTCCGAGGATCTCCTGGAATGCTGCTGCTGCGGCCGGCGGTACGCTCCGAAGAGAATCCTCCTGCAGCTTCGAGACGGGCCGCTCCTCTTCGGAGCCATCTGCCCGGAATGCGTTCTGCACGGACCGAAAGGCGCGGCCGGAAGGTTGAGGGACCGGTTTTTCGATCGATGGGGGGAACCTTCCGCACCCCATGGGCGTCGGAACGATCGCCGGATCGATTCCGTTCGGGTGTGGATGGCCCTGAAGGCGGCATCCCTGGAAGCGGCGGGATCCTTTCCGTTGGAAGCCAGGCAGGCCGCCGTGAGGGCGTTGAGGGAAAAGAGATAGTCCGCAGGCGTGCATCTTCATCGAGAGGTGTGCTGCAGGATGGGTCAAGGCGCATTTGCCGTCCCGGGAGATGACCGATACTTCGAGGATTACGTCGTGGGATCCGTTTACGAGTTCGGCCCGATCGCGGTCACGGAAGAAGAGGTGATCGCTTTTGCCGGGCGCTACGATCCGCAGGTGTTCCATATCGACCCGGAAGGCGCGAAAAAAACCCACTTCGGAGGGCTCATCGCGAGCGGCTGGCTCACCGCGGGGCTGACGATGCGGCTCCTGGTCGATCACGTGGTATCGCGCGTTGCGAGCCTGGGATCGCCCGGCGTGGACGAACTTCGATGGGTCAAGCCGGTGCGGCCGGGAGACCACCTTTCGATCCGGGTGAAGATCCGGGAGGCCCGGCGCTCCCGATCGAAGCCCGACCGGGGGCTCGTCGGCTTCCACGTGGAGGCGATGAATCAGAACAGGGAAGTCGTCATGACGCTGCGAACGGTCGGGTTTTATCTCTGCCGGGACACGGAATGAAAAACAAGGCGCCGAAGGGAGGATTTGCCCTCCTTCGCTCCTGCGGATGAATTAATGCCGGTTCCTCGGAGTTTCGGAGGGCATCCTTCGCAGATGGCTCGCCATCCGAAGCTCCGAAATCCCGGTCTTATGGTTGCGATGAGGAGCGAAGGATGGTGCCGAAGGGGGGATTTGAACCCCCACAGGGACTACTCCCCACTAGACCCTGAATCTAGCGCGTCTGCCAATTCCGCCACTTCGGCACTCCGATCGCGGAATTAGGATTATAGCAAAGCGCGCATTGCAGGCAACCGGGAAAGTTGGCATGCGCGCGTTATCGCTACCCGGGAATTCCTGCCAGAATGCAGGATGGGATGGAAAAAGGAGGCGGGGAAAGGATTGAGGAACAAGGAATATTGGGAAGAGTGGCTGCGACGGAACGCCGAGTCCCTGCGTCCCGGCGTTTCCAACGTGCATGACTGGTACCGTCTTGCGGGAGTCGCGAAGGGAGAGCGGAGACTGTTCCGCGCCGCCCTGAAAAGCATGGGCGAAGGGTATGGCCGGAGGGGGAAGGGAAAATCCCGGAAAGGCGCGGCGCGGGAGGGCGCTCGCGGTGCGGAAACCCCTTACGGCGCTCCCACGCGTCACCCGGAGAAAAAACCGACCGGCGCCGTCCGGGAAGGGCGGCTGCGGTTCACGCGGGAAGGCCGGCCCCTCGTCATTCCCGATTCCCGGGACGATCCGGCGATCCGCATCCCCGGCCACGCCCTTTCCGGAGCGCTGCCCAAGGACCGCGTGCGGGTTCGCCTGGAGCGGCAAAGAGGGGGCGCGCCCCCGTACGGCAGGATCGTCCAGGTGCTGGAGAGGGGAATCCGCAGGTTCGTGGGACGCTACTCCCCGGTCGGAGATCGGGCATTCGTCAGGTTCAGGGACCGGGAGGCGGACATCCATCTCCCCGTGGCGGTTCCCCGCAACCTGAAACCTTCGCCCGGGGACCTGGTGCTCGCGGAAATCGATCGATACCCGGAAAGAGGGGAGGAGGGGCGGGCCCACATGATCCGCCTCCTGGGTGCGGACCACACCATGGAGACGATCTTCCTTGCGGTCGCCTGCTCGCGGGATCTCCCGGTGGAGTTTTCAAGCGGGGCGCTCGGCGAAGCGGAGCATCTCCCGAAAGCGGTCCGGTTCCCTTCCGGCCGGCAGGGGGAAGACGCCGGATGGGACGACGCCCGGCGGGTCGACCAGCGGGACCTTCCCTACGTGACCATCGATGGCGAGGACGCACGCGACTTCGACGATGCCGTCTGCCTGCTGGAGGAGGGGGGGAGCGCCCGTCTCCTGGTGGCGATCGCCGACGTATCCCGTTACGTGCCGGTCGGAACGGCGATCGACCGCGACGCGTACGCCCGCGGCACCAGCGTCTATTTCCCCGACCGCGCGGTGCCGATGCTTCCGCCTGCGCTGTCCGAGGGGATCTGCAGCCTGAAACCGGGGGTCAACCGCTTCACGATGACGGTGGAGATCCCGCTCGATCCGCAGGGGCGCCCCGGCACGGCCGCCTTCTATCCTTCCGTCATCCGGAGCCGCGCGCGGCTGACCTACGAGGAGGTCCATGCGTGTCTCGCCGGCGCATCACCGCCCCCGGGCGGGAAAAAGATCGCGTCGGACCTGGTCGCGATGCTGCGGCGGATGGAGGTCGCAGCGGGCCGGCTGACCCTTGCCAGGTCGGTACGGGGGGCGCTCGACTTCGACCTGCCCGAA
>PQAK01000067.1 GCA_003105225.1 Deltaproteobacteria bacterium | reverse complement strand
GGCCGACCACGGCGACATGGCGGCCAGGATCGCGCGCGGGGATTTCGAGCTGCCCGCCTGAGCGGGTCCTCCCTGAACGGCGAACGGCGGGACGGCGCCCGGCCGGAAAAATCTTCGATGGAGGGGTTGACGCCGGTCTTTCCCCGGAAAGAGAATGTGAATATAGGTTCACTTCGGGAGGGCGGATGGCCACGGTCAAGAGGAGCAGGGAGTCGCGGCGGGACCAGATCGCCGAAGCGGCGCTCGAGGTGATCGCCCGCCACGGGACGCGGAGCTTGAGCGTCGCGGAGGTGGCCCGGCGTACCGGCATCGTCCCTTCGGCGATCTACCGGCATTTCCACGGGAAGGAGGAGATCCTTTCCGCGGCGATCGAGCGGATGGGGGAGCGCCTGCTGGAAAACGTCAGGCACGCGGCCGCCGGCAAGGGCGGGGCGATCGAGCGGCTGCGCGGCCTGCTGCGGTCCCACGTCCGCACGATCCGTCAGGGGTTCGCCGGCCCGAGGATCATCTTCGCCGAAGGGATCGACGGCGGCGGGGTGTCGCACCGGATGGAGGTGTACCACGTGATCCGCCGCTACCTGGACGGCGTGGCGGAAATCGTCCGGCAGGGGCAGCAGGACGGGGACCTCAAGGAAGAGCTGGACCCGGGTTCCACGGCCGTGCATTTCCTCGGGCTGGTGCAGCCGGCGGCCACGCTCTGGTATTTGAGCGCCGGAAAATTCGACGCCGCCCTGTACGCGGACCGCTCGTTCGATCAGTTCGCGGATTCGATCCGGACGGGGTGATCTCTTTTTTTGCCCCATGATGTGAATGGAGATTCACAACGGGGGAGCCTGATATATTCGGTAGGGTGGATAGACCGGCGGCCGGAGGGCGAAGATGAAGCGGAAGAAGGCGGTGATCGGAGCGGCCGTGCTGGCGATCGCGGCGGGGACCGCAGCCTGGTTCCTGCTCCCGCGCGACAGGGGGGACGGCGCCATCCGCGTCTCCGGGAACATCGAGGTGACCGACGTGGACGTGGGGTTCAAGATCCCGGGCCGCGTCGTGCAGCGCGCGGTGGACGAGGGGATGGCGGTTTCCGCCGGGCAGCTCGTGGCGCGGCTGGACAACGCCGACCTGGCAGGGGAAGTAAGCGTGCGGCAGGCCGAGCTCCAGGCGGCGGCGGCGGCGCTCCAGGAGCTTGCGGCCGGATCCCGCCCGCAGGAGATCGCCCGGGCGAAAGCGGCGGTCGCGGCGGCCGGGGCCGAAGCGGAGCGGCTCTCCAGGGATTTTTCCCGCGCCAAGACGCTCCTGGAAAGGGAGGCGATCGCCCGCCAGGAGTTCGACAGGGCGAAGGCGGCCTTCGACGTGGCCGAGGAGCGGCACAAGGAGGCCAGGGAAAACCTCCTGCTCGTGGAGGAGGGGCCGAGGCGCGAGCAGATCGATCAGGCCCGCGCCCGGGTCCGGCAGGCGAAGGAGGCCCTGGAGCTGGCCCGCACGCGTCTCTCCTACGCGACGGTCGCCTCCCCGCTTTCGGGGATCGTTCTCTCCAAGAACGTGGAGCCGGGCGATTACGTCGCCGCAGGGACTCCCATCGTGACGATCGGCGACATCGCGGACGTATGGCTGCGCGCGTATATCGAGGAGACCGACCTGGGCCGGGTCAAGACGGGACAGCCGGTCGACGTGACCACCGACTCCTACCCCGGGAAGATCTACGCCGGCCGCATCTCCTTCATCGCCCCGCAGGCGGAGTTCACGCCCAAGAGCGTTCAGACCCGGAAAGAACGCGTCAAGCTCGTCTACCGCGTCAAGGTGGCCATCGCCAACCCTTCGATGGAACTGAAGCCCGGCATGCCGGCCGACGGGGTCATCCGGATCCGGTAGCGGGGGAATCCACCGTGGAAGCCATCCGCATGAAGGAGCTGTCCCGCCGTTTCGGCGATTCGACGGCGGTGGAATCCCTCTCGTTCTCCGTTGCGGAAGGGGAGCTGTTCGGCCTGGTCGGTCCGGACGGCGCCGGCAAGACCACCGTGATGCGCCTGCTTGCCGGTATCCTCGATCCGTCGGGGGGCGACGCCTGGGTCATGGGCCGCTCCGTACGGAAGGAGGCCGGGCAGATCCACAAGGAGATCGGGTACATGAGCCAGCGGTTCGGGCTGTACCCCGATCTCTCCGTCCTGGAAAACCTGCGCTTCTACGCCGACCTGTACGGCGTGTCCCGGCGCGAGCGGGGGCCCCGGATCGGGGAGCTGCTCTCGTTCGCCAACCTGGCCCCGTTCCAGGACCGGCTCGCGGGGGCCCTCTCGGGCGGGATGAAGCAGAAGCTCGGGCTGGCGTGCGCCCTGGTGCACACCCCGAAGGTGCTCTTCCTCGACGAGCCGACCAACGGCGTCGACCCCGTCTCCCGCCGTGATTTCTGGCGGATCCTGTACGGCCTCCTGCGTGAAAAAGTCACGATCTTCGTCTCGACCGCCTACCTGGACGAGGCGGAGCGGTTCCAGCGCCTGGCGCTCCTCCACCGGGGAAGGCTGCTGGCGCTGGGGTCGCCGGAGGAGATCAAGGCGCTGTTCCCCGGCGCCCTGTTCGAGGTGCGGTGCGCGGAGCCGCGGCGGGCGGCGGCGATCCTGCGGAAGGAGATCGCCGGGACCGCCGTGGGGCTGTTCGGAGAGCGCGTCCACGTGGGGGCGAAGGATCCCGCCTCCGCCGCGCGCGATATCGGGAAGGCACTGGACGCTGCCGGCATCCCCTTTTCGCCGGTGCAGCCGATCGAGCCCGCCCTCGAGGACGTCTTCGTCGCGGCGATCGCCTCGGGAGAGGAGGCCCGCAGTTGACCCCGGCGCCCGAAGAGCTGTCGGTGACGGCGCGGAGCCTCGAGAAGCGGTTCGGGGATTTCGTTGCGGTCGACCGGGTCAGCTTCGACGTGCGCAAGGGGGAGATCTTCGGCTTCCTGGGACCCAACGGCGCGGGGAAGACCACGTCCGTCAAGATGTTCCTGGACCTGGTGGCCCCCACTGCGGGGAGCGCCTCCATCCTGGGGGCGCCCTTGGGCGACCGCGCCACCCGGGGGCGAATCGGCTTCCTGCCCGAGCACTTCCGCTTTCACGACTGGCTGTCGGCGCGGGAGTTCCTCAACCTCCACGGCCAGCTCTACGGCATGGACGCCGACCGGCTGCGGCGGCGGGCCGGCGACCTGCTGGAGCTGGTGGGCCTGACCGCCTTCGGAGACAAGGCGCTGCGCACGTTCTCTAAGGGGATGCTGCAGCGCATCGGCTTGGCCCAGGCGCTACTGAACGAGCCTGAGCTGGTCATCCTGGACGAGCCCACCTCCGGCCTGGACCC
>PQAK01000066.1 GCA_003105225.1 Deltaproteobacteria bacterium | reverse complement strand
TGCATATTCTCGAAACGACGCTGTTCCTCCTCCTGCTCGCTCTCACGGTCCTTCCAGCCCGCGCGGAGGAGCGGCTCCGGATGTCCACCACGACTTCCACGGAGAACTCGGGCCTCCTCTCCGTACTTCTCCCTCCCTTTGAAAAACGGTACAACTGCAAGGTCGACGTCGTGGCCGTCGGGACCGGGAAATCGCTCAAGCTCGGGGAGACGGGCGATGTGGACGTCGTCTTCGTCCATGCGAGGTCCCTCGAGGACAAGTTCGTGGCGAACGGATATGGGGTCAACCGCAGGGACGTGATGTACAATGATTTCGTCCTCCTGGGGCCTCCGGACGATCCGGCCGGAGTCGGGAAGGCGTCCAGCGCGCCGGAGGCGCTTCGTGCGATCGCGGCGAAAGGAATCCCGTTCATTTCCCGCGGGGACGAATCGGGCACCCACGTAAAGGAGAAGGAGATCTGGGCGGCCGCCGGGATGGTTCCGCGGGGCGCCTGGTACATCGAGGCAGGCCAGGGAATGGGGGAAGTCCTCACGATGGCCACGCAGAAGCGGGGATATACCCTCTCGGACCGGGGGACCTACATCGCATTTCGGAAGAAGACCGACCTCGTCGTCCTCCGGCAGGGGGACAAGAACCTGTGGAATCCGTACGGGATCATCGCAGTCAACCCGAAGACACATGCTCACGCGAAGTATGATCTCGCGATGAAGCTCATCGATTTCGTCACGGGGCCGGAGGGCCGTTCCCTCATCGCGGGATACAAGGTCGACGGCGAGCAGCTCTTTTTCCTCTATGGGGAGGGAGACAAGCATTAAGACCGAAGGAAAGCATCCCTCCGGGGAGAAGGGCTCTTCGGACCGCCGGGCGAAGGAAGGGGTCTCGATCGCGGCGACCCTTTCGATGCGCCGGGCGGACCAGGCATTTTACGGAGGGGACCGGATTCGCCTGCTGGAGGCGATCGACCGCTTCGGGTCGATCACCCGGGCGGCCCGGGAGGTCGGCATCAGCTACAAGACCGCCTGGGACGCCGTCGATGCCATGAACAATGCCGCGGAAAAGCCGCTCGTCCGCCGTTCCGCCGGCGGCGTGGGCGGCGGCGGAACCCTGCTTACGGAGGAAGGCAGGGAAACGGTCCGGCTCTACCGCGTTCTCCAGGAAGAGCATCAAAAGTTCATCCGGCGCCTCGAGGGACGGCTGGGGGACGTCCCTCGCTTCTATTCCCTGGTACGGAGGGTGGCCATGAGGGTCAGCGCGCGAAACGTGTTCCTGGGCAGGGTGGCGGCGGTCCGGAAAGGTGCCGTCAGCACGGAAGTGACCCTCGCGCTCAAGGGAGGGGAAATCCTTTGCTCGGTCATAACGAACGAGAGCGCAGGAGTCCTGGGCCTGAAGGCGGGCGTGGAGATCTACGCATTTTTCAAGGCGAGCTCCGTGATTCTCGGCAAGGACCTCCACGCCGCGAAGGTCAGCGCACGGAACCTGTTGTGCGGCACCGCGGACCGGATCCTCCACGGCCCCGTGAATGCCGAGGTAACGGTCGCCTTGCCGGGAGGGAGCGTCCTGACGGCCATCGTCACCGAAGAGAGCGCGAAGCGCCTCTCCCTGTCCAAGGGCGACCACGTCTGCGCCCTCGTCAAGGCGTCCAGCGTGATCCTCGGCGTCGACGCCTGAAAGGGAAATCGGGATCCCCGGTTGGACTTCCTATTTTCCTCCTTCGCTGCGGCCCTCCGGCTGATCGGGTCCCTCTCCCAGGACGTCGTCGACGCCGTCCGCACTTCCCTTGCCGTTTCCGCGGGAGCGACGGTATTCGCCGCCCTCCTGGGCATACCGATCGGGTTTTTCGTGGGGCATGTCGATTTTCCGGCGAAGCGGATCGTCGTCACCTTGCTCAACACCCTGATGGCGCTCCCGACGGTGGTGGTGGGGCTCCTGGTCTACGGGTTCTTGAGCCGCCAGGGGCCGCTGGGCGTCCTGGGGCTCCTCTTCACGCCGACGGCGATCGTGATCGGCGGCGTCCTGCTGGCCGCACCGATCGTTGCGAACTATGCGCTGACGGCCGTTCGGGGCGCGGATCCCCGGATCTTCCCGACCGCCCTCACCCTGGGCGCGGGACGCCTTCAGGCCTTCGGGATCCTGATGGGAGAGATCCGGTTCGGCATGCTCGCGGCGGTGATCGCCGGCTTCGGCCGGGTCGTCTCCGAGGTCGGCGTGGCGATGATGCTCGGCGGGAACATCCGGGGGTACACGCGGACGATGACGACGGCCATCGCCCTGGAAACGAGCAAGGGGGAATTCGCTTTCGGCATGGCGTTGGGGATCGTTTTGATGTCGGTGGCGCTTTGCGTCAACCTGTTCCTCAACCTCCTGCAGCGGAGGTAGCCGTTGAGGGCCATCTACCGGTTGAACTCGATACGGAAGCGCTACGGTTCGATGGTAGTCCTCGATATCGAAGACCTGTCGATTTACGAACATCGTCTCTACACCCTGATCGGTGCGAACGGCGCGGGGAAGAGCACCCTCCTGCACATCCTGGCGTTTCTCTCGCCTCCGACGGCCGGAGAGATCCACTACGACGGGAAACGGGTCGACTGGGATCACGATTCCATGGAAGCACGGCGCAGGAGGGTCACGCTGCTGCACCAGGCGCCGTACCTCTTCGGAGGAACGGTCCATGCCAACGTCGCTTTCGGCCTGAAGGCGAGAGGGATTCACGGAGACGACCAGCGGCGGATCGTCGAAACGGCGCTCGAGACCGTAGGCCTTCAAGGATTCCGCGAGAGGAGGGCCCGGGAACTGTCCGGCGGCGAGGCGCAGCGGGTGGCCATGGCCAGGGCCCTGGCGTTGGAGCCCGAGGTGCTCCTGCTCGACGAACCGCTCGCGAATATCGACCGGGAAACGACCGGATTGCTCGAAACGGTAATCGCGTCGCTTCCCGCGCAGGGGACCACCGTCGTCATGACCACGCACGACCCGCAACATCCGGACCGGCTCAACGGCGAATCGATTTTCCTGGAGAGGGGGAGGGTGGTACCCCCGAACCGTCCGGTTCCACGGCAGACGTCATGTTGCACGAAGGGGGGATCCCTTCCATGAATCCCGCCGGTTTTTTTATTTCTTGTAAATGATCGTCCCTACGGGCTCGCCCTTCAAGGCCTTGGTTAAATTTCCCTCTTCAAGGCCGTTGACGATCTGGATTTTATCGATGACCTCGCTGTATTGAAGAATTTCCAGGCAGGGACGTTCGATGATGAGGTCATCGAAATCCCTTTTCAGGAGCTCGGCGGCGCTGATCTCGGGAATGAACGCGGCGTCGTTCCTTTTTTTGGGATCCTCCGTATAAAGGCCTTTCTCGTCCTTGACCAGGATGCAGTTCCTGGCGCCGATCAGGTCCGCCAGGATCACCGTGCCGACATCCGTGCGGTGGACGGGGATCCGCCACCCTGCGGCGGGGATCGCGAAGTAGTCGTAGGGCGGCATGCCGTGCATGACGGGAATGCAATCCTGCGCGTAATAGGTCGGCAGTTTCATGATCTCGTCATGCCCGATCTTGATGCCGCCCCAGGGGGAAAGAAGCGTCGATACCAGGAGAGCGTTCTGTTCGGAAACCGAGCTCCCGAATTTCGCGATGATGCCGGTCGGCATGCCCAGCTCGAGGCCGATGGCATAGATGTGCCGGCTCCGGGTTCCCCCGCCCGTGGTAACGAGCATCTTGTGTTCCTGCTTATTCGCGCCGATTTCCTTGACGATGCCGGGAAGGGCCTTGATGCCGCGGTCGCAGATGGACTGGCCGCCGATCTTTACGACGGTTACGTCCGGAAAAAGCCGCAATTGCGGGGCGACCTTGAATTCCTTGATGAACGATCTGCTGATGAGGCTTTGCCCCATCAGCTTGCTTTTTACGTGCAGCCGTCGTCCATCGCGTTCCCGTATCAGCGCCATATCCGACCCCTGTCGAAATAATCTATTTCTTGGTCTTTTTCTTCTTGTCCTTTTCTTTCTCCCCGCTCCTCAGCAGGACCAGCTCCGCGCCGACCGCCTGGGCAATATGCTCGAGCTCCTTCTTCCGCAGGTGCTGCGCATAGACCCTCATATCGATGCCCGCGGTGGCGACCAGGATGAACCGAGGTTTCTTTTCCCCTTCACCTACCCTCAAACGCTCCCGATAAAAAATCTTGCCTGGCATGTTCCTACCTCCCGTTTTTACGAATCCTCCCTTTTTCCCCCGATGCTTTCCCACAGATTTTCCGCTCGACATACCACCGGCAATATCGGGGACCGCCCCCAGAGCCGGGGACGCAGCCATCCTTTCGTATCGACCATATCTTCCGGCTTCGGAATCCTTGCATCCCTGTCGACGGAAACTACCCGGATCCCGTGTCTCTTGAGCTCTGATACTGCAACCATGCCGGGGAAGTTGCGCAAACCGGCGAACTCGATGAATCGGCCGTTCCATCCGGACGCGGTAAGGCCCACCGCGGCGGCAGCCCCGATAATACCGTCATTGTTGCCGCCGTGACCGGAAAGATGGATGCCCGAGGCGGCCTGAAGGGCTTCTTTCTGCGTGACGATCCGCGTTGCGCAGAGATATCCGAAGGATGTCAATTCGGTCAAGGCAGGATCGCCTTCACAGGCAAAACAAAGACCCGGATCGCTGCCGGAAGCGGACTCGCGCTCGATATGCTTCATGGCGATGGACAGCAGGCTGTCTTTCAGCGCAGGATCGGGAAAATCAACGATAATGCAGGCGGAGCTGTTGTGGGAGGTATACGGAATCCGATCGTCGAACATGAGCTGCTGGCGAATCACCCCCCATAAGGAGCATCCCTCCGGCAGGAGGCGCTCAAAATGCCTGGCGACTTTGCCCGTACCGAATTCCGAATCCTTGTTGTCCGTATCGTCGAAACCTATATAACCCCTCATAATACAAACATAATATCACACTGCAATATTCCGTAGCCGGCGGTAATTTTCGAGGCGGATGCACGGCTGCCGGCATTCGCAAATTTTCGGGTCGACCCCGATTTTTATGGGTGTTACCGAGGAAGGCACTGTATATACTGGGGAAGCCTGGTACACGAAGATCTCCCCATGAGGCCTTGATATGCCCACTTTCGAAGAGGCGCGAAGCATCATCCTGTCCAACGTCCCCACCCTCGGAATGGAGCGGGTGGACCTCCTTGGATCGCTCGGCAGGGTAGCGGCCGAAGACGTGGCGGCTCCGTGGGACATGCCGCTCTACGACAATTCGGCCATGGACGGTTTCGCGGTGCGGTCGGAGGATTGCAGGGCGGGGGCATCCTTGCGCGTCACCGGCTACATTCCGGCCGGGGAAACCGCGACTCCCGCCGTCCTGCCCGGATGCGCCGTCCGGATCATGACCGGCGCCCAGATCCCGCCCGGATGCGACGCGGTGGTCCCGATCGAGGAGACCGAAGAGCGCGAAAGCGCCGTCCTGCTCCGGGGAAAGGTCAACCGCTCCCAGCATATCCGTTTCCGCGGGGAGGATGTGCGCAGCGGCGACACGGTAGTTACCGCCGGCACGGTCCTCCATCCGCCGGATATCAGCATGCTCGCATCGTTCGGCAAGGCCTTCGTCCCCGTCCATCGCAAGGCGCGGGTGGCGGTCCTGTCGACCGGGGACGAGCTCGTGGAACTGGGCGAGACGCTTTCGCCGGGGAAGATCATCAACAGCAATGCGCTGTCGCTGGCTGCCGCCGTGACCGCAACCGGGGCGGAGCCGGTGATCCTCGGCATCGCCCGCGACAATATGAAAAGTCACCGGGAGAGGATGACCGAGGGCCTCAAGGCGGATGTCCTGATCACCTCCGCCGGGGTGTCGGGCGGCGACCGCGACCTGGTGCGCGACTGCCTCACGGAGCTTGGCGTCCATCAACTGTTCTGGAGGGTGGATATCAAGCCGGGGGGCCCCCTGGCCTTCGGGGTGAAGGAAGGAAAGCCGGTCTTTTCCCTTCCCGGCAATCCGGTGTCCACAATGGTAACCTTCGAGGAGTTTGTCCGGCCGGCGCTCTTGAGGATGATGGGGCACCGGCGGGTGATCCCGCCGTACGTCAAGGCGACCCTGCGCGGCGAGGTGCGCAAGAAACCGGGCAAGGTGCATTTCCTGCGGGTCAGGATCGAGGTGGAGAACGGCGTCCGATGGGCGATCCCCGCCGGCGATCAGCATACCGGGATCTTAAGGACCATGGTCCGGGCCAACGGGATCGCCGTGCTCCCGAAGGAGAAGGCCGTTTTCGCTGACGGGGAAGAGGTCGCGGTGCACCTTCTGCGCGGCGACGCGGAAATGCTGGAGGACTAGACGATGGCGTTCAACCATTTCGATGCAAAGGGCCAGGCGATCATGGTCGATGTCAGCGGCAAGCAGCCGACCCTGCGGACCGCCGTGGCCGAGGCGCTGGTTGTTTTACGGCCCGAGACATTGGCCGCGATCCTCGAGGGGAAGATGACCAAGGGGGACGTGCTCGGCGTGGCGCGGATTGCGGGAATCGCCGCCGCCAAGCGGACCCCGGAGCTCATTCCCCTTTCCCACCCCATCGCCATCCACCACGCGGCGATCGAATTTTCCACCGATCCGCCGAAGGGGGAGATCACGATCGTCGCGACGATCCGGGCCTTCGAGCGGACCGGCATGGAGATGGAAGCGATGACGGCGGCGGCGGTGACCGCACTGACGATCTACGACATGTGCAAGGGCACGGACCGATCCATTACCATCCGCGAGATCTCCCTTCGGTACAAGGAGGGCGGGAAGAGCGGAGTGTATAAAAAACCTTAACCGATCCTGATAGATATACTGACCGTCGCAGGGTTTCCCGCGCGATCCCGGCACAACGAGATATTTTCCGCCACCGCCTGCTTGGTTTCTCTATGGCAAGCCGGGAACCGATTGTGCTATCCTTCCGCCGATGTTTTGGCGACCGATAAACGTCATCCTGTGTGCGCTCGTGCTTGCCGGATGCGCTCAAAAAGAGGCGCCGCCTCGACCGGCGCCGGCGAAGCAGGAATCGCTGGTGATCGGGCTGCTTCCCGAGCAGAGCATTTTCAACCAGCTCGAGCGGTACGAACCGGTTGCGCAATATCTCTCCGGGAAAACCGGCGCGAAGATCACGCTGAAAATCCTCCCCCGTTACGGGAACATCATCGAAAATCTGAAAGCGAAGCAGATGGACGGCGCTTTTTTCGGAAGCTTCACGTATGTGCTGGCCCACGCGCAACTCGGGGTGGAAGTCCTCGTTCGTCCGATGGGGCTCGACAACACCTCGACCTACCACGGAATGATCTTCGTCAGGAAGGACAGCGGAATCAAGACCGTACGGGACATGAAAGGGAAGCGGTTCGCGTTCGTGGACAAGGCGACGACCGCCGGATATCTGCTTCCGCTGGAATATTTCCATCACGCAGGCATTTCGAATTACAAGGAATATTTAAAAGAGGCCTATTTCACCGGCACCCATGAGGACGCCATCTACGACGTTCTCAACCGTAAAGCCGATATCGGGGCGGCCAAGAACACGGTGTTCAACCGGCTTGCGAAGGCGGATCCTCGAATCCTTACGGAGCTCGTCGTCCTGGAGAGATCCCCCGAAGTGCCGGAAAACGCCATCGCCTTGCGGAAGGAGATCGACGTATCGTTGCGGACCCGGCTGCGGCAGGCGCTCCTGGGCATGCACCGGGATCCGGAAGGACAAAAGATACTGGAACGGTTCGGCGCGCGGAGGTTCGTCGTGACCCGGAACACGGATTACGACGTTGTCTCCTGGTATGCGGAGCACCTGCACCTGAACCTTTCCACCTACGATTATAAAAACGACTGATGAAACGAAAGATCGTATTCGGGTTAACCGTCTATTCCATCGCCTTCCTGCTTGCCGGAAGTTACATCATCTACACGATCCAGACCGCTTCGCGGAACCTGGATCGGTTGATCACCCTCCACCAGGTCGAAATCTTGAGGGAACACTACCTGCTGCAGGTCAAGAAAGTGCAGACCAACCTTACCCTCAAGGACACGGCCTATTCGAGGGACTTCGATACGGTCGTGGTGGATGTGCGCAACATGGGGAAAATCGTCGACGCCTGCTTCGATTGCCACCATTCCGCAAAGGGTACCGAGCGTCTGAAGGACATGAAGGAAGAGACAGAGAGGTACAAGGACTCCCTGAGCCGGGTGATCACCGTCCGCGCCAATGCTTCCCGGCTCGCCGCTGAAAAGGACGTCGCCTTCCGGATCGGCGAGCGGTTGATCGCGAAAACCCAGGAGATGATCTCCTTCACCACTTCCCGGCTCGGGGAACAGACGCAAAAGGCAATGAACCGGATCGACCGGGTCAAATACATCCTGTACGTGCTCGTGGCGGCCGCACCGCTGGTATCGGCCGCGCTGGCGTTCCTCTTCATCTCCGGTCTGACCCGTCCCGTCAAGGTATTGGTGGAATCCACCCGGAAGCTGAAAAGCGGCGACATGGACCACCGCGTCGAGGGCCTGCAGGACGAATTCGGCGAGCTGGCGGCCTCCTTCAACGAGATGTCGGATTCCCTGAAGGAAAAGATGCGCCGGATGCGGGAAGCGGAACAAACGCTGGAGAAGGCCAACCGGGAGCTGAAGCTGGCGCAGGAGCAGATGGTGAAGGCCGAGACGATGGCGGCCATCGGCACCCTCTCCACGGGGATCTCACACGAACTGACCACCCCTTTAAGCGTCATCCTGAACATGGCCCAGCTCACCAAGCAGGAATCCGGGATACACCCATCGCTGATGAAAGACCTCGAGGTCATCGAGTACGAGGCCAACCAGGCGATCAAGATCACCCGCAGTCTCCTCGGGTTCGCGCGATCCACGAAGTCCAGGAAGGAAGAGGTGAACGTCAACCGGATCCTGGAAGACCTCTTCAAGATCATGGAATTCCAGCCTGCGGCGAAATCCATTACGCTGGTCCGGGAAATGGACCCGCACCTGGAAACGATCAACGCCAATTCCGGCCAGATGCGGCAGGTTTTCCTGAACATCATCCTGAATGCGATCCAGGCGATGGGAAACAGCGGGGAGCTCCGCGT
>PQAK01000065.1 GCA_003105225.1 Deltaproteobacteria bacterium | reverse complement strand
AGGGAGCTGAACGAGGCGCAGCGCGTGGCGCACGTCGGCAGCTGGAAGTGGGACCCGGAAACGGACACCGTCACGTGGTCGGAAGAGCTGTACCGCATTGCGGGACGGGATCCCAAGTCGAAAGCGCCGAAATTCGCAACGGAGCTGCCGGCGTGCTACACCCCGGAGAGCTGGGCGCGGCTGCAGCTCCTCGTGGAAAACGCCTTGCGGACCGGGGCCCCCTACGAGGCCGACCTGGAGGTGGTCCGTCCGGACGGGTCGACGAGATGGACGGCGGCATCCGGCGAAGCGGTTTGCGACCCTGTCGGACGCCTGATCGGTCTTCGCGGCACGGTGCATGACGTCACGGAACGGAAGAAACTCCAGGAACAGGTCTGCCAGTACCTGAAGATGGAAGCGGTCGGCAAACTCGCGGGCGGTATCGCCCACGAGTTCAACAACCTGATGACGGTGGTTACGGGGTACTGCGAGCTCCTGCTCGCCAGGCGCTCCCCCGACGACCCGGACCGGCATGCCATCGAGGAGATCGAGAAGGCAGGGGACCAGGCCGCGTTGCTCACCCGGCAGCTTCTCGCGTTCAGCAGGAAACAGATCCTGCAGCCCCGGGTGATCTCCCTGAACGAGATCGTCTACGGCATCGAGACGATGCTGGAGCGCCTGATCGGGAAACAGATCGCCCTGAAGACGGTGATCGACACCAACCTCTGGAAGGCGAGGGTCGACCCGTCGCAAATCGAGCAGGTGATCCTGAACTTCGCGATCAATTCCCGGGACGCGATGCCGGAGGGAGGGTCGCTTTGCCTGTCCACCGCCAACGTGATGCTGGATGCGTCCTTCGCGCGTCGGCACGTGGGGGCGAAGGCGGGGCCTTACGCGATGCTCACGGTGCAGGATACGGGATGCGGGATGGACGAGAGCACGATCTCCCGCCTCTTTGAGCCGTTTTTTACGACCAAGGAGGCCGGGAGAGGGGCGGGACTCGGCATGCCCATGGTCTACGGGATCGTCAAGCAGAGCAGCGGGTATATCGACGTCGAGAGCGCGGTCGGCAGGGGAACGACATTCCGCGTGTATTTCCCCCGGGCCGTCGAGGAGCCGGCGGAGGCCCGGAAATCGGAAGCGTCCGCCGATCCCCTTGCGGGCACGGAAGTGATCCTCGTGGTGGAGGATGAAAAGGCGGTCCGGGACCTGGTCGCGCAGGTCCTCTCGGCAAAGGGCTACCGGGTGCTCCCGGCCCCCGACGGGAACCAGGGGCTTCGCATCTGCAAGGAATTCCGGGGGCCGATCGACCTGCTCATCACCGATGCGTTGATGTCCGGCATGAGCGGGAGGGAGCTGTCGGAGCGGATGGCGCTGTTGCACCCGGAGATGAACGTGCTGTTCATTTCCGGATATACGAGGGACGCCATCGTGCAGCAAGGGATCCTGCCCGCCGGAGCCGCATTCCTCCAGAAGCCGTTCAAGATCGGTTCCTTGATGCGCAAGGTGCGCGAGGTGCTGGATTCGGAATCCGCCGTGCATTGACGCGGAGACCCGTCCGTGAAGATCCGCATGATTCGCATCGCGATCCTGTTGATCCCGTTCTTCCTCGCCCCCGGCGCCCCCTGTTTCGCCGGTGACAATACGGTGGTCCGGATCGCCTTCGAAACCGTAACCACCGATTTCCAATCCTTTTATCTCGGAACCTCCAACCTGGTCCGATTGGGGATAGGGATCGCGGCGGATGCCGTCCCTGCAAACACGAACGCCGACCGGTGGATCCGCGACAAGTACCAGCAGAATCTCCGGAGCGGCGGGACGGACGACGTCGCGAAGGTCGCCAGGGTGCCGGGGATGGCGTTGGTTGCCGTTCCCGTTACCATCGGCGCTTACGGCGCAGGGCATCTGCTCCGGAATCCAACGATCAGGGAATGGTCCCAGCGATCGTTCCGTGCAACGATCGTCGGGGCTCCGTCGCTGCTGTTCCTGCAGTCGGCTATCGGGAGCCATCGCCCGGACGAGGGGAACTCGCACTGGAACCCCTTCCACGCCAGCGACGGCGTCAGCGGGCACGCCTACATCGGAGCGGTTCCGTTGCTCACCGCCGCGGAAATGAGCGATAGCCCGTACCGGAAAGGGCTCTTTTTCGCTTTATCGACCTTGCCGGGCCTTTCCCGGATCAACGACAACGAGCATTATTTTTCCCAAACGGCGCTCGGGTGGTATCTCGCCTACCTGAGCTGCAAGGTCGTCGCCAGGGAGGATACGGCTCCCGGCAGGCATACGCGGTTCGAAGTGGCGCCCCTGCCGGGAGGGATGGCGGTCACCGTGCATCGGGTTTTTTGACCCGGCTGGAGGATCGTCCCGGGTTTCCGGTAAGATAAGCCGTAGGGGATGGCGCCCATCCGCGTTCTCCCGGGGAGGGGATTCATGTTCTGCGCCAAATGCGGCAGGGATCTTCCGGAAGGGGCGGCCTTCTGCATGAACTGCGGAGCCCCGGTGAAGCCGGATCTCCCGGGAGGAACCGCCGCCGGGTCCGGTATCGACGAAATCGGCCTCTTCGTGGGAAAGAATTCCGGCTATTACTCGACGGCATTCCGGAAATTCAACATCCGCGGCGTGGAAACCTTCGCACCCACCTGGAACTGGGCGGCGTTCCTGTACAATTTCTGGTGGATGCTCTATCGCAAGCTCTACCTTTGGGCACTGGCCTGGTTTTTCCTCACTCTTATCCCGATTTTCGGATTTGCCTTCTGGATCGCCGCCGGAATCACCGGAAATTACCTGTATTACCGGCACGCGACATCGAAGATCCGCGAAGCGAAATCGGTGCAGCCTCCCGATCAGCTGACGGCGGTCCTGGTGGAGCTGGGCGGGGTGAACGGGTGGGTCATCCCCGTGGCTGTCGTCGTGATGACGGGGTTCCTGCTTCTGGCCATCCTGTTCGGTTACGGCGTGGGTTTTTTCTGCTCGTTTGCCCGCAAGGGAGTGGGGATATGAAAAGCGGGCGGAATGGACTACAAGGGGGAGCCGGCCTCTCCGATTTTCAGGAATTCGAAGATCCCCTCGGCTTCCCTTGGGGTGATCACGTTTTTCCTGCGGTTCATGAAGTCGGGGAGAGCGCTCCTTTGCACAACCTCCACCCCGTCGATCGTCCCGTGGACCGCAACAACGGCGTTCAGAAAGACGATGACGGGCAGCGGTTTCAATTCCGTGATCCCTCTCCGGGCAAGCAGCTCCTGTAGCGCCCGGCACTCCTCCCGAACCTTCAATAGCAGGTTCCGATCCATCTCCAGGGATCGTTTATTCCGGAAAATCTGGCCCCCCAGGACCATGACGGTACCGGTATGGCTTTGAATATTCACGACGAAGAGGCCTTTCGGGCCGACAAGGAGATAGTCGATCACCCCGTTTCCGGGATTGAATTGATGGAGTACGAAAAACCCGGCGGGAAGCCCGTCGAGAAGATCTCCGATATCCTCACAGGCGCCCTTCTTCGGGGGGATGTCTTTTCCCCTGCGGAACACCTTCAGAACCCCCTCGCCGAAGGCTGCCGGGAGGGTCCAGCCGCCGAAAAGCCTGTTTTCCCTCTTCTTTGTTCCGACTCCGGTCCGCATGAAACTCCGCCCCGAACGCATTCTTCCTCGTCTTATCGGAAGAAGAGGTGGAAAACTTCACGTTTCCATCCCCTCCCCTGTGCGTGAGGGAATGGAATCGCGCCCTCGAGTGACGCACGGAGGAGGCTTCCGATGTCAGCGCCCGCCCGGGGGGGTCAGCCGGTTTCCGAGGGGGGAACCGGTTTTCGCCGCAGCTTGGTTTCGCCCTGAAGGCGTTTCGCCTCCAGCCGGCGTTCCACCGATTTCCCGCCGGGCCGGGTCTTCCTGCGTAGTTTGGGGGATAAGGCGGCCTTCCGGACCCACCGGATCAGGCGTTCACGGGCATCCCGGCGGTTCTGCTCCTGCGTGCGGAACCGCCCTGCTTGGATAATCAGCACCCCCTCGCGGGACACCTTCTTCCCGGCGAGCCGGATCAGCCGCTCGCGCACCTCCTCGGGCAGGGAGCGGGAGCCCCGGACATCGAATCGCAGCTCGACGGCCGTGGCGACCTTGTTGACGTTCTGCCCGCCGGGGCCGGAGGATCGGATGAACCTTTCCCGGATCTCGCCCTCGTCGAACTGGATGGTCCCCGTGATACGGATCATGCCCTCATGGTATCGCGCAACGGTCCTTTCGGCCCGTATTTTCCTGTTACTATTACTTATGGCGCATGGTCTTGCAGAAAAGATCGACATTTGCGGAAAGGGAGGCATCGCCATGGAGAGCATCTACAAAATCATCGACGTCGTAGGCACGAGCAGGAATTCCTGGGAAGAGGCCGCAAAAAATGCGGTGGAAACCGCCGGGAAGTCCCTCGAGGACCTGAGAGTTGCGGAAGTCGTCAAGCTGGACATGGCGATCGACAAGAACAAAGTCGTCGCATACCGGGCCCGGGTGAATATTTCCTTCAAGTATCGCGCGGGGTAGGAGCCCTCTCCCGGCAACGTCGGTTTCCGGTTCGGAAGAGGGTGCCGGCGGGCTCAAGGAAGGAGGGCGATGCAACCCTCGTCGTCGAGGGTGGGGGCATTGACCCGGGGCGCGGCGACTGCGGGGGAAAGCCGGAGACGCCGAACTCCCGGGCGAGGACCCGGTCCGGCTCGAACAGGGTGAACCGGCCGCACACGATCAGACCTACACGGTTCCCGATGACATCAAGGAACTTCTTCCATATCCATTAGGATGCATGATTTCGAGGGGAATGTCGAACCCGCCGTCCCCTCCGGCAAACGCTGGCCGTTTTCGAGATGGAATTTGGTATCCCGCAGCCGAACTGCCGGGGGCGTCCCGGGCATCGAATATCCCGGATCACAAGAAACCTCGGAAGGGAGTTGCAAATGAATGCCAGGGATACCGACCGCATCGAGGAGAAGATCCATCTTCGCGTCCCCCGCGCTCGTGTCTGGCGCGCGCTCACGGACGCTGAGGAATTCGGGACATGGTTCGGGGTGAAACTGGCCGGAAGATTTACGCCGGGCGCTTCCATGAAAGGGACGATCACGGAAAAGGGGCATGAAGGAATGCGGTTCGAGCTCGTCGTCGACCGGATCGAGCCCCAGCGCCTGTTTTCGTGGCGCTGGCATCCCTACGCGATCGATCCGGCGGTGGACTATTCCGCCGAGACACCGACGCTCGTTGTGTGCGTACTGGAAGAGGACGCCGACGGCACGGTGCTCACCCTCGTGGAGTCCGGCTTCGACAAGATCCCGGCCGCGCGCCGCGCGGAGGCCTACCGGATGCACGAGGAGGGATGGGCCATGCAAATGGAATCGATCGAACGGTACCTCGCCAAGGCGGCTTGATGCAGGCTCGTGCCGGGGGATGCTGCGACGGAACCTGAACCTAACCGTGCACGGCGCGCCCGAACTCCCGCAGGAAGAGGTCCTCCTCGGGAGAGAGGGGGCCCTTCTCGAGCGCCGTGAGGTTCTCGCGCAGCTCCCCCGCGTTGCGAGGCCCGGTCAGCGCGACGTCGATATGCGGGCTTGAAAGGCAGAAACGATAGCAGTCCCCCGCCGTGGGCACCCGGCCTTTCCATCCGCGCGGCGTTATGGCGAACCATGAGGAGATCGAGGATCGAGTCCTCGACGAGGGTCCCGGCCCGAGGCCGGTCGTGGATCGAAGAACTTCGGCTGCCTCCGTTCCTCCGCCTGGAACCGTATCCTTCGCCCGATTGTAAACCAAATCGTCTCCGGCTTCCGGCCTACGCTGTCCCTTCCGGTGTGGCCGACGAACCGTTGCATGGCAAGTGTCACCCGCGGGGACCGGGTCGGATTGGACGCCTTACGGAGCGCCAAGGATTATAGAATGGATCGGACGGCAAGAGAGACGAACATCCGGCGGAAAGCCGGCGTACAATCGGTTTGGGGGGTGCTGCGGAAATGGCGGTTCTTCAGACTGTGCGGCGGCCGGAAGCGGTAATTTTCGATTTTGACGGCGTGATCGTCGATACCGAGCCGCTGCACTACGATGCCTTCCGGAAGGTCCTCGAGCCCCTGGGGATCTCCTTCACGTGGAAGACCTACGTCGACACCTACCTGGGGTTCGACGACAGGGACGCCTTCCGGGAGGCCTTTCGCAGCCACGGGCGGGCGCTGGAAGACCGGCGGCTTTCGCAGCTGGTCGAGGCCAAGTCCCGGGTATTCCAGGAGATCCTCCGGGCCGGAGTGAAGGTCTACCCGGGGATCCTCCCGATGATCGAGTCCCTGCACGCTTCCGGCGTCCCGATGGCCATCTGCAGCGGGGCGCTGCGGTCCGACATCGATCCGATCCTTTCGGGGCTCGGCGTTGCGCGCTGTTTCCTCCATATCGTCACCGCGGACGACGTCCTGAAGAGCAAGCCCGACCCGGAATGCTACGTCCTCGCCATCCGGAGGCTGTCCCATTCGCGCCCGCAGGTCATATCCGCGCCGAGGAACTGCCTGGCCGTCGAGGACACCCCCGCAGGCATCGAGGCTGCGAAAGGGGCGGGGCTTTCGGTGCTCGCGGTCACCAACAGCCATCCGGCGGAGGAGCTTGCAGGGGCCGATTTCGTAACCGATTCCCTGGAGAACGTCCGGCTGACGGGGATGCCTTGAGAATCCCGGAACGCTTCGGGACAGGGAAAGATTTCCATACGGATTCCTTTCTCCCGCCCTGACTGCCGGCATGCGTTGACGGAGATCCCTCCCGGCAGTTAAATGGAGTGGCACCCCTGTTGCTTCTCAACGCCGCTCTTCATGAGGCCGAACGGGCCGGGGAGGGCGGTTTCCGGAGGAAGCCATGAAACCGGTTCCCGCCTGCCGTGCGCTCCCGTTTCGCCTTCTCCCGATTGCGGCCGCGGTCCTCCTTTCATCGGTCCTTTTACCCGGGGAGGCAGGAGCGGGATGGGGGCTGGAGGTCACGCCATACGCCGGCTACGCCATCGGCGGCAGTTTCGAGGACAACACCACCGGCGCCGACCTGGATGTACGAGAGGGGGGGACCTATGGTCTGATCCTCGACTTGTCGAACTCCCCGGAAACCCAGTACGAACTCTTCTACGGATTCCAGCGGACGAAGGTTGCCGGCGGCGGGACGTTCGGCGGCGATCCCCTGTTCGACCTGGACATCCACTACCTCCACTTGGGGGGGACCTACCTGTTTCCCGGGGAAAAGGTACGCCCTTACATTGCCGGGGGGCTCGGCGCAACGCACTTCGTGCCGGGCGGGAGCGGGCTGAACCCGAAAACGTACTTCTCCCTATCGCTGGGCGGAGGCGCAAAGCTGCCGTTATCGCGTCACATCGGCCTTCGGCTCGAGGGGAGGGGGTTGCTGACGATCCTGCCGGACACCACGGATATCTTCTGCGTGTCCTCCGGCGGCGCGGCATGCAACGTGCGCGTCCAGGGGGACGTGCTCGGCCAGCTCCTGCTGATGGCGGGGATCACCTTTTCGTTGTGAGGCGGGCGCGGACGGGAATGCCCGGACGGCATTCCCCGGCCGGCAATCCCCGCGCGATCTACCCCCCCGGGGGGATTCACCCGATCCGGGCCAGCTGTTTCCGGACCGCTTTCTTCGCCTTCTTCACTTTTTTCTTTACGTTCTTGACCATCTTGGCCGTCAGCTTGTCCTTCAGTTTCCTGACCTCGTGCTCTTTCTTCTCGAGCTTCTTCGTCAACCGCGCCACGTCCTTCTCGAGCGAACCGACGCGCCGGAAGAGCTGCTTCTCGACGCTCCCGATTTTCGTCCGGATCATTTTCGCAATGGCCATGCCCGCCTCCTTCCGTGATCCGAGATGACCCCATTCTACCATCGAAATCGGTACATATACTTCCATCGCTCCGGAGAGGGCGATACCCCTTGCGCGTTTCGATCGGGGGGACCTGCCCCCCGGATCGTTTGACGCTCAGAAGCTTTGCTTCGTCGTGACGAGGAACTGCACCGGGCTGATCGTCGGATCGCCGTCCAGGGGAAACGCCATGTCGATGTGGATGACGTTTCCCAACCCCGACCGGGTCATCCCGAGTCGAAGGCCGATTCCCACGTCCCGCAGGATGCCGGGATCCGGTGCTTTCACGAAATCCCCTCCCCAGGCCCTCCCGGCGTCGCAGAAGACCGCCCCCCCGATGCGGGCCAGGCGGAAGGGATAAAAGGACGTGTAGTACCGCGCCTCCAACACGAAAAGCGCGGCCCTGTCCCCGGCCTGGTACCTGCGCGGATATCCGCGCAGGCCGTTTTCCCCGCCGAGCGCCAGCTCGTGGTCCGGGTCGAGGTTTACCCCCCGGCTGCCGGACAGCAGGGAAAAGAGAAGCCACGATTCCGACAGGTGCACGTACAGGCGGCCGTTAGCCCCGACGGTCGTGTCCCTCACGGAACCGTCTTCCACCCGGCCGTTGGCGACGCTATCCACGAGCAGGGTCGATGCTTCCGTGGTCCGGAAGCTGGTACCGAATTGGCTGCTGAAGACGACCGCTTCGCGGTCGGCTCCGAAGCCATCACTCGAATACCCCAGCGACGCCCGAAACAGGGTCCCCAGGTAAAAATCCTCGGTCCGCTCGATCTGGTCG
>PQAK01000064.1:39943-40332 GCA_003105225.1 Deltaproteobacteria bacterium | reverse complement strand
TCGTCCACCAGGAGGATTTCCGGCTGCTGCCGTCTGCCGGGAGCGGCATGAAACGCATCCCGCACGTTTTCCTCGCGGTCCGCAAGGTGCCGCCCGGCCTGGGGGAGGCCGGCCGCCGTTCTGCGCAAGGCGGAAGGGGCGAACGGCCATCCTGCGAGGCGGGCCAGCGCCTGTCCGACGAGCGCGGGGAGATTGAATCCCCTTTGAAAATACTTTGCGGGGCGGATCGGGACGGGGACGACGGTCGGACGGAGATCGGACGGAAAGCGGTCGCTCCACTCTCCGCGGATGGCTTCCAGCAGCCGTTCCGCCAGGGCGCCGGCGGGGACGGCATGGCGGGCGTATTTCGCGGCCCGGATTCCCTCCCGGACGCCGCCCTCGTAAGCGAA
>PQAK01000064.1:0-39912 GCA_003105225.1 Deltaproteobacteria bacterium | reverse complement strand
CGCAGGACCTGCAGACGATCCGGGCGCCGCGGGGATGGCCCACCCCCGTGAAGGCGCCGCAGCGGGGGCACGCCTCTCCGCGGTATGCGGGCCAGCTCCGGACATCCGCTGCGGTGAAGCGGACGGGCGACACCGGAAAAAGCGACGCCAGGCACGCCAGTTCGCCCAGGGACTCCGATGCGAGGCTGCGCCAACAGCTTTCGCGGACGCCTTTCTCCGGGTCAGCGGATGGAGGCCGGCGCGGCGTACTCCCTGTGCCCGTGATCGATGGAGTAGGCGTTCCAGGCGCCGCAGTCGGGGCAGCGGGCGGTCCACTTGATGGTGGCCTTCCCGCATATCGCGCAGCGGAAGGGGATGAGGTAGCGTCGTTTGTAGCCGAAGGCACGCTGGTAGTGCTGGCAGGCGGATTCATATCGTCCCCTCCGCCGGAGCGCCTCCGCAAGAAGGATGTGGACGGATTCCCGCTCCGGTTCCAGAGATTCCGCCTTCAACAACTGTTCCACCGCCTCGTCGTTCATCTCCAGGCGCAGGAAAAATTTTCCCGTGAACAGGTTGACGTCGAAATCGGAGGGGTACTCCTGAAGGAGATCCGTATAGACGCCGATCACGGCCTGCGGGCTCTCCGTTTCGATGCCGAGGTCCTCGAGCTTGATGAGAAACACGGCGTTGCGCGTCGTCCGGTAGCCCAGGAGCAGCAGCTGCGTGGCTTCCTCCAGGTTGCCGCGCGACCGCATGTATTCGTGGAGGGTGATGTAGGCGCCGCAGAACCGGGGCTGGTCCTTGACGAGATCGCGGAGACGCCGTTCCGCATCGTCGGTTTTCCCTTCCTTGAGTCGTACGACCGCCTTCTCGTACCGGAGGGCGTCGAAGAGCTCCTGGTCCTCGGGGGTGGCGGTTTTTCCCTTGTATTTCATGATCTTTTTCTGCAATGCGTATGCGGGCACCATCTCGTTCCGGAGGATGTGGATGTCCCGCAGCCCTTCCCAGGCGCGCGGGTTTTCCCCCTCGGAATCCTCGATGGCCTTGAACAGGGAGGCCGCGTTTTCCGTATCGTTCATCTTGCGGTAGAGGGCCGCCAGCCGGAAGAACACCGACAGGTCGGAGGGATCGATCTGCTTGACCCGCGTCAGGGCTTTCACGGCCTCCAGGGAATTCCCCCGCTCCGTCTCTACGGAAGAGAGGAGATCGAGGGCCTCGCGGTCGTCCGGGTTGACGGAAAGGCTGCGCTCCAGCTCCTTGGCGGCCTCGGAGAGCATCCCCCGCTGGAAGAGATCGGATGCCTTGGCCACGCGGGAGCGGGCCGCCTCCCGCCGCTGCTTTTCCCGGCGCTCTTTCCAGTTCTTCGACGCCAGGGTCACGTCCTTCACCAACGTGCCGAGGATGACCATCGCGGCGCCGAGGGCGAAGGAGAGGATCGCGAGCTCGCTGACCGTGATCTCCAGCTGGCGGGTGTCGGAGTAGAAAAACTGGATGTGCTGGCCGTTCAGGAAGGAGATGTAGGAGAAGGCCACAAGGATGATGACGAAGAGCAGGAACAGCAGACGGACCGCCATGCGCAGGCTCCTCCGTGGTTATCGGTCCTTCAGGGGAGGGGGATCTCCGGCGCCGATCCCCACAGCCGATCGAAATTGTAGAATTCCCGAACGCTCGAAAGAAACACATGCACCACGAAATCGCCGTAATCGAGGAGGACCCACCGTCCTTCCCGGATCCCCTCGATCCCCAGCGGCCGCAGGCCCTCCTTGCGGAGCGACTCCTCGATATGATGGGCCACGGCCGAAACCTGCCGGTCGGACGTCCCCGAACACAGCAGGAAGAAGTCGGTGAAGGTGGCGCGTTCCCGGACGTCGAGCGCGCGGATGTCGGCGGCCTTCTTTTCCTGGGCCAGCCGCGCGCACCGCAGCAGCGTCTCCTGCGTCGTTATGGCCGTTGCTCCTCCGCGCGGTCAAGGTAGAGACCATGGTCGGATATGTACCGCTCCACTTCCGGCGGGACGAGCCCCCGGATGCATTTGCCCTTCCGGACTTTCTCGCGGATGGCGCTCGAGGAGATGTCCAGGGCCGGCAGCGACGGGCAGAACAGCCGTCGCCCGCCCGGGAGGCGGTAGCTTTTCCCCATCCAACTATAGCAATGCGGCTCCTCTTTTTCAATATGCACGCCCTTCGGGGGAGCGGGTTCCGGGTCGACGCCCGACCGGGGGAGGAGGATGAAATCGCACGACAGGAGGAGCTCGCCGTATCGATGCCAGGAGGACACATCGGCAAAGGAGTCGGCGCCCATGACGAACAGGATCCGGGCGTCGGGCAGCTCCCTCCGGAAGTCCAGGACGGTGAGAAGAGAGTAGGAGGGACCCTCCCGGCGGATCTCGATGTCGGAAACGTCGATCCCGGGGAGGCCGGCCGCCCCCGCCGCGACCATCGCGAGCCGGTGCCGCGCTTCGGTCACCGGCCGCTTCGGCTTGTGGGGCGGATGGAGCGCGGGAAACAGGGTCAACCGGGAGATGCCGAGCGCCTCCTTGACCTCGACCGCCATGCGCAGGTGGCCGTTGTGGAACGGGTCGTACGTCCCCCCGAAGAGCGCCACCGATGACCGTGGTGGGTCCATTTACTGCCGGACCTGGCCGTCCCCGAAGGCGATGAACTTCGTCGTGGTCAGCTCCTCGAGCCCCATCGGGCCGAAGGCGTGGATCTTGGTCGTGCTGATCCCGATCTCCGCCCCCAGCCCCAGCTGGAAGCCGTCGTTGAAGCGGGTGGAGGCGTTGACGAGCACCAGCGAGGAGTCGACCTCGCGCACGAACCGCATCGCCCGGGCGTGGTCCGTGGTGAGGATCGCCTCGGTGTGCAGCGAGCCGTAGCGGCGGATATGCTCCATCGCCTCCTCCATCGACGCGACCACCTTCACCGCGAGGATCAGGTCCAGGTATTCGGTCCCCCAGTCCTCGTCCGAGGCGGGTTTTGCCTGCGGGACGAGGCGGACGGTCCAGGGGCAGCCGCGCAGCTCGACGCCGTTCTTGACCAGTTCCGCCGCCACCGCGGGGAGAAACGCCGGCGCGGCCTTTTCATGCACGAGGAGGGTTTCCATGGCGTTGCAGACCCCGGGGCGCTGCACCTTCGCGTTGACGCAGACGGAGACCGCCTGCGGAAGGTCGACGTCCTCGTCGACGTAGATGTGGCAGACCCCCTTGTAATGCTTGATGACCGGGATGCGGGATTTTTCCACCACGCTCCGGATGAGCCCTTCCCCGCCGCGCGGGATGATGAGGTCGATGAACGCTTCGGCCGCCAGCATGCAGTCGATGGCCTCCCGGTCGGTCTGCTCGATGATCGACACGGCGTCCGCGGGCAGGCCGCCGCCGGAGAGCGCGTCCCGCAGGATGCGCGCGATGGCGGTGTTGGAGCGGATGGCCTCGGACCCGCCGCGGAGCACGACGGCGTTCCCGGACTTGATGCACAGCGCCGCCGCGTCGGCCGTCACGTTGGGGCGGGATTCGTAGATGATCCCGATGACCCCCAGGGGGATGCGCATCCGGCCCACCCAGAGGCCGTTGGGCCGCCGCCACATCTTCGTGACCTCGCCGACCGGGTCGGGGAGGGCGATCACCTCCTCGATCCCGTCCGCCATGTGGCGGATCCGCTCGTCGGTCAGCAGGAGCCGGTCGAGCATCGCCGCGGAGATCCCCTTGGTCCGGGCCGCCTCCATGTCCAGCCGGTTTTCCGCCTTGAGCCACTCCGCCCGCTCGCGCAGCCCTTTGGCCATGGCCGCGAGCGCGGCGTTCTTCCTCGATGCATCCGCGTGCGCCATCGGGGCCGACGCCTCTTTCGCCGCCCGGCAGACCCGCTCCACGCCGTCCCGAAGATCGACCATCTATCTGCCTCCCGCCGCAAGGATCGTCAGGTTGTCGCGATGGACCACCTCCGCGGGGATGTCCTCCCCGAGGATCGACCGGACCTCCGCGCTCTTCTTGCCCATCCCCCGTTTCACCTGTTCGCTGGACCAGGAAGCGATCCCCTGGGCGAAGGCGCGCCCCCTGCGGTCGCCGATGGAGACCGCGTCCCCCTTCCGGAAGGTCCCGGTGACGCCGAGGATCCCGGCGGGCAGCAGGCTTTTCCCCCCCTCCAGGAGGACCTTCTTCGCCCCGTCGTCGACGGAGATGGTCCCGTGCGCCTGCAGGGCATGCGCGATCCACAGCTTCCGGCTTCGCGCCCTGGCCCCCCCGCCGGGAAGGATCAGGGTGCCGGTTTCCTTGCCGTCGAGGACATCCAGGATGGAGCGGCGGGACAGTCCCCCCGCGATGACGGCCGGGGTTCCCCAGGCGGTGACGACCCGGGCGGCGAGAAGCTTGGATCCCATCCCGCCGGTTCCCGCAGGCCCGCTTTTCCCCGCGGAGGAACGGAGCAGGCTGTCGTCGACTCCCGCCAGGATGGGAATCCGCTTCGCATCGGGATGGCGCCTGGGGTCCCGGGTATACAGGGCATCGCTGTCGGTCAGCAGGAGAAGCAGGTCCGCGCCGATGAGCTGCGTCACCAGCGCCGCGAGGTGATCGTTGTCCCCGAGCCGGATCTCCTCGGTGGCCACGGTGTCGTTCTCGTTGATGATGGGGACGATCCCCCGGGCGAGCAGGGTCTCCAGCGTGTTCCTCGCGTTCACGTAGCGCTCCCGGTTCTCGAAGTCCTCGTGGGTGAGGAGAAGCTGCCCGACCTTCAATCCCCGTTTCTCGAACGCGCGCTCGTAGGCGCGCATGAGCGTCGTCTGCCCGACGGCGGCGGCGGCCTGCTTGAGGGCGACCGTGCGGGGGCGGTCCGCGATGCCCAGCTTCTTTCTGCCCGCGGCGATGGCCCCCGACGTCACCACCACGACCTCGATGCCGCGGGACTCCCGTAGCCCTGCGACCTGTGCCGCCAGGGACCGGATCGTCGTCTCGCGCAGGCCGAACGAGGCGTCGGTCAACGTGCCGCTTCCCAGCTTCACGATGATCCGGCGGATCTTCCGGGAGCGGAGGAAGGCCGCGCGCTGTACGGTGGTGTCAGGGGGCATCGGGTGCTCTCTTCTTCCGGAACGCCAACAGGCCGTCGAGGAGGGCCGTTATCCCTTCGCCGGTGACGGCGGAAATATAATAGACGCTCCAGGCCGGAAAATTCAACCGGGCAACGGCTTTTTCCGCGGATTCCCTCGCCCCGGGAAGGTCCATCTTATTCAGTGCGATAAGGGCGGGCCGCTCCGACAGCTCCGGCCGGAACCTCTCCAGCTCCTCCCGGACGGTGCGATAGGCTTCCTCGATCTTTTCCGGAGGGAGCGTTGCGTCGAGCACGTGCACGAGCCCCTCGGTCCGCTCCGCGTGCCTCAGGAACCGGTGCCCGAGCCCCGCGCCCCGGTGCGCTCCCTCGATCAGGCCGGGCAGGTCCGCCACGACGAGCTCCTCGTCGCGGTGGGCGACCACTCCCAGGACCGGGGAGAGCGTGGTGAACGGATAATCGGCGATCTTGGGCCTTGCCCGGGAGATCCGGGACAAGAGAGTGGATTTGCCGGCGTTGGGCAGGCCGACCAGCCCGATGTGCGCGATCAGCTTGAGCTCCAGCCGGAGCCGGCGCTCCTCGCCGGGCCTGCCGGGATCCGCCCGGTCCGGCGCCTGGTTCGTCGCCGACGCGAACGAGGCGTTCCCGCGCCCGCCGCGCCCGCCGCCGGCCGCGATCAGCGCATCCCCCTCTTTCGTGAGGTCCGCGAGGATCTCCCCGGTGTCCGCGTTGTGGACGATCGTCCCGGGAGGGACTGCGATGAGCAGGTCGGGGGCGTTCTTCCCGTGCATCTTCTTCCCCATGCCGTGCTGGCCCCGTTTCGCCTTGAAGATCTTCTTGTATTTGAAATCGAGGAGGGTGGACAGATGGGGGCTGACCCGCAGGATCACGCTCCCCCCGTTGCCCCCGTCGCCGCCGTCCGGCCCGCCCCTGGGGACGAACTTCTCGCGCCGGAAACTGACGCAGCCCCGTCCGCCGTCCCCGGAGCGGACGGTGATCGTGGCTTCATCGATGAAGTGCATGAAGGAAGCGGTGGATCAGGAAAGGGCGAGGACGGACACCCTCTTGCGGTCTTTGCCCATGCGGTCGAACTGGACCACGCCGTCGATCAGCGCGAACAGGGTATGGTCCTTGCCCATTCCCACGTTGTCCCCGGGGTGCACGGCGGTACCCCGCTGCCGGACGATGATCGCTCCGGCAGTCACGTGCTGGCCGCCGAAGCGCTTCACGCCGAGCCGCTTGCTCTGGCTGTCCCGCCCGTTGCGGGAGCTGCCGACCCCTTTTTTATGCGCCATCTCCGGTGACCTTCCCGCCGGGGGGTTACCCCACCCGGATTTCCTGGATTGAGAGCGTGGTGAACGGCTGGCGGTGGCCCTGCTTCTTCGAGAATCCCTTCCGCCGCTTGTACCTGTAAATGACGATCTTTTTCGCTTTCCCCTCTCCGAGCGCCTGGCAGATGACCCTGGCGTTCGGGACGACGGGGGTTCCGACGGTCGTGCCGGCTTCGGAGGACACCAGGAGCACGTCGGTGAGCTCCACCGTGGCGCCGGTCTCCACGGCGAGTTTTTCCACGTTCACGATGTCGCCGGGGGAAACACGCACCTGCTTTCCTCCGGACCGGACCACGGCATACATAGGGCTTCTCCCTCCCCGACCTTCCTCAATCGGAAATGCATAATATAAAAGACCCCCTGGATCCTGTCAACTCGGAAATTGCCGCGGGCCCGGTGGTATAGTAGTACAGGTTGAAACCGAATCCGGGGTCGGGGGGGGAGAAATGTCGCCGGATCCCACGCCAAAGGACGTCCTGATCGTCGGTGGAGGACCTGCCGGACTGCTCCTCGGGCACTATTTCCAGGAGCACGGGGTCGATTACGAGGCCGTCGAGCGGGGGAAGATCGCCCAGGCATGGCGGTCGATGCGGCCCGGCATGGTTCTCCTGTCGCCGGCGGTGCCGGGGACGGATTGGACCTCGCTCACGCTCAAGCACCCGCTCTGGGCGCTTCCGGGAGTGCGGAAGCCCTTTCCGACGCGCGAGGATTTTCTCTGCTACGTCGAGTCGTTTACGCGGGAGCAGGGCCTGAGGATCGCGGAGAACGTGGCGGCGACGAAGGCGTCGGTGACGCCCGGGGGGTTCCTCGTATCGACCACGGCGGGGGAAATCCGCTGCCGTTTCCTGGTGCTGGCGTCGGGCGCCTCCACGGTGCCCTACTTCCCGGACATCCCCGGCATCTCCCTGAATCCCCACGTCGTCCACTCCTGCGATTTCGTCCACTGCATGGCCTACTCGGGGAAGCGCGTATTGATCATCGGCGGGGCGAATTCCGCCGCGGAGATCGCGATCGAGCTCGCCGGCACGGCCCGGGTGACGATGTGCACGCGGGGGCCGATGCGCTACTTCAGCGAGACGGGGGCGCTGGACGACATCCGGGGTTCCTCGGAAAGCGTCCTCAAGGAGCTGTTCCGCTTCGGGATCCTTCATCTCCGGGAGGCCGACCCGATCGTTTCCATCGCGCACAGCAAGGTTCGTTTCCGGTCCGGGGACGAGCGGGAATTCGACTGGATCCTCTGCGCGACGGGCTATCGGCCGCAGTGGATACCCGTCGAGGGGGGCGAACTGCGGATGGACGAGGACGGATACCCGGTGATCTCCCCCGTGGGGGAATCCACCGTCCGCGGCCTGTATGTCTGCGGGTCCCTGGCGCGCTTCAACCGCAGGTGCGCCTTCATTCACGGCTTCCGCAACTACATCGAGAAGGTCTTCTGGGACATCGCCGACCGGGTGTAGGCCCGGGATTCGAGTCTCCCCATCGGCACGATCGACCGGCCCTTCATCGACGATCCCTGCGTGACGCCGCCCGGCGGATGCGCATTTACCTGGCGCTCGTGGTCGGGACGACGGACGGAGCCGTTTCCGACACGGCCACGTTGTTCTTCTTCGAACGTTTGGACACGTACATGGCGTCGTCCGCCGCCTTCACCAGCGCTTCCGTTTCCGAGGCGTGCTCGGGTACGGATGCAACGCCGACGCTCACCGTGACGTCCGGAACTTCCGTCGGGTGGGATCCGGTAGCGGCCTGGATATGGGCCATCATCTCTCCCCCGCATTTCACCCCGATTTCCTTGCAGAGCCGCTTCGCCATGAACAGCGCCTGGGCGGAGGTCGTCTCGGGAGCGATGATGGCGAACTCGTCACCGCCGTACCGGCAGGGGATATCCAGTTCGTAGCCCGGCTTCCCGGTGCTGTACCGGATGTTGGACCGGATGGTGCCGGAGATGACACGAAGCAGCTGGTCACCGACGAGGTGCCCGTATCGGTCGTTGAACTCCTTGAAATTATCCATGTCCATGATGAGGAGGGAGAGTGGGCGGTTGTATCGTATCGCTCGCCGGATCTCCGAATGGAGCCGATAAAAGAAGTACGCGCGATTGTACAGGGAGGTGAGGTTGTCCCGGATGACGAGTTTCCTGAGATCCTCTTCCCGGAGGCGGATCGTCTTCATCAGATAGACGCCGATGGCGGCCATGATCATGTTCGTCATCGTCACCCATGCCCACTTCGTTATCACGTACGGGAGGGTCTGTTGGAGGGAGAGATTTTCGAACGGCATGCTCGCCGGCGGGAGGATCCCGTAAAATTCGAACTGCAGCAGACCGCCGTACGCCAGGGAGGCACCAAGGGCGAAGGCAAAGGTGTCCGAGGGATTCTCCATCAGCAGAACCGATTCGAGGGTCACGACCAGGTACATCGGCCAGAACCACGACACCGCTCCTCCGCTGAAATGGATCACGACCGTCACGAACAGCAGGTCGAGAAGCAGTTGGATCTGGTTGAGGGGTCGGATGTTCGCGAACCACTGGTAGGAATACAGGAAGAAGGCGTTGTAGGTCGCCACGACGCACCAGGCGAGAACCGGGAAGACGACCTGCAGGTCGTTGACCGAATGTATTTCGATGGAATAGTAATGGAAGATGGCGTAGGGAACGATCCCGTACGCCGCCAGGATCCCGAGAATGATCCAGCGTGCCCGGATGACCTGGGCGATCCGAACCTTCGATTCGTTCAGCAGTTCCAGTTCGCCGGTGGTAGGAGCATCGCAGGAAATATATTTCAGCCTGGAAAAATCCATTCCCTTCCTCCCAACACGGATATTTTCATGCCTATGAGGGAAAAAACAAGAAAAATTCAATTGTTCCGGGTGAAAAGTTCAGTGGGACGCGGAGGGGTCTTCGTACGATGCGGCACGGCAAGGGAGGTTCGCCGGTCGCGAGGTACGCCGGCGCCGCCCCCCGTCCCGGTCGGTCTCAGCTAGGGACCGACATCCACCTTTACCCGGTAGGGAATCCCCCCGACTTCGAGGAAGGGAAAATCTGCAGGTCTCCCGGCGGGGAAACTGCCGGTTTCTATAGGATTCTCCGGTTGCATGTCCTCGGACGCTGATTTTGCCTCTTGTGGTTGCTCCTCATCTTCCGAGAAGTGCAGGTGGAAGTAGGTGACCTTGCGACCCTCGGTTGCGTATCCGATGATGGAATCCTGCCCCTCCACGTTTCGATCGGTCCCTCCCGCCTGCGCGGTACCGATGCCACTGCCTGTTACAAACAGCAACACCACTGCTGCCGTCCCAACCGTAGACGTCTTCATTCCCCCCCCTTTTCTTACAGGGGTTAGGTTCGAATAGCCTTATGAACCTTATCGGTAAGGTTCCGGTCCACCAATGAAGGTTTCCTCAGCGGTGAAAAAGATAAGAGCTTAGGAAGAGCGGAGTGTTCTATCTCAAGTCGGGATTATCTACGGTCTTTGAATATCGCTCATGAGCGTGGAAATGGAAAGGGCCGGAGGGATGGCCCCCGGCCCGAAATCTATCTACCTCGGACTTAATTCGATCCTTGGGCAATCCGGTCCACTCCCCTTGAAAGGGGTTAACTTGTTTCCCGGATCGTAGGCCAATAGAATGTCGCGACTAGCGTTACTGCAACCATCGAAAATAACCCCGTTATCGGTCAATTTCGCATTACCCGTGCAACTCTCTGACGTGTAGAATTCCTGTTGGTTGATATCAACGTTCTCGATATCGACAACTTTGATATCTGCGACAATCTTCTCGCCGTCATCCCGGAAAAATACACGGGACCATCCGGATCTGCCACCATAGGACCAAATCATGTCGAAGCCGTTCGGATGTAACAAATCCTGTTTCATCGAAGCTGACGCATACGTTCCTTGACCTTTATGGGTCTGATCCTCCTTGACCTGTGAGATCTTTTCCTCAGGCCCCTTCGTTTCCGCTGAAGCGAAACCGAAAACCACCATCACCGCAACCACCGCAAACACGACCAGTCCGACAAGTCGTTTCATGGCGCCCTCCACGGGATTTAGGGGTTAAGTCACGGTGATGTGAAATACATCCGCTGCAGGGCCTGGAAAGGCAGCCCCGGCACCTTTCCATCCACTGTGGGTGTTACGTTTGCTTATAGGATAACCTGAATGAAGTGACGGATTGGTGACAGATATTTATGAAGTTACCCCCGTTTGGCACGGACACCTCTGCTGCATGCGCTTTCCGTTGACGGTGCATATCACCGCCTATTCAAATTCTCGAGCCCCTTTGGCGTGCGTTATGGACGGGTACCGTCCTTGCCGGCGTTGAAATCGGGGAGCCGGTACTGGGCCGCTTCCGCGAGATGGGGGAGGGAGACCGTCTTTTCCTCCGCAAGGTCCGCGATCGTGCGCGCCACCCGGCAGACCCGGCCGAGCGATCTCCCGGACAGCCCCAGGCGGTCTGCGGCCCGCGTGAGGAATCCGCGCGCGTCGGCCGAAAGGTGGGAGGCAAGCTCCGAGAAAGAGGCCCGCACCGTGCCGTTTGCCCGGTACGGCCTCCCCGCATATCGGCCCTCCTGGATCTTCCGGCATCGTTTCACGCGCTCGCGAATCCCGTGGGACGGCTCTCCCGTGGCGGTGCCGTACCAGTCGGACCCTGCCATCGGGAGCACGGACACCGACAGGTCGATCCGGTCGAGGAGCGGCCCCGAGAATTTCTGGGCGAAATGGGAAAGGAGCGCAGGCGAGCACCGGCAGATCCGCCGGGGATGGCTGAAATTTCCGCACGGGCAGGGGTTGGTCGCGGCCACCAGGAGGAAGCGGCACGGGAAGCGATAGACGTTGCCCGCCCGCGCGATCCGGATTTCCCCCGATTCGAGGGGCTGGCGGAGCGCCTCCCTCGCCTCGCGGCGAAACTCCGAGAATTCATCGAGGAAAAGGACGCCGCCGTGGGCGAAGGAGATCTCGCCGGGACGGGGCGGGTTCCCGCCCCCGACCAGCCCCGCGGTCGTCACGGTGTGATGGGGGGCGCGGAAGGGCCTTCGGGCGACGAGCCGCGGCCAGGGAGGTTCGCCGGCCGCGCTGTACACCTGCGCCGTCTCCAGGGCTTCCCCCTCCTCGAAGTCGGGCAGGATGCCCGGGATCCGCTCGGCGAGCATCGTCTTCCCGCACCCCGGAGGGCCGGTCAACAGGAGCGCATGATTCCCCGCGGCAGCGATCTCCAGGGCCCTTCGCGCCACGGGCTGCCCGACGACATCCCGCAAATCCGGCAGGGCGGCGTCGACAGGGCCGGGCAGGCCGGCGGCCGGCCGGAGCGCCCGGGGGAACTCCTCCCCCGAGAGCGCGCCTACCGCATCGCGCAGCGTGGCCACGGGGAGGATGTCGATTCCCGGCACGAGCAGCGCCTCGGCCGCATTGGCGGCGGGGACCACGATCCCCGAAAGCCCGAGGCGGCGGGCGAGCAGCCCTTGCGACAGCACTCCGCGGACCGGCTTGAGGGATCCGTCCAGGGAGACTTCCCCTGCGATCAGATGGTTGCGCAGGATCTCCCCCGGGAGGACGCCCTCCGCGCAGAGGATGGAAAGGGCGATGGGCAGATCGAGGAGCGCCCCGTCTTTCCGGATGTCCGCCGGGGCAAGGTTGATCGTCACCTTCCGCCCCGGAAACGGGAGGCCGGAGTTGCGGATCGCGGTCCGGATGCGGTCCCCGCTCTCCCTCACGGGTCCGCCGGGCAGCCCCACGATCGTGTAGGAGGGAAGCCCCTGGCAGATATCGGTTTCCACTTCGACGGGGATCGCGTCGATCCCCAGCATGGTGGAGGCGAGAATGCGGACGAGCATGCGGCGGACCCTCCCGCCCGATGCGGAGCAATCCGCGTGCCGCCGACGGGGGCGGATCGCGGATCAAGGAAGACAGCGGGCAGGGGCGGACAGGACGTTCGGCTCATCGATCCGGGAACGGGACGGTCCGGACCGGTTTCCGGACGCGGCGGGACAGGCGGCGGCTACGATGCACCCGGGCGGGAGATTTCCCTGCCGAGCCGGTTCGCGAGCCGGCTGGCCTCGCGGAACTCGGTGGAGGATAGCGGATTTGCCCCGAAGCGGTCCCGGTGATACAGCGCGAGGAACCGGGAGATGCCGCCTGCCATGGGCGGTTTTTCCCGCGCGGCAAGGAGGAGCATCTCCTCCAGGGTGGTCCCGCTCGAAGGGCGGCGCCCCCGGGCGGCCAGGCGGCGCAGCAGCCTGGCATACGGCCGCGGGGGCCGGGATTCCCCCCTGGCCCGCAGGGCGTCCCGCTCCCTGACCGACGACGGCCGCAGCATTCTCCGGAGGAGGATCAGGAGAAAAACCGCGGGCGGCAGGATCGCTGCCAGCCAGAAGGGCTTCCGGAAATCCCCGCCCGGGGAAAACGCCCGGAGGATCCCCGTGCGCGCCCGCCGGAACGCCGCCCACCCCTCCGACACGGTCTCCGCCTGCATCTTCAAGGAATAGTCCACGACGTATTTGTTCCAGCGTTGGCGCGCCCAGTCCAGGTACATCCCCACCGTCCCGGTCCGCGCGAAGAACGGAGAGCCCTCCCCGAGCGGCGGCGTGGCGTCCAACGTCACCCACTTCCCGCCGATCCGGGCTTCCGTCCATGCGTGCGCGTCGGACTGGCGGACGATGAGGTATTTCCCGACGTCGCTCCATTCTCCGCCGAGGTACCCCGCCGCCACGCGTGCCGGTATCCCCGAGGCGCGCAGGAGGAGCGCCAGGGCGGTCGCATAGTGCTCGCAGAAGCCCGCCCTGCTGGAAAAGAGGAATTCCCGGATCGAGGAGGCCGGATGGGTGACCGTGTACCGGTATCCGGTCCGGAAATGGCGCAGCGCCAGCTCCGCCTTCTCCGCGTCCGACGCTCCCCCGGCGGTCACACGGGCGGCGAGTTCCCGGATGTCGTCCGATCCGGGGGGCAGTTCCTGATCGAGGGGTGTCGCGGGCGTCCGGTCCATCGGTCCGCCGGACGGTTCGGTGGAATACTGCAGGCGGTAGCGAAGGGCGGTGTGGCCGGGCTGCGAGAGAGAGAGGCTCCCCGCCGCATCTTCCCAGATTTCCCCCAGGCTGCCCTCCAGCTGAACGGGATTTCCGTACACGAACAGGGCGGGATTGTCCATCGCCTCCAGCGTGATCTCCGCAGTGAAGAGGCGGGTGTTGCGGGGAAGGGGGGAAACGAGGTAATGGAATCCGCTTCGGAGGACGCGCTGTCGGCCTCCCCATGTGCGTTTCCATGCGGTTCCGTCGAACCGGGGATAGGATGCCCCCCGCAGGAGGAACGAAAGCGGCGATGCCCCGGGAGGCATTGCCGGAAATTCCACGCGGGCGACCACGCGGCGGTCCGCCTTCACCGCCGTCACTTCGCGCAGGGAGATCGTGTCGGAGAATCCGGTGATCCCGTCGGCCCGGCCCAGGCGGCGCAGGATCTGCCCCATCCCGATGCGGGGGGTCGCGGCGAACAGGACCGCGGTGAGGAGAATGCCCCCCGCCGTGGTCAGGAGCAGCAGCTTCGCGGCGAAGCGGGGGCGCACGGTCCGGGCGGCATCCCCCTCCTCTTCCCCCTGCCATGCCTGGAGGGCCCACATCCCTCCCGCGCTCAGGCCGAGGTAGACCACGCTGAAGGCGGCGAACTGGATTTCCGTGGTGGTTCCCGCCGCCGCGAGGAACTCGAGGAAGGAAATGGCGCACAGCTGCCACCCGTCGCGGGGATTTTTGGGCAGCATGAACTTCACCGACTGGACGCCCAGCACGAGGACGGAGACGGCGAAGAGGAAGTCGCCGCTTCCGAGGAAAAGATCGGCCGCGGATGCGGCCACGGCAAGGGCCACGAAGGGAACCGTCAGCCGGTGCAATCCCGCGCGTTGGGCTCCCGCCCGGTCGAGGATCCCCCCGGCGAGAAACGCAGCCCCGGTCGCGAGGATCGCGGCCCGGGAGACTTCCGTCAATAGGGCCAGCAGGAGCAGGCCCCACGCCCACTGCGCCCGCAGGACCCACCAGAGCAAGCCGGTCCGGGAGGCGGCGGTACGGCCCGTCATGCCCGATAGCTCCCTGCCGGGGAGAGGGTGCCGTCCGCGGCGACGAGCGCCAGGAAGGACAGCGCCCGGGTCCGGCAATTGCCGCCCGAGGCATCCACGCGCAGGTGATCCCCGGCCCAGATGCGGTAAGGCCGCCCCTCCTTCTCGCACCGAAGGACAAAGGCGCAGGCGCCGGAGACGCGGCGTTCGAACTCGTCCGGGGGGCAGGGTGCGGGGAGGCGCAGGTCGGACACGGGGACCGCTTCCCGTTCGCGTACCTTGACCATCCATTTTCCCATCCGCGCCGACGCCTTCCAGTGGATGTCCCGGAAGGGGTCCGCGGGCATGTGGTCGCGCGCGCCGCGGATCGTCGTCCCCTGTCTTCCGGCGAGCGCGACGCTCCCGGAGGGATCGGAGACTTCACCGCCGTCCGCGGTCTCCTCCCCCCCGGACGGTTCCGGATACACCAGCAGGGAGGTCTCCACCGCGGCGTCCATCGATTTCTCGAACAGGGCGAACGGGAACCTCGTGGAGACGGTGCAGGAACCGGCGGGCAGCATCCCCCGCCGCTTCGGCAGGAACGGCAGGATCCGGGTCGCCGAGCCGCCGGCCGGTATTTCCGGGAAGCGCGCGCAGAGGCGGACATCCTCGAACGCAAGCCCCACCGCCAGCGACATCGCCGGGAAACGCTTCCCGGAGGCGGAGCACGTGACGGCCAGCAGGCTCTCGCGGGAGGCGAAGGCATCGGAGACCGGGCCGATCCGAAGGGTGACTCCCCGGATCGATCCTTCGGACAGGATCCCCGAGAGAATGATGAAGCTCAGGTTCATGCACAGGGCGATGTAGAGGAGGTTGTTGCCCGTGTTGATCGCCGCCGCTCCCACCCCGAGCGTGAGCAGCAGGAACCCCTTTCCTTCGAACGTGACCCGGAGCCTGCGCGGAAGCCGGATCCTCGCGCGAAGGGCGGGGCGCGGCGGCTTCATACGGGCGCGGGGACGGTCTCGAGGATCTCCGACAGGACCGCCGCCGCGGCATCGGCGGACGCTTCCCCCCCGGAGGACCCTTTCGGGAAGATGCGGTGGCACAGCACGGCCGATGCGGTTTTCTTGACGTCGCCGGGGACGACGTAATCCCGCCCCGAGAGGAATGCAAGCGCCTGCGAGGTGCTCTTGAGCCCGATGGCGCCGCGGGGGGAAGCCCCGAGCCGGATCGCGGGGTGCGACCGCGTCGCCTCCACGATCCGGTGGATGTAGGACACGACGGGCTCCCGGACGGTGACCCGGTTCAGGAGAGAGCGGCACTCCAGGACCTGATCGGAACGGAGAACGGGCGGGATGCCGTCCCGGGTGGTGAACAGGTTGTTTTCCCGGATCAGGCGCAGTTCCGAATTCCGGTCCGGGTAGGAAAGCCGCAGCCGGAGATTGAACCGGTCGAGCTGGGATTCGGGGAGGGGATAGGTCCCGTGCTGGTCGAACGGATTCTGGGTGGCGATGACGAGGAACGGGTCGGGGAGCGGGTACGTCCGGTTGTCCACCGTCACCTGCCGCTCGCTCATCGCTTCGAGCAGGGCGCTCTGGGCCCTCGGGTTGCTCCGGTTGATCTCGTCCGCGAGGACGATGTTGGCGAACAGGGGCCCGGGGGAAAACGTGAAGCCCCGCTTCTCCGCGTCGAAGATATGGACGCCGAGAACATCCTGCGGCAGGAGGTCGCTCGTGAACTGGACGCGCCGGAACGAGCCCGAGATGCTCGCTGCGAGGGCCCGCGCAAGCGTCGTCTTCCCCGTACCCGGGAGGTCCTCCAGGAGGATGTGCCCCCCGGCGAGGAAGGAGGAGAGCGCCAGTTCCACGGCCTCCCTCTTCCCCAGAAGAACCGACTCGACATTGTCCCGCAGGCGGCGGATCGCCGATTGGGCTTCCCCGAACTCCATATTCTTATTATCGCCGAAAGGTATTCCATTCTTCGGGATTTTTTGGAACGGATGTTGAATGCCTGCCCGTATCCCCTTCAGGGAGGGACCATGCCCAGACTCCCCGGCCGGAACGGAAGGCCGCTCGAGGCCTGCGAGGAGGCGGACCTGTTCCGGGCCGCCTTCCCCGGAGACGGCGATCGGATGCGAAGCGTCGCGCGCGGTGAGGAGACGGCCGATCCGTCGCTGCGGAAGCGGTGGGAGGCGGCGGTGGAGATCGTCCGGCGGGCGCTGTCGGCGCCCCCTTCCCGGCCGGAGCCGTACCGGTCGGCGTCCGACGTGTTCGAACGCTATCGCTACCTCCTCGCCGACTACGCCGTCGAGGTGTTTCTCGCCGTGCTGCTGGACGTCAAGAACCGCCCGGTGCAGGACGTCCGCGTCTCGACGGGAATCCTCAACGGCAGCCTCATCCACCCCCGGGAGGTGTTCGCCCCCGCGGTGCGGGAACGGGCGGCCTCGGTGCTCCTGATCCACAACCACCCCAGCGGCGACCCCGCGCCGAGCCCCGAGGACCGGGAGATCACGAAGCGGCTCCGTTCCGCCGGCGGAATCGTGGGGATCGCCGTTCTCGATCATGTCATAATAGGCGACGGCTCCTTTTACAGCTTCCGGGAGGAAGCGGACTGGTGATCACGGGCGCGCTCAAGTCCGTCGCCATACTGGGTTTCACCTTTTTCGCCTCTCTGACCGTGTTCCTCTGCGGGGCGGTCACGCGCTCGGAGCGCGCCTCCGCCAGGCTGATGACATGGTGGGGGAAGGGGTTTATCCTCCTCGGGGGATGGCGGGTGCGGGTGGAGGGAGCGGAGCGGCTCCCGCCGGGAGGGGCCATCCTCGTGTCGAACCACCAGAGCCTGGTGGACATCCCGCTGTTTCTCGCCGCGTTCCCGAGGGAGATCAAGTTCCTGGCGAAGCGGGAACTGGGGGAAATCCCGATGTTCGGCAGGGCGATGGAGTTCGCGGGCAATCTGTTCATCGACCGGGACGATCCCCGCGACGCGGTCCGCCTGATGAAAAAGGCGGTCCGGCGGATCGGCAAGGGGCAGGTCGTGGTGATCTTTCCCGAGGGGACCCGCAGCGCGGACGGCGAGATCGGGGAGTTCAAGGCCGGGGCCTTCTACATCGCACAGAAAGCGGGCGTCTCCGTCCTTCCGGTCTACATCGACGGCGGCCGCTTCGCCCTGCCCAAGGGGTCCCTCCTATTCCGGCCGGCGGTGCTGACCGTGCGCGTCCTGGAGCCCCTCTCCCCGGCTTCCGGCGTCTTTTCCTCCAAGCAGGAAATCGCGCTGGAGGCGAGGCGCAGGATCCTGGCCGCGCGGTTGGAAGTGGCGGAACGACGGCCGCGGGCCGTATTGTGATACCTTTTAGGTTTCATCGTCCTGCGAGGTGAGGATGCCGCTTCGGGTGGTGCCGCTGGGGGGGGTTGGCGAGATCGGCCTCAACTCCATGCTGTTCGACGACGGCGAGTCCGCGCTCCTGATCGACGCCGGCCTCATGTTTCCCGACGACACGATGCTGGGGGTCGACTACGTCGTCCCCGATTTCGGCGTCCTGCGGGAGACCGCGAGCCGCCTGAAGGGCCTCCTGCTCACCCACGGGCACGAAGATCACATCGGCGCGGTTTCGTTCCTCCTGAAGGAATTCGACGTCCCGGTCCATGGAACCCCGCTGACGCTCGGCCTCCTGCGCCACCGCCTCGAGGAGTTCGGCCTGGACGGCGCGGCGCGCCTGGTCCCCATCGGCAGGTCCGGGCGTTTCCGCATCGGGAGCTTCGACATCGAACCCTTTCCCGTCTGCCACAGCATCCCCGACGGCGTGGGATACATCCTGCGCTGCGGGGAAGGCGTGTTCGTCCATACCGGGGATTTCAAGATCGACCCCCGTCCCCCCGACGGCGTCCCGACCGCGATCCCCCGCCTGGCGCGCCTGGCCTCCGAGGAACCGGTGACGGCGCTGTTCTCCGACTCCACCAACGTGGAGAAGGAAGGGCACAGCCTGCCGGAGGGGTTCGTGGAGGAAGCGTTGTCGGAGATCTTCGCGGAGGCGAAGGGGCGGGTCATCGTCGCGATGTTCTCTTCGAACATCCACCGGATCCAGGGGGTGCTCTCGGCCGCCTCCCGCCATGGGCGCAGGGTGGCGCTGTGCGGGAAGAGCATGGTCCGCAACGTGGCGACCGCACTGGAGCTGGGGTGCATGGCGCTGCCGCGTCCCGACATCCTGCTTCCCGTCGAAGAAGCGGAGACGCCCGCCGGCCGGGGCATCGCCGTGCTGACGACGGGAAGCCAGGGGGAGCCCCGTTCGGCGCTGACGCTCATGGCGCTGGGCGAGCACAAGCACGTCCGGGTCCGCGAAGGGGACACCGTGGTCCTCTCCTCCAAGTTCATCCCCGGGAACGAGCGGGCGATCGCCAGCGTGATCAATCACCTGTACCTGGCCGGCGCGGAGGTCCTGCACGAAAAGATCTCCGAAGTCCACGTTTCGGGCCATGCCAGCAGGGAAGAGCTGCAGCTCATGATCGACACGGTACGCCCGAAATACTTCATCCCCGTCCACGGCGACCCGCGCTTTCTCTACCGGCACAGGAACCTGGCGGTGGAAAGGGGCGTTCCCCACCCCGAGGTGGCCTTGAACGGGGACATCCTGGAATTTTCCGGGGGAGAGCTCTCCCGCCCGGGCAAGCTTGCCGTGGGACGCTTCTTCGTCGACGGGAAAGGCGTGGCCGACGTGGAGAGCTTCGTCCTCAAGGACCGGTACCAGCTTTCCCAGGTGGGGATCGTCATGGTGGTGCTCGCGCTCTCGTCGACGACGGGGGAGATCCTGTACGGTCCGGACGTGATGACGCGGGGCGTCGTCACGGAGAACGGATCGGAAGCGAGCGTCGAGGAGGCGAGGGAGATCGTGCTGAAGACCTGGGAGGAAAGCGGCGTCGAGTCGAGGAAGGACCTGGCGGAGATCCAGACCGAGATCCGGAAGGCGCTGCGCCGCTACTTCAACAAGCGCCTCGAGCGCAAACCGGTGATCCTCCCCGTGGTGATGGAGCTCTAGGATGGGGGAGAAGATCCGCAGGGACGCCCTCGCGATCCTGTTCCTGACCATCGGGATCTTCCTCGCGGTGGCGCTGATCTCGTTCCACCAGGTCGACCCTTCCCTGTCCGCCTGGAGCTCGGGGGCGGGGGGGGTCCGCAACTGGGGAGGATGGGTGGGCGCGGTCCTTTCCGACCTGCTGCTGCAGCTGTTCGGCATCGGCGCCATCGGGTTTCCCGCCCTGTGCCTGGCGCTTGCCTACTGGACCTTCCGCGGGGAGGGGATTTCGGGAAAATGGGGCCGGGCCGCGGGGGGGCTGATCGCCGTCTGCTGCCTGCTCGGCGTGCTGAGCTTCTTCACCGGGCACATCCGGATCCTCGACCAGGATCTCTTCCTGCCCGGGATCGTGGGATACCTGCTGGGGGCCAATTTCTTCGGGAAGCTGCTGAACCCCGTGGGGGGCCTGCTGTGCCTCTCCGCGCTCCTGCTCCTTTCCCTCATGCTGTTCACCGGGCTTCCGCTGTCCGGCATGCCGTCCCTCTGGCGCAGGAAGAAGACCCCCGATGAAGTCCGCGCCATGGTCAAGGAGAAGCTCTCCCCGAAGGAGGAGTGGGAGCCTTCCGGGCCGAAGGCGGAGCCCCGGCGGGAAACGCCTCCGCCTCCCCCCCGCATCGTGGCGCCGCCGCCGGCCCCTCCGGAGCCCGCGCAATCCGCAAGGGCCACCGCAAGGGAATTCGTGCTCCCGCCGCTGGAGCTGCTCGAGCCCCCGGGGGCGGGGGGGAACGGGGCGGACGAGGAAGCCCTTCACCGGAACGCGGAGACCCTGATCGAAAAGCTTTCCCAGTACGGGATCGACGGCTCGATCACGGAAATCCGGACCGGCCCCCTCGTCACCACGTACGAGTTCCGGCCGGCTCCGGGGATCAAGGCGAACCGGGTCGTGGCGATGGCGGACGACCTCGCGCTGGCGATGCGGTGCGAGTCGGTCCGCGTCGTCCCCAACATCCCCGGGAAAGGGGTGATGGGATTCGAGATCCCCAACGGGGACCGGACCCGGATCACGCTGCGGGAGATTCTCGCAAGCCGCGCGTACGCGGAATCGGAATCGGCGCTGTCGCTCGCCCTCGGGAAGGACATCTTCGGGGAGCCGGTCGTCCGGGACCTCTCGAAGATGCCCCACCTGCTGATCGCCGGCGCCACCGGCTCGGGCAAGAGCGTCGCGCTCCACACCATGATCCTGTCGATCCTGTTCCGCGCGACGCCCGACGAGGTGCGGCTCATCCTGGTCGACCCGAAGATGCTCGAGCTGTCCCCCTACGAGGGGATTCCCCACCTCTACCACAGCGTCATCACCCAGCCTCGGGACGCGGGCCAGGTGCTCAAGTGGGCGGTGGGGGAGATGACCGGGCGGTACCAGCTCATGCAGGAAAACGGCGTGCGGCACATCGACGCCTACAACCAGCTCGTGGAGAAACGATCGCGCTCCGCGTTCCGCCCCAGGACCAGGAACGGCGAGGGGGAGGAGCTGACCCGGCTGCCCTACATCGTCATCGTGATCGACGAGCTGGCGGATCTCGTCATGACGACCGCGTCCCGGCGGGAGGTGGAGGACACGATCACCCGGCTGACGCAGATGGCCCGCGCCGCCGGGATCCATCTTGTCTTCGCCACGCAACGGCCCTCCGTCGACGTCCTGACCGGGGTGATCAAGGCGAATTTCCCGGCGCGGATCTCCTTCAAGGTGGCGTCGCAGTACGACTCCCGGACCATCCTGGACCAGTCCGGCGCGGAAACGCTCCTGGGGTTCGGGGACATGCTCTTCCTGCAGCCGGGCGTCGGCGGGATCCTGCGGGTGCACGGCCCCTACGTGGGGGAGGCGGAGATCCAGCGGGTCGTGGCGCACCTTCGGGCGCAGGGGGCGCCGGTATACGAGCCTTCCATCGACGTCCCGCCGGCCGAGGAGGAGCACGATCCGTCGAGGGACGAGAAATTCGACGCCGCCGTGGAGGAAGTGGTGCGCGCAGGGCGCGCCTCCGTGTCGCTGCTGCAGCGGCGGCTCCAGATCGGGTTCAACCGCGCCGCGCGAATCATCGAAGAGATGGAGCGCCAGGGAATCGTGGGGCCCTCCGAGGGAGGGAAACCCCGGGAGGTGTACGCGGCGCGTAAAGAGCCATGATCCAGGGAGTCATCTTCGATTTCGGGAACGTGATCTGCGCGTTCGACAACGATCTTTTCCTGCGCCGCCTGCTGCCCCATACCGGCCTTCGGTTCGAGGAGCTGAAGGCGGCGATCTACGCCTCCGGCCTGCCGGCCCGGTACGAGTCCGGCCGAATCACCTCGGAGGAATTCTTCCGGGAGGCGTGCCGCAGGGGAAATCTTTCGATTTCCGTGGAGGGTTTCTTCCAGGCCTTCACGGAGATCTTCACCCCCCTCCCGGGCACGTTCCGGCTCATCCGGGATCTCAAGAAAGCGTACAAGGTCGGGCTGCTGTCGAATACAAACGAATGCCACTACGAGCGGTATTTCAAGACGGTGGCGGTATTCCCCCTGTTCGATTCCGTGACGCTCTCCTTCCAGGTCAAGGAGATGAAGCCGGGGGAGAGGATCTATCTCGACGCGCTCGGGAAACTCGGGCTCCGGCCGCAGGAGTGCGTCTTCATCGACGACATCGAGGCGTACGCCGAGGGGGCGCGCCGGTTGGGTCTTCAGGCGATCCGCTATGTTTCCCACGCATCCCTCCTTGCGTCCCTTGACGCCATCGGGGTGCGCGTCCCGTGATGCGCCGCGGTCCCGTCGGGCCGCGCACCCGCAAGGTTTCGTGTAAAATGGAAGGCATCTTTTCCGGAAAGGAGCGTACCTCGTTGAGGCGCGCAGGCGCACGGGCCGCATTGGCGGCCCTCTTTGTTTTTCTGGCATCCGTCCCGGCGTTTGCGGGCGGAGAGGGACCCGGGGAAGCCCTCCTGAAGAAGGTCGAGGGGAAGTACGCGGGCGCGCGGACGTTCTCCGCGCGGTTCCGCCAGGAGGTTCCCCTGCAGCACCTGGGGATCGTGCGGAAGGCGTCGGGGCAGGTTTTCTTCGCACGGCCCCTGAAAATGCGCTGGGACTACGACGGCCAGGACGCCCAGATCTTCATGGCCGACGGGGAGTATCTCTATTTCCGGCCGGTCGATTCTCCCCAGGTCTTCCGGAGGAAGGTCGACGAAAAAGGGCTCGGGGGGAAGGTCCCGCTGTTGCTGCTCTTCGGGAACGGGGAGATCACCGGCTTCTTCCGGGTGGAGGAAGCGGTGTCGAGGAAGAAGGGGGAGGAGACCGCCCTGAAGCTGGTTCCGCGAGGGGATGCGGCCCCGGAGGTCCGCCGCATCGACCTGGTGGTGGGAAACGCCGACCTCCTGGTGCGGGAAGTTCACATCTACGACCGGATGGGCGGCGCCAATCATCTTTACCTGGAGGGGACGGCCCTCGATCCTTCCCTGCCGCCGCGGTGGTTCCGGTTCCGGAAGCCCGCCGGCGTGGAGGTGGTGGACGGATGATCTCCGGGAAACCCCCGACGGTGCGCATCCTCACGCTGGGCTGCGCGAAGAACACGGTGGACACCGAGGTGATGACCGGCCTGCTCGCCGAGGACGGCTGCAGGGTGGTCACCGGCGGGAGGGCCGACGTGGCCATCGTCAACACCTGCGGGTTCATCCGCGACGCGAAGGAGGAATCGATCGGGGAGATCCTTGCATTGGGAAAAGCCAAGGCCAGGGGAAGGGTCGGACGCCTCGTCGTGGCGGGCTGCATGGCGACCCGGTACCGGGAAGACCTCCCCAGGCTGCTTCCCGAGGTCGACCTTTTCATCGGTCCGGGAGACCTGCCCGCGCTGCCCGGCCTCATACGGAAACTGTTCGAGGGAACGGCCCCGCTGACGCACATCGTGGAGACGGCGATCGGCGACGGGATCTACCGGAACCGCGCGGCGGCGGAAGGCGCGGCATCGGCGTTCCTGAAGATCCTGGAGGGATGCGACAACCGCTGCTCGTACTGCACGATCCCCATGATCCGCGGGCCGCTGAAAAGCCGGTCGAAGGAGGCGATCCTGGAGGAAGCCCGCCTGCTGGTCCGCCGGGGGGCGCGGGAGATCAACCTGATCGGGCAGGACATCACCTCGTACGGGGCCGACCGGGGCGAGGGTGGGGCGCTCGCCCCCCTCGTCCGCGAAATCTGCGCCATCCGGGGCATCCGCTGGGTACGGCTGCTGTACCTGTACCCGGGCCGGATCGACGATTCCCTGATCGACCTGCTGGCCGCGGAGAAGAAGATCTGCCGGTACCTGGACATCCCGATCCAGCATATCGACGCCGGCGTGCTGGAACGGATGGGGCGGCGATACTCTCCCGAGGACGTACGGGAGCTTGTCGCCCGCCTGCGGGACCGGCTCCCGGGCATCTTCCTGCGGACATCGGTGATCGTCGGCTTCCCCGGGGAGACCGCGAGGGCGTTCGACCGTCTGCTGCGCTTCGTCCACGATACGCGATGGGACTACCTCGGAGTGTTCCCCTACTCCCGGGAGGAAGGGACGCCGGCGCACTCCATGCGTTCCCAGGTGCCGGAGGCGGTTCGGCAGGAGCGGGCGCGCCGGGTCCAGGACGTCCAGGCGGACATCCTGGCGGCGAGGAATGCCGCCAGGGTCGGGGAAGAGCTGGAAGTGCTCGTGGAAAAGACGTTTGCACGGGGGCGCGCGCTGGGGCGTCACCGGGGGCAGGCCCCGGAGGTGGATGGGACCGTCCAGCTTGCCGGTTACGCGGGTCCGGCGGGGAGAATCGTACGGGCCCGGATCACCGGGACAAGGGAATGGGACTTGTTCGCAAAACCGGTTGACAGCCGGGCGACTCCGGGTATACTAACGTAATTTTCACATCTTGGCGGGGGATGCATAAGCGATGAAATCGATAAAGGACATGCTGCTTCGCATGCGCGAGGATCTCGTGAAGGAAATCGCGCGCAGATCCAAGGCGACCACGGAAGGGACCATGCCCGATATCGGCGACATCCTCGACTCGGTTTCCGAGGAGCGCACCCGGGAGCTGGACATGATCCTGACCGACCGCGAGAAGAAGAAGCTGAACCAGATCGACGACGCGCTGGACCGGATCGAGGAGGCCACCTACGGGTTATGCGAGGAATGCGGCGTCAAGATACCGAAGGGGCGTCTGAAGGTGATGCCCTTCGCCAAGTACTGCGTGGAATGCCAGGAAAAGCTGGAGCGGGAGGAGAAGTACCTCCGCGAAGAGCCGGAAGAGGGGATCAAGAAGGTTCCCGCCGGCGAAGTCGAAGAATAGGGTTTTCCCCGCCCGGGGCCGGCCCCCGTTTCATTCCTCGCTCTTGTCACGCCTGTAGGACGCAACGCCCCGGATGTGCTCCTCGAGAGTCCTGGAAAACTTGTGGGATCCGTCGTTCCGGGACACGAAATAGAGAAAATCCGTATCGGCCGGGAACACCGCGGCCCGGATGGCCGGTAGCCCCGGGTTCGAGATCGGTCCGGGGGGAAGCCCGCGGTTGACGTAGGAGTTGTACGGAGACCGCGACTGCAGGTCCTTCCGGCTCAGTTCCGCGCCGAACCGCTGGAGTCCGTAGATCACCGTGGGGTCCATCTGCAGCGGCATCCCGAGCGCCAGGCGTTTCCGGATGACCGCCGACACGATCGGTTTCTCTTCCGCCACCCCGGTTTCCTTTTCGATGATCGACGCGATCGTGATGACCTGGAGAAGGGAGAATCCCTCCGCCCGTCCCCTGAACTCCCACTCGGGAGGGAACTTCCGGCGGAACTGCCGGACCATGATCTCCAGGATGTCCTCGGGGGGAAGAGACTTCTCCAGCAGGTAGGTGTCGGGGAAGAGGAAACCTTCCGCCGTGGGCCCCGGAACGTCCAGCCTGCGCAGAACCTCCCCGGATGCGGCGGTTTCCAGAAACTTTTGCGGATCGGCGAGGTCCAGGTCTCCCAGGATCTTCGCGATGTCGTACAGGTTCGAGCCTTCGGGGATCGTCACGGAATAGCGGGTGACCTCGCCGCCGACGAGTTTTCTCCAGACCTCGACGACGGACGGAGGCTCGGTGAAGGAATATTCCCCGTATCGCAGCCGTTTCCGCGTCATCGTGCCCAGCACCAGCATCCGGAAGACGACGGGGTGCTGCAGGACCTTCCCCTCGGCCAGCAGCCGCGTCACATCGGAGGAAGAGCTTCCCTTGGGGATCACCACCTTCGCCTTCCGCCACTCCCGGGAGGGGGGCGTGTCCATCAGGAGGAACGCGAGCAGGCACGCCATCGCGAACAGGGCGGCGAGTGCAACCTTGAGTTTCTGTGAAACCACGGGAGGCTACTTCCGGTTCCGGGCATCCAGCGCGGATTGCAGGAGCAGCGCGGCGGAGAGGCTGTCCCGGACGTCCTTGCGCTTTTCGCGCCGCATTCCCGCCTCGATGAGGTGACGCTCCGCCTGGACCGTGGTGAACCGTTCGTCCCACGGGATGACCGGCAATCCCAGGCGTTCCTGGACCTTCAGCATGAATTTCCGCACCTTGGCCGCCTGCGTCCCCTCCGTTCCGGAGGGGAGGAGCGGAAGGCCGATCAGCACGGAGTCCGCGCCGTATGCGTCCGCCAGCGAGGCGATCGCTTCGATGTCCTTCCTGTCCCCTTCCCTGCGGATCGCAGGAAGCTGCTGCGCGGTGATGCCCAGGGGATCGGATACCGCCACGCCGATGCGATGGCTGCCGAAGTCGATCGCGAGCATCCTTCCGCGGATCCGATCCATCGATTGCCCCCCTGTGAGGCAGTGTACGTTTCCCCACGCAGGACCGTCAACCACCGGTCCCAAGGGATACATTTCCTCAGATACCGGCATTCGAGTGCCGCTGCATCCGCTCCAGCTTTGTTACCCTCCTTCACCGTACCCAGCGGGTACGCCTCAGTCGGGTGCCTCGCTGGCCCGGCGCATCGACCCTCTCGTTGCTTGGTCTCTTCCGAAACGCATCCCTTGAGACCGGCCGGATTGACGAACCGGGCGGGCTCCGGTAAGACTATACGCATTGCGGAGGGCGGATGCCAGGTTCGATCACCGACGTCGCCGGCGTGCTGCTCGGGCACGAACAGGACTTCGCGCGCGGCTCCGGCGTGACCGTGCTGGTGTTCCCGCAGGGCGCCGCGGGAGCTGCGGACATCCGTGGGGAGGCGGCGGGCACCCGCCAGATGGACTCCCTTCTGAGACCCCATCCGGCCGGGCGCATGCATGCGCTCGTGCTCGCCGGCGGGAGCGCCTTCGGGCTGGACGCCGCGTCGGGAGTCATGCGCCACCTGGAGGATTCGGGGGTGGGATTCCGCACGCCGGGCGGCGTCGTTCCGATCGTTCCCACCGCCGTGATCTATGACCTGGCCTTCGGAGATCCGTCGTTCCGGCCGACTCCCGAGATGGGGCGCATCGCGGCGTCCCGGGCTTCCGCCGGCCCCCCGGCCCGCGGATCCGTCGGAGCGGGCGCAGGGGCGACGGTCGGCAAGGCGTTCGGCATCCGGCGGGCGATGAAGGGAGGCTTCGGGACGGCCAGTGCAGGGGATGGCGGAACGATCGCCGGCGCCTGTGCGGTCGTGAACGCATTCGGGGACGTGGTGGACCCGGATACGGGGAAATGGGTCGCAGGGGCCCGGGACGCGGAGGGGGGAAGCCCCGCATGGACGGAGAAACGGTTCCGGGAGGGATTCCGCCGGGAGCCGTTCGCAAGCGGGAACACGACGCTTGCCGTGGTGGCCACGGCGGACCTGCTGTCGCGGGAGGAGCTCATCGGGGTCGCAAGAATGGCGCACGGAGCGCTGTCCCGCGCCATACGCCCCGTTCACACGCCGATGGACGGGGACCTCGTTGTGGCCCTCTCTACCGGCTGCTCGGGGCGTGAAGGGAACGTGATGCAGGTAGCGATGCTGGGTGCGCGCGCCCTGGAACTGTCGATTCTCGACGCCGTGCGCAGCGCGGCCGGCACACCGGCCGTGCCGTCGGCGGGAGATCTGCCGTGGAAAGGGGGGAGGCTGCCGTGATCGACCGGATTGAGGGAACCCTTCGGGGATTGCTGTCGGATCCGTCGCCGGCGGTGCGGGAGGCCGCGGAGTTCTCCCTGGACCGGCTCCATGCGAAGCGATCCGTCGCATCCTACATGAAGACGCTTCAGACCGGCACCCTTGAGGAGCGGGTGCGGGTCGTGTTCTCCGCGGAGGACATCGGCGGCTCGGAAGGGGTCTCCCTGCTGCTGGCGGCGTTGAACGACGGCGAGGAGGAAGTCCGGGGGGCTGCGGCCCGCGCGCTTGCCTGCTCCCCGACCGTTGCCGTCCTGAGGGTCCTGGTCGAACGCCTTCCGAAGGAAAAGGGGGTGGTGCTGGGGAACCTCCTGGAAACCCTGGGGGTGTCCCGCAGGAAGGAACTGGCCCCCATCCTCGCGAAATACATGGTCCACCCCGACCCTGAAGTCGCCGGCAAGGCGGTTGCCGCCTACGCCCGGGTCGCCGACAAGGACGGTTGGGAAAAGATCCTCCTCCATGCCCGCGCGGAGAGCGAGGCGGTGCGCGCCGCCGCGGCGCGCGCCCTGTCGGAGTGGAGCGCCGGGGAGTTCTAGGCCGTTGCGGGGGCCATCGCGGTGAGCAACGTCCCCGCGGTCGCGGCCGGGAAAAATTGGGGGTTCACCGTTCCCAGGATCGACCGGCGCGAGGCGTTCGCCGACCCGGCCGATTCTCCCAGGTCCACCTGTTCGGGCCGGGGAAGGGGATTCCCGTCCCGGTCGAACAGGAGCACGACCTTCTGCCCTCCCTGGCTCGCGATCCCCTGCCCGGAAACCACCCCGATCTCCATGGTGTTCAGCCGCACCATGGTTCCGACGGGGTAGGTCCCCATGATGTTCGCGAAGACCGTTACGACCTCGGGATCGAGGGACTTGCCCGCGATCTTCTCCAGGATCTCGAGCGCCTGCCGCGGGTACCGTGCCCTCTGGTACGAACGCATCGTCGTCAGCGCATCGTAGCAATCGGCCACCGGAATGAGGTTGGAGTTGGGATGCAGGCGGTAGTCCGGCTCCGGGTGCGGATACCCGAGCCGGTCGAACCGCATGTGGTGCTCCCGAACCATGTACGCGGCGGCCGGGCGGATGTGGGACATCTTCCCGAGGAGGACGAATCCTTCCTCGGGGTGCTTCTTGATCTCCTCGAATTCCTCGACCGTCAGCGTGCTGGGTTTCCGGATGAGGTCGAGGGCGAGCTGCGTCTTCCCGACGTCGTGGAGCAGCCCCGCCATCCCCACGTCGACCTTGTCCCCGGAAGACAGGCTCAGGGCATCGGCAAGGGCAAGCGACAGGACCGCCACGTTCACGGAATGATTGTAGGTGTACTCATCGAAGTTCTTGATGAGCGTCAGCGCCAGCATGGCATCGCGGTTCCTCGTGAGCATGCTGCTCATGTCCTTGACCACGCGCTCGGACTCGGCCCCGGAAGGGATCCGTCCCAGCCGTACGTCCCGCAGGACCGAAACCACCACGGAGACGGCGTTTTCGTAGATCTCGTTGGCGATGGCCTGGTCGTTTTCCTCGGTGTCCTCGATCGGCTTGACGCGGATGTGGGCGATTCCCCTCTGGATGAGGATCTCCTGGATACGGGCTGCAGGAAGATCCTGCTCCTTCGTCTCATGGAGGAAACGAACGAAGCTGTCGATGTCCGCGGGGGTGATCCCCTTCTCCAGGATGACGGCCGGCATCCCGATGCGGGTGAGCCGGTCCATGAAGGACTCCAGGGAGGAGGTCAGGCTGAAGATGGGGACACCCTCGAAGATCAGCGTGCCGTCGGAGATGACGAGCACGAGCTCGGAGTGGTCCGCGAAGAACGGGAGCAGGTCCCGGTAGACCTTTTCGACCGGCGTTCGCACCAGCGGGTGCGTCGAGGGGTAGAGCCCTCGGTTCTTGAGCGAGGTTCCCAGCGCCTTTATCAGGCCCGTGATCAGCTGCTCCTCGTCGCGCCGGTGCAACGTTCCCCCTCTCTCAAGCGGGCCGCAGGAGCCGGTCCGCTTCCGCTCTCAGGTATTTTTCCGGTGCCCGCCTGGCCCGTTCGACCGCCTCGTGAACCTTCTCCCCGCTCATTCTTGAGATGCTCCGGAGCGCGTGGGTTTTCATGGCCCGGAACTTTTTCGTCTCGAAGATGGCCGTCGCCCGAAGGATTTCCTCCAGCGCCGTTACCGCCTCGTCGGTGCCGATGGCCCGCAGGGAGTCGATCGCCTCGTGGGCCAGCCGGTAGTTGGGGAAGAAAAACCGCTTGTGGACGGCGCGCCGGTACAAGGTGAGAACCGCCTCCGCCTCCTTCTTGGAAGACATGGCGGCGGTGGCGGTCAGGGCCACGGTTTCCTCGGGGAAGAAGCAGAGTTCCCCCAGCGCAAGGGATGCGGAAGGATGGGGCAGCTTCGACAGCGCCTTGATCGCCTCCTTCTTCACTCGGAGGTCCGGGTGGGACAGCGCGGTGGCGACGTGGGGCGCCAGGTCGGGCAGCCCCAGGCTGCCGAGTATGGTCACCAGGTTGCGGATCACGAACCACCGGGAGTCGTTCAGGTTTTCGAGAATGGCGGGGACCGCGGGCCTGCCGATCCGGACGACGATCTCCACGATCGATTTCCGGACCAGGAGGTCCTCCTCCTCCGCGAGGGTCTTGAGCAACGGCTTGACGGCCCGGTCCTCGAATGCGACCAGAACGATCTCCACCTCTTTCCGGCCCCTTCCGCTCCGGTCCCGGAGCAGGCGGATGTAATGAGCCACCAGGTCGTCCGTGGCCATTTCCTTGATCCCGAGGCGCGCGAGGTTCGCGATCTCCGCGTTCTGCCGGGGAGGGCGCTCGATGTGCTCCGCGAAGATCATGAGCGCACGGGAAGCATATTCGATCTTCCGGTCCATGCGTTCGTTGAACAAGGCCCGCGACAGGGCGATGAGGTGATCCCGGTATGCGGAGGCGTCGGTTTCCTTGGCGATCCGGACCAGCAACTCCTCGATCGTCAGTTCTCCCGCCGCCAGGTTATCCATGCCCAGCGGCATCTCCTCCTTCCCCCGGGCGGCCTCCGCTTCCTCTTCGGGGGGCGCCTCCGCTTCCTCCTGGGACTTGAGCATTTCGGTGAGCCCCTGGTAGTCCACGCGGTTTACCCAGATCCGGGACACTTTCTCGCGCAGCATCGCCCGTTCGAGTCCGCCCTCGTCCTGGACCTGCTGGACGTCCCGGTTGAGGATGCCGAGAAAGACGATCATTTCGGAAGCTTTCAGGTCGGGAAGGAAGATGACCTTGCTGGCGCGCCGAAGGTAGAGTTCCCGGTTCAGGTCCGCCACCGTTTTGTTGGGGACGGGCAGCGCCGCTTCCTTATACAATAAGGCATTCTTGGTCACGTCGATTTCCAGTCCCGTCTCCGGCAGCGGGATCTCCTCGAAATCGGAGATGATCTTGGAGATGGACTGGATCAGGGCCGGGTGTCCGGAGGGGTAGAAGCTCACGCTTTTCAGTCCCTTGGCGAGCTCGGATACGGCGCGGGAGATTCTTTGTAACAACTCGCCTTGTGGCATTTCCGCTGTGCTTCCTCCTCAAAATGCAAAAGTCGTTTTATTTGTTACGGACATTTTATTATAAATGTAAAATTGATAATCTAGATATGCCTATCTTTCAAGTCAAACGTTTTCCGGTGACCTGGTTCTGGAGGGCGGTCGCCTCGGGATTCGGGATCGGTTTCGTTCCCGGGATCCCCGGCACCCTCGGGACGCTGCTGGCGATGCCCCTGTGGTTCCTGGGAGGCGGATCGGGCATGGCCCATATGGGCATCCTCGCGGCGGTGGTCCTGCTGTCGATTCCGGCGGCGCGCGTGGAAATCCGGGAGACGGGCATCAAGGATCCCCCTTCGGTGGTGATCGACGAGATCGCGGGGATGCTGCTGGCCGCCACCGGGATCCCGTGGGGGTGGAAGCCCGCGCTGCTGCTGTTCCTCCTGTTCCGGTTCTTCGATATCCTGAAATTCGGGCCTGTGGCCTGGGCGGACGCGAGGGAAGGGCCGATCTATGTCGTCGCGGACGACCTTGCGGCAGGGGTGTATGCCAACCTGGCCTACCGGGGGATCCAATGGCTGGCCGGCTGATCCGGGAACTGGCGGAGCGACTGGGAGCATCCCTCTCCGGCGGGGACCGCCTTCTGGCGGTCGCCGAATCGTGCACCGGGGGGGGGCTGTGCGCGGCGATAACGGAGATTCCGGGGAGTTCGCGGTACTTCCTCGGGGGAGTGGTGGCATACCACAACGCGGTCAAGACGAGGGCAATCGACGTTCCGGAGGACCGGATCCTTTCCGAAGGGGCGGTAAGCGAGCCGGTGGCGATTTCGATGGCGGAGGGCGTGAAGCGCCGATTCGGGTCGGACATCGGGGTCGGCGTCACCGGCGTCGCCGGGCCGGGGGGAGGCACGCCGGAGAAGCCGGTGGGCACGGTATGCCTGGGAATCACGGCGGAGGGAGTCCGGTTTTCGGCCAGGAGGCGATTTGCCGGAGACCGTGAAGCCGTCCGCAACCAGGCGGTAGCCTGGGCCCTGGAGGAGCTTCTCCGATGCATGCCCGCCGGCCGGGGGATGAAGGAATGAGAGCGTTCATCGGGATCGGCCTGCCCCCGGAATGCCGGCGGGCGATCACGGATGCGGTGTCCCCATTCCGGTCGCGACGCCTCCCCGTTGCATGGACGCCCGAGCCGAACCTGCATGTGACGCTCAAGTTTCTCGGTGAGATCCCCCAGGAACGGGTGGAGGAGATCGCCTCCCGGCTCCAGGATGCCGGGCAGGGGATCCCCCCCTTCGATCTCCTCGTGGAGGGTGCGGGAGGATTCCCTTCCCTGCGCTCCCCCCGCGTGTTGTGGATCGGAATCCGGGAACCGCTTGAATTGGTCGGCGAGTTGCAAGAGAATATGGAGAACGCGCTTTCCGGCGCAGGCTTCCCCCGGGAGGAGCGTCCGTTCCACCCGCACATCACGGTCGGCCGAGCAAGAGGCAGGATCCCACCGGCGTGGGGAGAGGAATATTCCAGGGTCTTGTCCGGGCAACGGTTCGGGACGGTCGGGGTAAGCTCGTTCCAGCTGTACGAAAGCCGGCTGTCTCCGCGGGGAGCGGCGTACGCCGTTCTGCGCGACATCCCTCTCCCGCGGGAGCCGGAGAGAACGGAGAGAGAGGAGAAGGGGAAATGAGCCAGGATCCGAACCGCAGGAAGGCGCTCGAGATGGCGCTTTCGGCGATCGAAAAGAATTACGGCAAGGGCGCGATCATGCGGCTCGGGGCCGACACTCCCGCGAAGGACGTCCCGGTGATCCCCACGGGAGCCCTCTCCCTCGACGTGGCGCTGGGGATCGGCGGGATCCCCCGCGGCCGGGTGACCGAGATCTTCGGGCCGGAATCGTCCGGGAAGACCACCCTGGCGCTGCACATCGTCGCCGAGGCGCAGCGGCTGGGAGGCATCGCCGGGTTCATCGACGCGGAGCACGCCCTGGACCTGGGCTACGCGAGAAAGCTGGGGCTCAACACCGAGGACCTGCTGATTTCCCAGCCGGACACGGGGGAGCAGGCCCTGGAGATCGCGGAGATGCTGGTGCGCAGCGGGGCGCTCGACGTCCTGGTCGTCGACTCGGTCGCCGCGCTCGTCCCCAAGGCGGAGATCGAAGGGGAGATGGGCGACGCCCACATGGGGCTCCAGGCGCGCCTGATGTCGCAGGCGCTGCGCAAGCTCACGGCGACGATCAGCAAGTCGCAGACGGCGGTGATCTTCATCAACCAGATCCGCATGAAGATCGGCGTCATGTTCGGCAACCCCGAGACCACCACGGGCGGCAACGCGCTCAAGTTCTACGCGTCCGTCCGGATGGACATCCGCCGCATGGCGCAGATCAAGAAGGACGACGAGGTCATCGGCAGCCGGACCCGCGTCAAGGTGGTCAAGAACAAGCTCGCCCCGCCCTTCCGGGAAGCGGAATTCGACATCCTTTACGGCGAGGGGATCTCGCGGGAGGGGGACCTGCTGGACATCGGCACGGAGCTCGGGAGGATCGAGAAGAGCGGCTCGTGGTACTCGCTGGACGGGGAACGGATCGGCCAGGGGAGGGAAAACGCCCGGGGGTTCCTGAAGGAGCACCCGGAAGTCGCCGCCGACCTGCGGAAAAAGATCCTGGCCAACTACGGCATCGGGGAATCCGGCCGCGCGGCGCAGGAAGGAGCGACCTGATTTGGAGCTGAACGACATCCTCAAGGCGGCCATCCGCCACGGCGCATCCGACGTGCATCTCAAGGCGGGGCTGTTGCCCGTCTTCCGGATCAACGGCAAGCTCGTCCCCCTCAAGATGCCGGAGCCGCTCAAGCAGGAAGAGCTGGCGCAGATGAGCGCGAGCATCCTGACGGAGGAGCAGCGCAGGAAATTCGAAGCCACCCAGGAGCTCGATTGCGCGTACGGCGTCTCCGGGCTCGGAAGGTTCCGCGTCAACGTCTTCATCCAGCGCGGCACGATCGGGATGGTGCTGCGCGTCGTTCCCGTGGGCGTGCAGTCCTTCGAGGAGCTCCACCTTCCGAAAGTGCTCGAGAAGATCGCGCTGGAGCAGCGCGGGCTGGTCCTGTGCACGGGGACCACGGGCTGCGGCAAGTCGACGACCCTGGCCTCCATCATCGAATACATCAACATCCACCGCAGCTGCCATATCATCACGATCGAGGACCCGATCGAGTTCCTCCTGCGCGACCGGAAGAGCATCATCAACCAGCGGGAGCTCGGCGTGGACACCGCCTCGTTCTCCGACGCGCTCCGGAGCGCCCTGCGGCAGGACCCCGACGTGATCCTGGTGGGCGAGATGCGCGACCTGGAGACGATCGAGACGGCGATCATGGCCGCCGAGACCGGGCACCTCGTCCTGTCGACGCTGCACACCCTCGACGCCGCGGAGACGATCACCCGCGTCGTCGGCGCGTTTCCGCCGTTCCAGCAGAAGCAGATCCGGATCCAGCTGGCCTCGCTGCTGAAGGCCGTGATTTCCCAGCGGCTGGTTCCGAGGAGCGACGGGAAAGGCCGTGTTCCCGCGATCGAGGTCATGATCAACACCGCCCGGATCAAGGAGTACATCGAGGACAAGGACAAGACCCGGAAGATCCGCGAGGCGATCGCGCAGGGATTCGTGAGCTACGGGATGCAGACCTTCGACCAGTCCCTCATGCTCCTCTACAAGGAAGGGCTGATCACCCTGGACGAGGCGCTCCGGCAGGCATCGAATCCCGACGACCTTGCGCTGCGCGTCCGCGGAATTTCCTCGGGCACGGACCTTACCTGGGACGATTTTGACAAGAGCGGCCAGTCGCCGGCGAAGGAGTAGCGCCGGGGGGACTCCCCCCCCCGGAGGGGCGATGGGGGCTGCGCTGCGGATGCTTTCCCGGCGGGACCTGAGCGAAGGGGAAATCCGCGAAAGGCTCGGGAAGAAGGGATTCCCCCCGGCCGAGTGCTCGGCGGCGATCCGCCGGCTGCGGGATCTCGGACTGGTGGACGACCCGAAGCTGTGCGCGAGGCTGGTCCGGTCCTACCGGGAGACGCGCGGCTACGGGTCCGCAAAGATCGCATGGGCCCTGCGTGCGCGCGGGATCGCCCCGGACCTGGTCGAACGCATCCTGCGGGAGTCCTCCTCCGAGGAAGAGGAGCTCGCAGCGGCATCGGCCGCCCTTCGCCGGAAGTTCCGCGGCGGGCTGCCGCCCGGCCGCGAAGGCGCCGCCAGGGCCTACCGGTTTCTCGCGGGTCGCGGGTTCCCCCCGGGAACGTGCCGGAAGGCCATCGGGGGCCATTCGTCCGACATCCTAGAAGGAGAGGGATAAACCATTGACGACGACCGGGGCATCGCTTCGAGCCGTATTCCTTTCCTATTTCGAGAAGAACGGCCACAGGGTTCTTCCCGGGTCCTCCCTGGTGCCGGCGAACGACCCGACCCTGCTGTTCACGAACGCCGGGATGGTGCAGTTCAAGGAGTATTTCCTGGGGCTGGGTCCGTCCGACTGGAAGCGCGCGGCCACGGCCCAGCGGTGCCTGCGGGTCAGCGGCAAGCACAACGACCTGGAGAACGTCGGGTACACGGCGCGGCACCACACGCTCTTCGAGATGCTGGGGAACTTCTCCTTCGGGGACTACTTCAAGAAGGACGCGATCTTCTTCGGGTGGGACTTCCTCACCCGGGAGGTCGGCCTCGACGGGAAGCGGATGACCGTCTCCGTCTTCCGGGAGGACGACGAGGCGTACGACATCTGGCACAAGACGATGGGGCTCCCCGCCTCCCGGATCGTGCGGTTCGACGAGAAGGACAACTTCTGGTCGATGGGGCCGACGGGGCCGTGCGGGCCCTGCTCCGAGATCCTCTACGACCAGGGGGAAGGGATCGGGTGCGGCCGGCCCGCGTGCTCCGTGGGCTGCGACTGCGACCGGTTCCTGGAGATCTGGAACCTCGTCTTCATGCAGTTCAACCAGGACGAGAGCGGGAAGAAGTCCCCGCTGCCCAGGCCGAGCATCGATACGGGGATGGGCCTGGAGCGGCTGGCGGCGGTCGTCCAGGGAGTCGCCAGCAACTACGATACCGACCTCTTCCAGCCGATCCTGCGGGAGATCGCGCGGGAGAGCGGGGTGGCGCCGGGAACGTCGAAGGCCGCCGATGCGGCGATGCGGGTGATTGCGGACCATGCGCGCGCCACGGCGTTTCTCATCGCGGACGGCGTGCTCCCTTCCAACGAAGGGCGGGGATACGTGTTGCGCCGCATCCTCCGGCGCGCGCTCCGGCACGGGAAGAAGATCGGCTTCGAAGGGCCGTTCCTCCACCGTGTGGCCGCCGCCGTGGTGAAGGAGTTCTCGGCCGCCTACCCGGAACTGGGCAAGAGCGCCGCCTTCATCGACACCGTGGCCCTGCACGAGGAGAAGCGGTTCCTCGAAACGCTCGACGCGGGGCTGCGGATGGTCGAAGACGAGTTCGCGCGGATCGGGAAAGGGGGAAGCAGCGTCTTCGCGGGCGATGTGGCGTTCAAGCTGTACGACACCTACGGCTTCCCCGTGGACCTGACGGCCGACCTGTGCCGCGAGCGGGGCGTTGCGCTCGATCAGGAAGGGTTCGAGAAGGAGATGGAAAAACAGCGGGCGCAGTCCCGGGTGTCCTGGAAGGGGGGGGAGGCCGCCGCCTCGGACGCGGCGGCATCGTTCCTTTCCGGCGCCGGGATCACGGTGGAATTCGTCGGGTACGATCGCCTTGCGGCGGCGGGAAGGATCGTGGCCCTCTTCCGGAACGGGGAGCGGGTGACGGAGGCATCGGCGGGCGAGGAGATCGACTTCGTCACGGACGTCACCCCCTTCTACGGAGAATCGGGCGGACAGGTAGGCGACGTCGGATCCGGCGCCGGGGAGGGGTTCCGGCTTCGGATCGCCTCCACCCGGAAGCCCGCCCCCGGCATGGTCATTCACCGCGCGAGCGTCACGGGGGGGAAGGTCCGCGAGGGGAAGGCCGTCGACCTTGCGGTCGAGGAAGCGGTACGGCGCCGGACCCAGGCCAACCACACCGCGACGCATCTTCTCCAGGCGGCGCTCCGGAAGGTCCTGGGGACCCATGTCCGGCAGGCGGGATCGTACGTGGGGCCGGACAAGCTGCGGTTCGACTTCACCCATTTCGAAGCCGTCCCGGCGGAGGCGCTGCGCGAGGTGGAAAACAGCGTCAACGAGGTCATCGTGGCGTCGGCGCCGGTGACCTGGGAGAACCTGCCGTACGACGCCGCGATCGCGGCGGGTGCGATGGCGTTCTTCGGGGAGAAGTACGGCGACGTCGTCCGCATGGTGACCGTTCCCGGCGTGAGCCGCGAGCTGTGCGGGGGGACGCACGTCCGCAACACGATCGAGATCGGGCCTTTCCGCATCGTGTCGGAGGGGGCCCTCGCGGCGGGGGTGCGGCGCATCGAGGCGTTGACGGGCCCCGCGGCGCTCCGCCACCTGAGGGGCGAGGCCGATCTTCTCCACGAGATATCGCGCGACCTCAAGGTCCCCCCGGCCGATGCCGCCGAGCGGGTACGAAAGCTGTTCGCCCAGATCAAGGGGCTCGAGAAGGAGCTTCAGGACGCGAGGCGCCGGGCATCGCGGGACCTGGCCGGGGAGATCCTGGGGAAAGCCGTGAAGGCGGGGGCGGTGACCGTCGCGGCCTGCGAAGTCGAACCGATGGACCCCGCCGCCCTCCGGGAGCTTGCCGACAAGGTCAAGGGAAAGATGAAAAGCGGGATCCTGCTGCTGGGAAGCGTTCAGGGCGAGCGGTGCCACCTCGTGGCGGGAGTGACGGAGGATCTCCTCGCGTCCTATTCGGCGAACGATATCGTAAAGAAAGCCGCGGCTTTCGTCGGCGGCGGGGGCGGCGGGCGTCGCGACATGGCCCAGGCGGGCGGCGGGAACGTCGGGGGGCTGCCCGAGGCGCTCCGGTCGGCCTCCACCTGGGTGAAATAGCCCCCGCTTCGGTGCGGGACTACTTCCCGGTCGATTCCCTGTCGAGCATGTTCAGGTAAAGCTGCACGAGCTTGTTTGTCGGATCCCGGAAGAGCGCATCCTCCCAGGCGCGGCGCGCGGACGCCTTGTCCCCCGACAGGTAACAAAGGATTCCCTGCTGGATCCTCGCGGGGATATTGCCGGGGTGCCCCGCAAGGACCTTCTCCGTTTCCTCGAGCCCTTCCGCCATCCTGCCCGCTTCCCGCAGCGCGACGACCATCCGGACGCGCAGGTCGGGGTATTCGGGGGCCGCGGCGAGGGCCTTCCGGTATTCCAGGATCGCATCCTCGTTCCGGCCGAGGGCGAGATAGAGCTCCCCGAGCTCGGCATGCAGGTTGGCGATCCTCCCCCGGAAGATGCCGCCCGGCGTGGAGGCTCCCGCGACCTCGACGGTCTCGCTCGCGCGCCGGTAGACGGTCTTCGCCTCCTCGTACCGGCCCATGTCGTTCAGGGTGATCGAAAGCGAGAGGAGCGCCTCGGTGTAGGAGGGGTTCAGCTCCACCGCCTTCTCGAAATAATCGACGGCCTGGTGCAGCTTCCCCCATTGGTGATAGATGAGGCCGAGAATGTAATGGAGGTCGGAGTAGCTGGCGCCGCCCCCGATCGCCTCGCGCAGGATCCTCTCCGCCCGGAAGAAGTCCTTCTCCTCGAAGGCCCGCTTCCCGATGGTGACGAGCGTGGACAGGTCCCGGCTCAGGGTTTCTTTCCTCCCCGCGCGGGGAATTTTTCCGCGAGCCCCTTCCGGACCTCCGCGGCCTCCCCCTTCTTCCCCTGTTTCTCCAGGGACTCCGCGAGCAGGGACAGGAGGGAAGGCACGGCGGTGGATTCCGGGTACTCCGACAGGGCCCGCCGTGCGCGCGCTTCCGCGCTGGCGAAATGCTTCCTGCCGAAATAGTGCGCGACCACCCGTTTTTCATGCTCCGCCAGCCGGTTCCGCAGCTCCGCGATCCGGGCGGAGGCCTTTGCCGCATACGGCCCGTTCGGATCCTTTTCCCGGGCCTTCGTGAACGACTTGATCGCCTCGAGGGTCTTGGATTGGTCCCGGCCCGGGTCGAGCGCCTGCCGCGCCAGCAGTTCTCCCTTGCGGTAGCAGGCATAGGTGACGTTGTCGTCCGCCGGATACAGGCGGAGAAAGTCGTCGAACGCGACCTCGGCCTCCACGTCGTCCTTGTTGTTCATCCGCGCTTCGGCAAGGCCGAGCTGGGCCCGGGAGGCCAGGGGGGAGTTGGGGAACCGTTCCAGGAGCACCTGGTAGGCCTCCACCGCCTCCTTGTACTTTTTCGCCGCGGCCTTCTGCTGGCCCTTGGCGAACAGGTCGGTCGCGGAAAGACCTTGCTGCTTGGCCAGCTTTTCGGTGCATGCGGGAAGGAGGGAAACCAGCAGCAGGACGACGACGGCGGGAAGATAGCGAAGCCGAAGCATGGAGGGAAACGGTAGTATAGCCAGCGGCAATTGTCAATGTTACCCTTTGGAAATGGCGCGCTTCCCAAGGGGTTGCTTGACCGGCGCGTCAATCTTCCCCATGGAGGCAGGATGAAAGGGAAAGTGGCGGTCGTCACCGGAGGGGCCCGCGGCATCGGATTCGCAACGGCCATGCGGTTCCTGAGGGAAGGGGCGCACGTGGCGGTCGCGGACGTGCGCGACGACGGGGCCGACCATCTCCGGCTGCTGGGGCAGAAGGCGGGGGCGCGCCTCCTCTTCGTGCAGTCGGACGTCGGGCGGTTCTCCGAGATGGCCGCCCTCGGAAAGAAGGTGCTGTCCGAACTGGGCAGGATCGACATCTGGGTCAACAACGCCGGGTGGGACCGGATCACCCCGTTCCTGTCGACCGCCCCGCAGGATTGGGCGAAGGTGGTGGAAGTCAACCTGATGGGGGTGGTGCACGGGACGCGCGTCGCCCTGGAAGCCATGGCGGCGGGAAACGAGGGAGGGGCGATCGTGAACGTCGCGTCCGATGCGGGCAGGGTGGGCAGCCCGGGCGA
>PQAK01000063.1 GCA_003105225.1 Deltaproteobacteria bacterium | reverse complement strand
ACGGGGGTGGGCAGCACCGACCTGGCCGCCGCGATGATCTCCGGGGAGGTCTGGCTCAAGGTCCCGGGGTCCCTGCGCATCGTGTTGACCGGCAGCCCCCGGAAGTGGGTGGAAGGAAAGGACGTCATCCTCCACATCATCGGCAAGATCGGGGTCGACGGGGCGCTCTACCAGGCGATGGAGTACGCGGGGGAGGGGATCGCCTCGCTGCCGATGGCGTGGCGCTTCACCATGTCGAACATGGCGATCGAGGCGGGGGCGAAGAACGGCATCTTCCCGTTCGACGAGGCGACGCGGGCGTACGCGGATTCCCGGGCGAAGCGGAAATACGGGATCGTCGCCGCCGACGGGGACGCGCGCTACGCGGGAGAGCTGCACGTGGACCTTTCCACGCTGGAGCCGCAGGTGGCCTTCCCCCACCTGCCGGAAAACACCAGGCCTCTGTCCCGGGTGGGCAACATCCCGATCGACCAGGTGGTCGTCGGATCCTGCACGAACGGGCGGATCGAGGACCTGCGCAGCGCGGCGGCGGTGCTCCGGGGGCGGAAGGTCCACGACGGCGTGCGGATGCTCATCTTCCCCGCGACCCAGGAGATCTACCTGCAGGCGATGCGGGAGGGGCTGATGGAGGCGTTCGTCAAGGCGGGCGCGGCCTTCTCCACCCCGACGTGCGGGCCCTGCCTCGGCGGCCACATGGGCATCCTCGCGAAGGGGGAGCGGGCGGTCGCCACGACGAACCGGAACTTCGTCGGCCGGATGGGGCACCCCGAGAGCGAGGTGTACCTCGCCAACCCCGCCGTCGCCGCGGCCTCCGCGGTGCTGGGACGGATCGGCGGCCCCGACGAGCTCCCGTGATGCTGCGCGCAGATGCCGGGAAGCGCCATGCCTGCCCTACATCGGCTGCGCAGCCTCGGAGGGGGACTCCGGTCGTGGCTCGACGCGCGATGCACCCGCGCGTCTGCGCTTTACCTCCCTCCGCCCCCCTCCTGCGGCTGCTCCGCCGTTCCGCGGCAGGCGTTCCCGGATCCGCTGAACTGGCGGGGGACACGACTCAACATAAGACTCGATAAAACAGGATCAGGAATGTCCCCCTAAAAGGAGAGCATATGGAGCACAAGGGCAAGGCGTGGAAGTACGGGGACGACGTGGACACCGACGTCATCATCCCGGCGCGCTACCTCAACACGAGCGACCCGGCGGAGCTCGCGAAGCACTGCATGGAGGACATCGACCGGGGCTACGCGTCGAAGGTCTCCCCCGGGGACTTCATCGTGGCGGGGAAGAACTTCGGCTGCGGCTCCTCGCGGGAGCACGCCCCGATCGCCATCAAGGCGTCCGGCGCGTCGGCGGTGATCGCGCGGTCGTTCGCCCGGATCTTCTACCGGAACGCCTTCAACATGGGGCTGCCGATCTTCGAGGCGCCGGACGCGGTCGACGGGATCGGCGCGGGGGATGTCCTCGCCCTCGACATGGAGCGCGGCACCCTGCGCAACGAAACGACGAAGAAGCAATACAAGGTCGCCCCCGTCCCTCCGTTCATGAGGGAACTGGTCACCGCGGGCGGGCTCCTGAACTACATGGCCTCCCGCCGGAAGGGAAAGTAGCGGAGATGCCGAAGATCTGCGTCTTCCCCGGAGACGGGATCGGCCCCGAGGTGGTGCGCGAAGCCCTCTCCGTCCTGCGGACGATCGAGGAGGTTTCGGGCGGCCGGCGGTTCGAAACGGAGGAAGAGCTTCTCGGGGGCGTCTCCTACGACGCCCACGGGGTTCCGATGACGGACCAGGCGCTGGCGCTGGCCGCCGCCTCGGACGCGGTCTTGCTGGGGGCGGTCGGGGGGCCGAAGTGGGACCCGCTGCCCTTCGAAGTGCGGCCGGAGCGGGCGCTTCTGGGGCTGCGGAAGAACCTGGGGCTGTTCGCGAACCTGCGCCCCGCGAAAGTGCACGCGCCGCTCCTTTGCGCCTCGCCGCTGCGGCGGGAGCTGGTGGAAGGGATCGACCTGGTCGTCGTGCGGGAGCTGACCGGAGGGATCTACTTCGGGGAGCCGCGCGGGATCCGGATGGAGAACGGGATCGAGGTGGGCATCAACACCGAGGTGTACACCCGCCCGGAAATCGAGCGGGTCGCCCGGGTGGCGTTCGATCTCGCCCGGAAGCGGAGCCGCAGGGTGACCTCGGTCGACAAGTCCAACGTGCTGGAATCCACCGAGCTGTGGCGCAGGATCGTGACCGAGGTCCGCAACCGCGAGTACGCGGACGTGGAGCTCTCCCACATGCTGGTCGACAACTGCGCCATGCAGCTCATCCGGTACCCGAAGCAGTTCGACGTCATTGTCACGACGAACCTGTTCGGCGACATCCTCACGGACGAAGCCTCCATGATCACCGGGTCGATCGGAATGCTGCCGTCGGCCTCCCTCGGCGGGAAGGTGGGGCTTTACGAGCCGATCCACGGCAGCGCTCCGGACATCGCGGGGAAGGGGGTGGCCAACCCCCTGGCGACGATACTTTCGATCGCGATGATGCTAAAATACTCGTTTGATCGCACGGTGGAGGCCGGCCTGATCGAAGAGGCGGTGACGCGGGTGCTTGCCGAGGGGTACCGGACCGGAGACATCTACCGGGAAGGCCCCGGGGTGCGCCGCGTGGGAACGAAGGATATGGGCGAGGCGGTCCGCGAAGCGATCCGGAAAAGGGGTTAGGCGCGGCGAAGCGCAACCTGGAAAAACAACGACAAGAGGTGACGCGATGAGCTCCAAGAGTTTCAACGTGGCTGTTGCCGGCGCGACCGGCGCCGTCGGGGAAGTCATGCTGCAGATCCTTGCGGAGAGGAACTTCCCGGTGAAGAACATCCGCCTGCTGGCATCCGAACGCTCGGTCGGGAAGCGTCTGGCGTTCCGGGGCGAACCGGTCCCCGTGGAGCTGCTGCAGAAGAGCGCCTTCAAGGGGATCGACATCGCCCTGTTCTCGGCGGGCGCCTCCCGGAGCAAGGAGTTCGCCCCGGCGGCGTGGGAGTCCGGCGCGGTGGTGGTCGACAACTCGTCCGCCTTCCGGATGGAGCCGGACATCCCGCTGGTGGTCCCCGAGATCAACCCCCATGCGATCGCGCAGTTCAGGAAGCGTGGGATCATCGCGAACCCGAACTGCACGACGATCATCGCGATCATGCCGCTCAAGCCGCTGCACGACTACGGCACCCTGAAGCGGGTCGTGGCGTCGTCGTACCAGGCGACCTCCGGCGCCGGGGCCAAGGCGATGGCGGAGCTGATCGCCCAGACGAAGGCGTACGCGAAGGGAGAGCCGATGGAGGTGGCGGCGTTCAAGCACCAGATCGCCTTCAACGTCATCCCGCACATCGACGCCTTCCTCGACAACGGCTACACGAAGGAAGAGATGAAGATGACGAACGAGGGGCGCAAGATCATGGGGATCCCCGACCTGCGCGTCACCTGCACCACGGTGCGCGTGCCGGTGCTGACCGCCCACTCGATCTCGATCAACGCCCAGTTCGAGAAGAAGATCACGCGGGAGAAGGCGAGGGAGCTGATCGCGAAGTTCCCCGGGTGCCAGGTGATGGACGACCCGGGGAACAACGTCTACCCGATGCCGCTGT
>PQAK01000062.1 GCA_003105225.1 Deltaproteobacteria bacterium | reverse complement strand
CATCACCACCTCGGGATGGAGCGACAGCGCCACGGCGATGTCCAGGCGCTTCTGGTCTCCGTGAGGGAGGGAGCCCGCCCTCTGGCGCGCCTTGCCGGACAGCGACAGCCGCTCCAGGGACTCCATCGCCTCTTCCACCGCGTCGNNCGTCGCGGGCACGAGCATGGGGGCCTTCGTCGGCGCGATCTTCGCCGCCGGCCGCCTCGACCGCCTCGAGGCCGACTTCCGCGGCTTCGACTGGAGCAGCATCGCTGCGCTGGTCGATCCCGTGTTTCCGCGCTCGGGGCTGATCGACGGTCGCCGGATCGGCGACTTCATGCGCTCGCAGGTCGACGTGACGAAGGTCGAGGAACTGCCGATCCCCTTCCGGGCGATCTCGGCGGTGGAAAGCCCGTCGATCCGCTCTCCCTTGAACCGGACCTCTCCCGAGTCGGGAGCGAGCTTCCCCGTCACCAGGTTGAACAGCGTCGTCTTTCCCGCCCCGTTGGGGCCGATGATCGACGAAAGCTCCCCCCTGCGGATGCGGAAGCTCACGTCGTTCGTGACCTTCAGGCCGCCGAACGACTTCGACAGCGACCGCACTTCAAGAACCGGGGGTTCCATCGGCTGCCCTTTCACGGTCCCTTCCGCGCGCGATCCAGGAATCGAGCGTCCCGATCACCCCCTTGGGGAAAAAGATGACGATGGCGAGCATGATGCCGCCGATCCAGATCTCCCAGAACTCGGTGTATTTCCCGATCATGTCCTCGATGAACAGGATGACCGCCGCCCCCATCAACGGCCCGAAGAAGGAGGACACCCCGCCCAGGATGCTCATCAGGATCACCTCTCCCGACTTGGTCCAGTGGAGCATGTCGGGATGGATGGAGTGCTGGTACCCCGCGAAGAGCCCGCCGGCCAGCGCCGCGAATGCCCCGGAGATGACCATCGCGGCAAGCTCGTACCGGCGGACCTGGATCCCCAGGAAACCGGTGCGCTCCGGATTCTCCCGGATCGATTGCAGCACCGCCCCGAAGGGGGAGTCCACGATCCGGCGCAGCAGCCAGAAGGAGGCGAAGACGACGGCCAGCGTGAAGTAATAGTACCGCACGGGAGAACGCAGGAGGTCCGGCACGGGGATCCCCTGGATCCCGTTGTCTCCCCCGGTGAATCCGTACCACTTGAACACGATCCCCCAGACCATCTCCGCGAAGGCCAGGGTCAGCATCGTGAAGTAGACCCCGGACAGCCGGATGCACAGCGGGCCCAGGAGCAGGGCGAGCGCCGCCCCCGCGGCGACCGCCGCCGGAAGGGCGACCGCGAACGGCAGGACTCCCTTCGAAAGGAGCAGGCCGACCGTGTAGGCGCCGACGCCGTAATAGGCCGCCTGCCCGAAGGAGAGCATCCCCGCGAACCCGTACAGCAGGTTGAAGGCGACGGCGAACAGCCCCATCACCAGGACCTCGTTCGCCATCGTGACGAAGAACTTCTTTCCCGCGAGAGGGATTGCCGCGAAAAGCGCCAGGGCCACGGCCCACTGGGCCGCCTGTCCGAGTCCGCCGGCCGGCTTCGTGCGCGCGGGGGTCACTTCGCCACCCCCTGCTTCATGAAGAGGCCCTGGGGCCTGAACACGAGGACCAGCGCCATCACGGCATAGGAGAAGAGGATCGCCCACTGCGGAAGGAACAGGATCCCGAAGGCGGTGACCTCCCCGATGATGAGCGCCCCCACGAGCGCTCCCCAGAAGTTCCCCAGGCCCCCGATGACCACGACGATCATCGATCCGATGATCACTTCGACCCCTGCGCCCGGCGTTACCGTGCGTACGGGAGCGGAGAGAGCGCCGCTCAAGCCCCCCAGGGCGGTCGCCAGTCCGAACACGAAGCTCAAGGTCACGGGAACGTTGACCCCCAGGCTCGAAGCCATCTCCCGGTTGGCGGAGATCGCGCGCAGATTTCTGCCGAACCGGCTCCTCCGGATCAGCCCCCACATCCCCAGGGCCACCAGCAGCCCCGTCGCGATCACCACCGCGTCGTACCGCGGGACGAACAGGTCCCCGATGGTCCAGGCGCCGTCCAGGATCTCCGGGCGGGAGATCGACTTGTAATCGGTTCCCCAGATCATCTTGACCACGTCGTCGATGATCAGGATGAAGCTGTAGGTGAGCAGGATCTGGAACCCCTCCTCGCCGCCGCGGCCGTAGATGCGCCGCAGGAAGAAGAGCTCCATCACGGCGCCGGCCGCCCCCGTGCACAGCGCGGCCAGAAGAACGCCCGGGAAGAACCCGATCCCCGTGACGGAGACCAGCTGGTAGGCGAAGTAGGCGCCCAGCAGGTAGAACGATCCGTGGGCGAAATTGAACACGTTGCCCACGCCGAAGATCAGGGTAAGCCCGGAGGCCACCAGGAACAGGGTCATCGACGAGGTCAGTCCGCCGATGAGCTGTGTGAACACGAGGTTGCTGTCCAATGGAAACCGTCCCTGCTTCTCTTTGATGTCGCGCCGGCCCCCCGTCGCCGGGAGGCCGGCGGTTGTCCCGGGTTGCGTTACTTCTTCACGGCCTTTCGGGCGGCGACGATGTCCGCCTCGGAGGGAATGATGTCCTCGGCCTTGTAGACCTTGAAGTTTCCGAGCATCATCGTGGCCGGGGGGTAGCTTTTGTTCGGGACCGTCTCCCCGATCGCCTGCACCTGCACGATCTGGTGGTCGATCGGCCGCATGTAGGAGGTGAAGCCGTCCGGGTCTTCCGGCAGCTTGATCTTCATCTTCTCCATGACCGCGACGAGCTTGTCGGGATCCTCGGCCGTTCCGGCCTGGCGGACTCCCTCGGCGATGAAATAGACCCCTGCGTAGGCACCTTCCGCCGCATAGGAGGGGAACCGGCCGGTCTTGGCCTTGAACTTCTTCACGAACTCCTGGTTCAGCTTGGTGTTCGGCCAGTTGAGGTGGTGGCGCGCGCTCAAGATCAACCCCTTGGGCAGGCCCGTGGGCATCGCCTCGAGCAGCTCGTAATTGCCGCCCCCGTCATAGTTGTAGAACTTCATCTTGTCGAACAGCTTGTACGGCAGCGCCTGCTTGATGAACGCCACGGTGTCCCCGCCCCAGAACGTCGTGACGAGGACGTCGGGCTTGGCCTTCAGGATCGCGGTGATGTACGGAGTGTAATCGGGCTCGAAGAGCTTGGGCCACGCCTGCCCGACGAGCTGGACGTCCTTGCGCTTCTTCTGGAGCAGCATCCAGAAGTCCTCCCAGGTCCGGTGCCCGTACTCGTAGTCCGGCCCGATGACGTAGTACTTCTTCCACTCTTTCTTGTCATTGGCGTAAAACGCGGCTGCGGCCGCGGACTGGTACGTGTTGTTCGAGACGCGGAAGTAGTACGGCTGGAACTTCTCCGTCGTCAGGGCCGTGGAGGCGTGGTCGGTCCCCACGAAGATGACCTTGTTCTCCTTGGAGACTTCCGTGACCGCAAGGCCGACGGCGCTGCTCACCACGCCCATCAGGAAGTTGACCTTGTCCTCGCTGATGTACCGTTTCGCGACCTTGACCGAATACGCCGGGTTCGCCTTGCTGTCGTTGAAGATGATGTCGATCATCCTGCCGTTGACGCCGCCCTTCGCGTTGATTTCCTCCATGGCGATCTCGGCCCCGGACACGGAGTCGATCCCGTACCGTCCGGCGCGGCCCGTCATCGGGTACATCGCCCCGATGACGATCTTTTCCGCCGCCCACGCCGCATCGGCCGACACGAGGGCCAGCATCGCGCCGGCCGCCAGCAGCCCCTTCCAGTACCGCGGGAACTTCGTCATCTTTCCCCTCCCCTTTCGTCGTCCTGACGGTTCACGGCCCACAAACCCCTTCTATCCCTGCACGGTTCCCGGCTCCTATTTCTTCCCGAGCCCGATCACCTTCCTGGCCAGTTTCGCTTTCTCGGGCAGGTTGGCCTGCCGGAGCATCACGATCCGCTGCGCCTGGGGGGACCCCGCCCCGTGCAGCGCCTCCACGAGCGTGGCGACCGACGTCATGCCCTCGATGTAGCGGCACAGCTTCCGTTTGTCGTCCGTGGAGAACCCCTGCTTCCCGGCGAAATATTTCGTGAGGGATTTCCCGATCTCCCCGTTTTGGAAATCGGCGTCCGAGGGGAGCGTGGAGAGGAGTCCTCCGCCCACGTCGTGGGCCAGCCGCGCCACCTGGTAGACAAAGCGCGTCACGTTCTGCTTGACCGTGTTCGCCAGCAGCGGGTCCACCAGCCAGTTCCCCGCCGGAAGCTGCTTCCCCAGGGCGGAGGAGCCGATCGCCCCCGCGAAGTTCGTCTCCACCAGGTGGACGATCTCGGTGAGCTTGTCCTTCACCATGCCGTTCTTGATCGTGCCGTGGACCTCGGCCAACAGCGATGCGGCGCCGAGGAGGACGTCCGCGTTCCCCGCCTTGCACCCGCCGTAGTTGGCCCGGTGCCAGGCCGCGAACTGGTCTACGAGCATGCCCGCGAACTCCCCCTCCCCGGCCATGAAGACCCGCTCGTCCGGAACGAAGACGTCGTCGAAGATGAGGGTGCTCTCTCCCCCCACGACCCCGAACGGGGTTCCGTAATCGAAGCGCCCGCCCTCTTCCTTCCGCTCGTCGTTCGTCTGTCGGCCGAACACGATGGTGAGGCCCGGCGCATCGACCGGGACGGCGCAGGTGACCGCGTAGTCCGCCCCTTCCGGGGGAAGCCCCAGCGTGGGCATCACCAGGATCTCGTGGGAGTTGACGGCCCCCGTGATGTGCGTCTTGGCGCCCCGGATCACGATCCCCCCGGGCTTTCTCCCGACGATCCGCACGTAGAGATCGGGATCGGCCTGCTGCCACGGGGGCAGGGAGCGGTCCCCCTTCACGTCGGTCATCGCTCCCGCGGACATCAGGTCCTCCCGCTGCATGCGCGTAAGGAAAGCGCGGAACCGGGCATGGTAGTCCGTCCCCTTCGCCCGGTCGATCTCCCAGGTTGCGGACCAGATGGCGTTGGCCGCGTCCAGCCCCACGCAGCGCTGGAAACAGGTGCCCGTCTCCTGTCCCGCGAGGCGCAGCATGGCGGTCTTCCGGATCAGGTCGTCGACGCTCCAGAACAGGTGCGTGAACCTCGAGATCCGCTCCCCCGTAAGGTTGGAGACGGCCGTCATGACGTCCGCGTGCGCCGGATCCATCGCCAGATCGTAGGTGACCGCCGCGGTGCGGACGTGCGGGGCGATCGCAGGATGGTCGTAGGGGTGGTCCAGGCGCTTCCCGAGATAGTAGACGTTCGGTTTGCGCGTCTTCAGGCTTTCCTCGTATTGCCGTCCGTTCATCATGATCGCTCCTCCCGAAGGCCCTTGGCCCAAATGCCTTTCAGCTCCTGCTTAAGCACTTTCCCTCCCGGGTTCCTGGGGAGCTGCCCCACGATCCGCACCTCCACGGGGACCTTGTAGTCCGCGAGGCGCGACCGGCAATGCTCCCGGATCTTCTCCGGGTCAAGCGCCGCCCCGGGCATCGGGACGACGGCCGCGGCCGGGACCTCGCCGAAGATGGGATGGGGAATGCCGAAGACGGCGGCCTCCGCCATCCCGGGGAAGGCGTACAGCACGTTCTCCACCTCGAGCCCGTATACCTTTTCCCCCCCGCGGTTGATCATGTCCTTGGCCCGGTCGAGGATGTAGACCAGCCCCTCGGCGTCGATGCGGGCGATGTCCCCGGTCCGCAGCCATCCGTCCCCGAGCGCGGCCTGCGTTTTCGCCGGGTCCCCGAAATATCCCTTCACGATGTTCGGGCCCCTCAGGAACAGCTCCCCCGCGCGGTCCGCGGGGAGGACCTCCCCCCCGGGGCTGCGCACCTGCGCTTCCATCCCCGGGACGGGGAATCCCACGGAGCCCGCCCGGGACAACGCCAGCGCGGAAGGCAGGACCGTGCCCAGCGAAGAGCATTCCGTCAGGCCGTAGCAGTTGTGGAGCTCGGCGGGGAGGACGCGGTTCAGGGCCCGTATCGTCTCCGGGTCCATCGGCGCCCCTCCGTATGCCGCGATCCGGACCGCGGACAGATCGAACTCGTGGAGGTCCGGCCGGATCGTCAGCAGCTTGTAGATCGCGGGAACCAGGAACAGCGCGGTGGCGCGATGGCGGGCGATGAGCTCCAGCATCCTGCGGGTTTCGTATTCCCGCTGGAGGACCACGGTCCCGCCGCATGCCAGGAGCGCCACCAGCTGGGAGTGGAGCCCCGTGACGTGGAACAGGGGCAGGGTGATGAGCCCGACGTCGTCCTCCCGGTATCCCAGCGTGGCCCGGCAGGAGGCCACGTTGAACAGGATGTTGGCGTGCGTGATCATCGCGCCCTTGGGGAATCCGGTCGTCCCCGAAGTGTACAGGAGGGAGGCCACGTCGTCGGGGGAGCAGGGCGCCGGGGCGGCCAGCGGCTCCCCGGAAATCGCGCGATCGAAGGAAAGGGCGCCGGGGGCATCGCCGTCGACCAGCAGCCAGTCGGAGACCCCGCCGCACTGGCTTTCCCCCGAAAGCTTTCCGTACTTTTCCGTCGTGGTCACCACGGCGCCCGCGGAGCAGTCGGACAGGATGTAGCCGACCTCCGAGGCCGCGAGGCGATAATTGACGGGCACGGCGACCGCGCCCGCGGCGATCGCCCCGAAATAGGCGACGACGAACTCGGGAAGGTTCGGAAGGAGGATCCCCACCCGCTCTCCCGCGCCGCGCCCGCGCGCCCCCAGGAACGCCGCAAACCGGCGCACCCTCGCGTCCAGCTCGGCATAGGAAATCGGTTCCCCGCGGTCGGCGATCAGCGCCGCCTTCCCCCCCCTTGCCGCCGCGTGATGAAACGGGATCTCCGAGACGGTCCGCAACGCCAGAATCCCCCCCATCCGGATGGTAACGACCGGGCCGGAAACGGATATCGGTCTATTATTGCACAACCGTGCGCCGCGCGCGGTGAAGGCCTTTGGACCTCCCGTCAAAACGACAGGGCGGCGGCTATCGCATTCCTCGTCCGGCGCGCATCGGGCAGATAGAGCTTCTCCAGGGCGTACGGAAACGGCGTGTCGAACCCGGTGACCCGCGCGACCGGGGCCTTCAGATGGAGGAACGCCTTTTCCTGGATCAGGGCGGCAAGCTCCGCGCCGAAGCCGCAGGTGCGCGGCGCTTCGTGCAGTACGACCGCCCGGCCCGTCTTTTCCACCGACCCGATGACCGCCTCGATGTCCATGGGCCACAGCGTCCGCAGGTCGATCACTTCCACGGCGGTCCCCTCGCCCTCCGCCTGGGCGGCCGCCTCTTCCGCCACGCGCACCGTCGCGCCGTACGTGACGACCGTGACGTCCGATCCCTTGCGTACGATCCGGGCCTTCCCCAGCGGGACCGCGGATCCGGCGTCCGGCACCTCTCCCTTTGCGGTCCGGTAGAGCGCCTTCGGCTCGAGGAAGATGACGGGGTCGGGATCGCGCATCGCCGAGGCGAGCAGCCCCTTGGCGTCCGCCGGCGTCGACGGCATCACCACGTTCAGTCCCGCGGTGTGGATGAAGTACGCCTCCGGGCTCTGGGAATGGTAGTGCCCCCCCTTGATCCCTCCGCCGGAAGGAGCCCGTATGACCACGGGAGCGGTGAACTGGCCCGCGGAGCGGTACCGGAACTTGGCGAGCTCGGACACGATCTGGTCGAAGGCGGGATAGATGAAATCGGCGAACTGGATCTCGGCGACCGGACGCAGGCCGTCCAGCGCCATCCCGATCGCCATGCCGACGATACCCGCCTCGGCCAGCGGCGTGTCGATGACCCGTTCGGCCCCAAACCGCTCCCACAGCCCCTCCGTCGCCCGGAAGACCCCCCCGTTCTTCCCGATGTCCTCCCCCAGCAGGACGATTCGGGGATCGCGCTCCATTTCCTCGCCCAGCGCGTCGTGGATCGCCTGCACCAGCGTCATCGTCGCCACGGGATCACCTCTTCTCCGGCATGCGGGTCCACTCCCGCTGCTCCTCGAGGTGCCACGGCATCTCGGCATAGACGTCCTCGACCAGGCTCTCCGGCGGAACGGGGGGAGCGGCTTCGCACACCGCGACCGTCCGCCGCACCTCCTCGCGGGCTTCCTCGAAGACCGCCTTCTCTTCCGGATCGTCGAGCAGTCCCCGTTGCTTGAGATGGGCGGCGAACCTCTTGATCGGGTCCTTTCCGCGCCACGCCTCGACCTCTTCGGCGGGACGGTAACGGGTCGCGTCGTCCGAGGTGGAATGGGAGCCGATCCGGTAGGTCAACGCCTCGATCAGGGTCGGGCCCTCGCCCGCACGCGCCCGTTCGAGGGCATCGCGGGTCACCCGGAATACCGCCAGGACGTCGTTTCCGTCCACCCGGACTCCCGGAATTCCGTATGCGGCGGCCTTGGCGGCGATCGAGGCGGCAGCCGTCTGCCTGGCGACGGGCAGCGAGATGGCGTACCGGTTGTTGCTGCAGAAAAAGACGTTGGGGGTCCGGAAGACTCCCGCAAAGTTCATCGCGGCATGGAACTCTCCCGTGGAGCTGCCCCCGTCGCCGAAATACCCGATGACCGCGATCTTCTCGCCGCGCAGCTTCGCGGCGTAGGCGGTTCCCACGGCCTGGGGAAGCTGGGTGGCGACGGGCGAGGACACGGAGACGACCCGGGCCGCCCGGTCGCACCAGTGATTGGGCATCTGGCGGCCTTTCGTGACGTCGCTGGAATTCCCGAAGAGCTGGCCGATCAGCTCGGAGAGGGGATAGCCCTGCAGCAGCGCCACCCCCTGGTCGCGGTAGGACGGAAATACCCAGTCGCCCTCTTCGAGCGCGAAGCCGGAGCCGATCTCGGCCGCCTCCTGGCCGGTTGCGCCGATGTAAAACCCGATCCTCCCCGCCCGCTGGAGATTCAGCCCTTTTTCGTCCAGCGCCCTGAGGAGCGCCATTTTCCGGAACAGGATGCGGAGCGCCTCGTCATCCAGACCCGGATCCAGCTCCGGATCGGCCGAACCGTCCTCCCGAAGCACGACCCGCAACGGCAGTTCCATCGACTTCCTCCGTTCCCGGAATGGCACGCCCCATCCTTCCGATCGTTCCCCGCCTCGGGGGATTCGCCCCGGCGCGGTCGCCGGATCACTCTCCCCGGATGACGCCCTTTTTGCGAAGCTCTCCCACGCGTTGCGCCGTGAAACCGAGTTCCTTCAGGATCTCCTCGTCGTGTTCCCCCAAAAACGGCGCGCGCCGCGGGGCCGCCGCGGCGCCCGGGAACTTGATCGGAAATCCGGGCTGCCTCTCCCGGCCGCCCAGCGGGGATCCCACCTCGATGACCATGCCGCGCTCCTTCACGTTCGGGTGGGAGACCGCCTCGGACAGCGACAGGACGGGCGAAAAACAGATGTCCTTTCCGTCGAAGAAGCGCACCCACTCCCCGCGGCTCTTCGATTCGAAGAGCTTCCGCAGGTCGGCGCGCACGCGCTCCCCCTCTTCCCCCTCCGCGTATTGCAGCTCCGCCAGGTCTTCCCTCCCGATCGCCTGCACGAACCCCTTCCAGAACCAGGGCTCCAGCGCCCCCAGGCTCACGTATCCCCCGTCGGAGCACCGGTACACGTCGTAGCAGGGATACCTGCCGGTAAGGATCATCTCCCCCCGCCGGGGCTCCTCCGCTCCCGCCAGGTACGACGCGGCATGCAGGGAGAACATGGCGAGCGACCCGTCGGTCATGGACACGTCGACCAGGCGTCCCAGGCCCGTCGTCTGCCGCGAGAGCAGCGCCATCAGGATCCCGGAGAGCGCCATCATGGCGCCGCCGAACAGGTCCCCGATCTGCACGGCGGGAAGCGCGGGGGGGCCGTCCTTGGCGCCGCACAGGCCCAGGATCCCCGCGTAGGAGATGTAGTTGATGTCGTGGCCGGCGACGTCCCGCATCGGGCCGGTCTGCCCGAACCCCGAGATGGAACAGTACACCAGGCGCGGGTTGCGCGCGGAGAGGGCCGCATAGTCCACCCCGAGCCGGGCGGTGACTCCCGGCCGGAATCCCTCGACCACCACATCGGCCGAATCGGCCAGCGCGCCGAAGATCTCCTTCCCCTCCGGGGATTTCAGGTTCAGCGTGAGGCTGCGCTTCCCGCGGTTCAGGTACCGGTCCGAGGGCGAGAGCCCCGGCTTCTCCCCCGCGAACGGGTTCCGCATGCGGGGGACGGGTTCATCCACCTTGACCACGTCCGCGCCGTAGTCGGCCATCATCAGGGTGCAGAAGGGGCCGGGCAGCTGCAGGGAAAGGTCCAGAACGCGTATGCCGCCAAGCAAGGACATCCTGCCGTCTCCCTGGAGCGATTCTTGTGCTATCGTATTTCGCCTATGGACAAAGGGTTCCCGATCTCCCCGGCCAAGGCGGTCTTCGTCTCCGACGCCCACCTGAACGAGGACGACATCCACACGCGAACTTTCGTCTCCCTGGCGGAAAAAGCGGCCGCCGAGGGCGTCGCCCTGTTCCTGCTGGGCGATATCTTCGACCTGTGGTTCGGGAGCCCGGGAATGACGTTCGGATTCCAGAAACCGGTCATCTCCCGCCTGCGAGAGCTGCGCCGCAACGGGCTCTGTCTATATTATGTGGAGGGGAACCGGGATTTCTATCTGAAAAAATTCCACGAGGGACAGACGTTCGACGCCGTGGCCGAAGCCGAGATGCAGGCGGCGGTCGGCGGGAAGCGGATTTACCTCTCCCACGGGGACACGGTCAACCGCGCCGACATCGCCTACCGCTTCTGGAAGGCCCTCTCCAAGAACCGCCTGGCCTTCCGCGCGGTCTCCCTGCTGCCTTCGGCGCTGTTCCTCCCGGTCGCCGACCGGCTGGAGAGGACGCTGCGGCGGACCAACCGGCGCTTCCGCGGCTTTTTCCCCGAAAAGGACTGCCGGGAGTTCGCCCTGCGCCGTTTCACCGCGGGGATCGACTTCGTGGTCCTGGGCCACTTCCACTCGGAGCACCTTCTCCGGTTCGCCCAGGCGCAGGCGACGAAGGTCCTGGCGGTGCTGCCGTCCTGGAGGGAGGAGTGGCGGTATTTTTATCTTACGGGCGAGGGGAAATTCGGGTTCCGCACCTACCGGGCCGCGGCCCCCCTCCTCCCCCCGGCGGATGCCCCCGTCACACCACGAGGTACTTCCGGATGATCTCCTCGTTGCCCCAGATCTCCTCCATCCCGCCCCCGAACCGGACCGCCCCCTTCTCGAGGACGTACCCCCGGCCGCACACCTTGCGGCAGAACTTGAGGTTCTGGTCGGCGAGCAGGATCGTCACCCCCTGCTCGTGGATCTGCCCGAGGACTTCCACGAGGTTCGCCACCACCAGCGGCGCCAGCCCCTCGGACGGCTCGTCGAGCAGGATCAGGGTGGGGTTGGCCATGAGCGCCCGCCCGATCCCGAGCATCTTCTTTTCGCCGCCGGAAAGGTTGATCCCCTTGGAGCGGGAAAGCTCCGACAGCTTCGGGAACAGTTCCAGGACGCGTTCGCGGTTCCAGATGCCCATGCGGGGGGAGAGCCGCCGCGCGATCTCCAGGTTCTCGTCCGTGGTGAGATCGGGAAAGATGCGGTAATCGTCCGGGACGTAGGCCACGCCTTTCCGGGAAACCGCGTACGCCGGCAGCCCCGCGATCTCCTCGCCGGCGAACCGGATCGATCCCCGCCGGGGGGGCGACAGCCCCAGGATCGAGCGCAGCGTGGTCGTCTTGCCGACGCCGTTTCTCCCGAGCAGGGCGGCGATCTCCCCCTCCGACACTTCCAGGGAAACCTCCTGGAGGATGTGGCTGGAGCCGTAATAGGTGTCGATGGCGGATACGGATAGGAGCACGGCCCTACTCCTCCCCCGTGATCCGGAACACGTCGGTCATTTCGTCCCCGAGATACACTTCCCGCACCCTGGCGTTTTCCCGGATCTCGTCCGGCGGCCCGTCGCCGATCACCTCGCCCCGGTGCAGCACGATCACCCGGTCGGAAAGGGAGAAGACGATGTCCATGTCGTGCTCGATGAGGACGAAGGTGGACCGCCCCCCCCGGGAGAGCTCCCGGATGCTTTCCAGGAGCCGCACCCGCTCGACGGGATTCATGCCCGCCGTGGGCTCGTCGAGAAACAGCAGGACGGGCGCCGCCGCGAGGGCGACCCCCACTTCGAGCAGCCGCTGGTCCCCGTGGGACAGGGCGCCCGCGACCGAATCCCGCACGCGGGAAAGGCCCACCTTCTCCAGCAGCTCCTCCGATTCCCGGAGCACCGCCTTCTCCCCCGAGATCCCCGCGAACGGCCGCATGGAGCGGCCGCTGCGCGCCAGGACGGGGATCATGACGTTCCGGAGCACGGAGAGCTGCGGGAAGATGTTCAGGATCTGGAAGGAGCGGCAGACCCCCATGCGCACCCGCTTGTGGATGGGAAACCGCGTGATGTCCTTCCCCCGGAACAGGACGCTGCCCGCCTGCACCGGGAGATTCCCCGTCAGCAGGTTGACCAGCGTGGACTTGCCGGCGCCGTTGGGCCCGATGATGGAGGTGAGGACGCCCTCCTCGAACGCAAGGTCCAGCTCCCTGGCGGTGCAGATCTTCCCGAACCAGTTGGAGAGCTTCCGGGTCTCCAGGAGGACGTTCCCCATGCTCATCCCCCCCGCGGGCCGCGGGCCCTGTCCGCCAGCTGCCGGACGACCCCCACGACCCCGCCCCGGAACCCCATGATGATGACGAGGAGCACGATCCCGAACCAGAGCATCCAGTTCTCGGTGAACCGCTGGACGATCTCCCGCATGGCCACGAAGAGGATGCTCCCCACCACCGGGCCGGTGAGCGTCTGGATCCCCCCCAGGAGGCTGACCAGGACCGGCTCGGCCGAATGGGTCCAATGGGCCATGAAGGGCCTGGCGTTGCTCTCGAGCAGCGTCTCCAGGGAGCCGGCGAGCCCGGCGAACGCCCCGCTGATCACGAAGGCGGCCAGGCGGTAGTTCCGGACGGCGAGGCCCGCGAACTCGGTCCGCTTGGCGTTTTCGCGGATCCCGGCCAGCACCAGTCCGAACGGGGAATTCCGGATGCGGTGAACCGCCCAGAAGCTCAAGAGGAAAAAGAACAGGACCAGGAAGTAGTACCGGGAGTCCTGCGAGATGGAGATCTTCACCCCCCCGAAGAGGGGGATCGACTCCCTCATGATCCCGATCAGCCCGTCGTCCCCGCCGGTGATGTCCCGGGCGTTCCAGATGAGGGAGAAGACCATCATCCCGAAGGCCAGCGTCAGCATGGCGAAGTAGATCTCCGTGCTCCGGACGGAGAAAAACCCGATCAGCAGCGCGAGCAGCATGGCGGCGGCGATCCCCGCCGCGACCCCCAGGAGCGGGTTCGGCGACAGGTGGAGGCTGAAAAACCCCAGGCCGTACGCCCCCGCCGCGTAGAACGCGCCGTGCCCGAAAGACAGGAGGCCGGTCCCTCCCAGGAGCAGGTTGTACCCCAGGGCGAAAATGCCCAGGATCATGACGCGCATGGCGAGGTAGATGACGAACTTGCCGGCGAACAGCGGTACGGAAGCCAGCGCCGCGACGAACGCCAGGACGGCGATCGCCCGCAGGAGCCTGCCGGTCACGCGATCATCGGGCATCGCCGAAAAGTCCCTGCGGCCGGACCAGGAGCACCGCCGCCATCAGGATGAAGGTCAGGAACATGTCGAAGGCCGGGAAGTAGCGGGTCCCGAAGGAGGACAGGACCCCCAGCACCAGCGCGGCGAGAAACGCGCCCTTCAGGCTCCCGAGCCCCCCGATCACCGCGACGATGAAGGCCTCGATGATGATCGTCTCGCCCATGCCGGGGGTGAGGAGCCCCACGTAGGGAACGGCGAGCCCCCCTCCCAGGGCCCCGAGCCAGATGCCGAAGACGAAGACCCCCGTGTACAGCGCCGGGACCCGCACCCCGATGGCCGACGCCATCTCCCGGTCGGAGGACGCCGCGCGGACGATCCGCCCCGCCCAGGTCCTCTCGAGCGCGAGCCAGAGCGCGACCGCCACCAGTGGGCCGACGCCGATGATGAACAGGTTGTAAACCGGGAACTTCCTCCCCAGGATGGGAACGGACCCGGCCAGGAACCCGATGTCGGGGGGCGTCAGCGATCCCGCCCCCCAGACGATCTTCACCAGGTTGTCGAAGATCAGGACGAACGCGAAGGTGAGCAGGAGCTGGTACGGCAGCGCCAGCCGGTAGACGTACCGCAGGAAGAACCGCTCCACCACGAATCCGACCGCGCACACGCAGAGGGGCCCCAGCAGAAGGCCCAGCCAGAAATTCGGGAAGAGGTGCCGAAGAACGGTGTAGCTGAAGTAGGCCCCCAGCATGTAGAAGCTGCCGTGGGCGAAATTGAGCACGCCGAGCACCCCGAAGATGAGGGTCAGGCCGCTGGCCACCAGCCAGATGAACATGCCCGAGGAAAGGCCGGCCAGGCAGACGTGGACTATCGACTGCACGGCGGCGCCTCGGAAATGGAATGCAAGCGGCGTCCCCCCCGCGGGAAAATAGAAAAACGCGGCGCCGTGAACCCCAGCCCGGCGCCGCGCACGTTACGTCAACGTCAGAACGGAGGCGCGGTCCCCGGCCCCTCGAACGGAGGCCGGTTGTAGCAGACCGTGGTCGGGATGACCTTCATCTCGCCCATGATCTTGAACGGGTACTTGGGATCGGCCTTGGTTTTTCCCCACGCCACGTCGTAGATGGCCTGATGGTCCTCTTTCCGGAACACCCGGTTGCCGGCGGGGGAATTCATCGACATCCCTTCGAGCACCTGGATCACCGCCTTCGTATCCTTGGAGCCGGCCTTCTCGACCGCCGCCTTGAAGGCGTAGATGGAGGAATACCCCGTCTCGGAAACGTAGGCGGGATAATGGTTCCAGCGCTTCCGGAAGCGCGCCACCCATTCGCCGTTGGTCTTGCTGTTGGGGTAGAGGAAGAAGTACCTGCCCGCGATCCAGATGTTGTCCGGCATGTCCTTTCCCAACCCTTCCAGGACGTCCATGGCCGCGCCCACCGGGAAGATCACATGCTTGACCTTCTCGAACAGCCCGGCCTCCCTGCCCTGCTTGACCATGGAGATGAGCTCCCCCGCCCATTCGGTCGAGTAGAGGCCGTCCGGCTTGGCGTCCAGGATCGTGTTGATGTGGGACCGGAAATCCGTGGTGCCGAAGGGAGCGAACGACTCGGCGACGAAGGGGACGCCGGGCTTCAGCTTCTTGAGGGTGTCCTGGAACATCTTCCAGCAGGTGAAGCCGTATTCGTACTTCGGGCTGACGGTGGCCCACTTGACGGCCGGGAAGTCCTTCGCGATGAAGGCGGCCGCGTTGCCGTCCTGGTAGGTGGGAGTGCAGATCCGGAAGATCTGCTTGATCCCCTTCTTGAAGACCATCTCCTCGGTGAGCTTTTCCGTGGCGGCGTGCGTCACCATGAGGACGCGGTCGAGCTGCTGGACCACGGGAGCCAGCGCCAGCGCCTGCCCCGAGGAGTCGATGCCCGCCAGGAAATCCGCGCCCCAGCTGTCCACGAAGTAGCGGGCGTTCTTGATCGCGTCGTCCGGCTTCAAGGTCGAGTCGCGGAACTCCATCTCGACCTTCTGCCCGGCGATGCCGCCCTTCGCGTTGATCTCCTCCACCGCCATGACGGCGCCCATCTTGTGGAACTCGCCGTACCCCGCAAGGGTGCCGGACAGGACGGCCTGGTACCCGATCTTGACCGGGCCCTTGATCTTCGGGGGCGCCGCCCAAAGATTCCGCGGGAGCAGCAGCCCCTGCCCCAGTCCTCCGGCGGCGGCTACGACCGTGCCGGTGCCGGCAAGCTTGAGAAGTTCACGACGGCTGATCCTTTTCCTTGTCATGTCATCTCCCCTCCTCGTGGAATTCCGGCCGGAAACAGGCAGAATGCCCCTTGCTGCAATTTGCACGAAATAATAGCATACCGTTTTAAAGGGGAGGGATGCAATGGCGCTGGATCTTTTCGACCTGACGGGCAAGGTCGCCATGGTGACCGGCGCCTCCAAGGGACTGGGAAAAGCCATGTCCGTGGGGCTGGCCAAGGCGGGCGCGGACCTGGCGCTGTGCGCCCGCAATCCCGGCGACCTCCGGAATGCCGCGTCGGAGATCGCAACCTGCGGGACCCGGGTCGAAACATTTCCGATGGACGTCCTGCGCGGGCAGAGCATCCGCGAAGCAGTGGACGCGATCCTTGCGAGGTTCGGCCGGATCGACATCCTGGTGAACAACGCCGGGGTGAACGTCCGCAAGACCACCCTGGAGCTGTCCGAGGAGGAGTGGGACCGCGTCCTCGACACCAACCTGAAAGGGTACTTCCTCGTCGCCCAGGCGGTGGCGCCCGCGATGATCCGCCAGGGGGGAGGGAAGATCATCAACCTCTCCTCCATCTTCGGCGCCGTGGGGATGAACAACCAGGCGGCGTACGCATCCAGCAAGGGGGGGATCGTCCAGCTGACCAAGGTGATGGCCATCGAATGGGCCCGTTCGAACATCCAGGTCAACGCCATCGGGCCCACCTACTTCGAAACCCCTCTCGTTGCGACGCTGCGGAACGACCCGGAACGGTTCCGGTTCATCAACGAGCGGACCCCGATGGGGAGGTGGGGCCAGCCGGAGGAGCTCGAGGGGACGGTGATCTTTTTGGCCGCCCGCGCGTCGGACTTCATCACGGGGCAGACCGTTTACGTGGACGGGGGCTGGACGATCTGGTAGCGGGGATGCGGCTATTTTCCGCCGATCGTTTT
>PQAK01000061.1 GCA_003105225.1 Deltaproteobacteria bacterium | reverse complement strand
CAGGCGAATGATTTCCCGATTCTCAAGAAACCGGGCTACGGCATCGGCTCCATCGATCGCCTCGATGATCGTATAGCCGAAATGACTCAGCGTTGCCTTATTCAACCTTCTCAGGGCGGCGTCGTCTTCGGCAACCAGGATCGTCTCCATTCCGCCCCGAGGAGGCATCGCATCTTCTTCTTTTCGTTGTTCCGACTCCCGCTCGACTCGTATCAAGGGAAGGTAGATATTGAATGTCGTTCCTTTTCCGGGCTCGCTGTAGACGTTGATGAAGCCGTCATGCTTCTTGACGATGCCGTAGGCCATCGAAAGGCCGAGCCCCGTCCCTTTGCCGGATTCCTTCGTGGTGAAAAAAGGCTCGAAAATCCTCCCCCGTGTCCGCGCATCCATGCCCGTCCCGGTATCGGAAACCTCGATGACTGCGTATTCGCCGGTTTTGCCGTATCCATGGGCCTTGATGAATTCCTGGTGCAGCGTGGCGATCTTCGTCTCGATCAACAGCTTCCCGCCGTTCGGCATGGCATCCCGGGCGTTGGTGGCGAGATTCATGAGCACCTGTTCGACCTGTCCCTTATCCGCCATCGCAAACAGGGGAGTCTTCGCGCATGCCGTCTTGAACGCGATATCCTCCCGGATCAGCCGTAGAAGAAATTTCTCGAATTTCCGGATCACCTCGTTCAGGTCGATCGCCTCCAGGCGGATCGGCTGTTTCCTGCTGAACGCGAGAAGGCTTTGCGTCAATACGCTCGCCCGGTTGCACGATTCCAGGATGTGCTCGATATAGGACCGCAGGGGATCGTCTTCCTGCATCTTCATCTGCGTGAGCTGGGCGTAGCCGACGATGGCCGAAAGGATGTTGTTGAAATCGTGCGCAACGCCCCCGGCGAGCAGTCCGATCGCCTCGATCTTCTGGGACTGGAGGAGCTGTTCCTCCAGTTTTTTGTGCTCGGTGATATCTTCGGCGACGAAGCTGAACCGCGGCCGGCCGCGTCTGCCTTCCCCGATGAAGGCGACGGTTGCGGCCAGCCATTGCTTTCCCCAGGGTGCGGGATGCTCGTATTCGAAACGAATGGGAGCGCCCTCGTTCCAGCAGTGCCGGATGTGTTCCAGCCAGAGGCGATTCACTTCGGGCGGAATGCCCAGCTCGATCGCGGTTCGACCCGATATCTTTTCGGTCCCGAACTGGAAGAAGCGGCCCGCGGACGCGTTGCCGTATACCGCGATGATATCCTCCCCGTCTAGCTCCGCGACACCCATCATGAGGGAAGAGCTATCGTAGAAGCTCTGAAGCGTGGCCCGGCTCTCCTGCAGGGCGCTTTCGGCATCGCGCCGGGCGCGGGTTTCCGCCGCCTCCCGCAGTCCCCGTTCCAGGGCCGGAACCAGCCGGGCCAGGTTGTCCTTCAGAACGAAATCCCAAAGCCCCTCCTTGAGCAGGTCGACCGCCATCTCGTCGCCGATGCTCCCGGAGACCAGGATGATCGGCACGTTGGGCAGGCGTTCCTTGATCAATGCCAGGGTCTCCCGGAATTCCATGCCCGGGATGCTGAAATCGGAAAGCACCGCATCCCAACTGCCCTCGTCCAGCGCGGCCGCCAAGTCCTCCATACTTGCCGCCTGCCGGCAGCGAATGTCCAGCCCGTGCTTCTTCAGGTGGGATTCGACCAGGAGGAAATCGGCCTTGTCGTCTTCGGTGATCAGAAGGTTCATCCGGTCGCCCATGGCGTTCACCCTTGCGGCGGCTCGTTCGTGGCCAGCCAGTAGATCCCCAGCCTCGCCACCGTTTCGGCGAATTCGGCGAAATCCAGGGGCTTGCGCACGAAGCTGTTGGCGCCGTTCTCGTAGCTTCGCAGCCGGTCCCGTTCCTCGTCGGAGGAAGTGAGAATGACCACCGGAAGGATTCGGGTGCGCGGGTCGCCGCGCAGTCGCTCCAGAACCTCGAGACCGGAAAGCCGCGGCAGGCCGATATCGAGAAGGATCACGGTGGGCAGCTCCGGCCCGGCGCGCCCGGCGAATTCGCCCTCCCGGAACAGGTAGTCGAGCGCCTGCTGTCCATCCCGCACCACATCCACCTCGTTGGCCAGGTTGATCCTGCGCAGGGCGCGCAGGATCAGCATTTCGTCCTGGGGGTTGTCCTCGACCAGCAGGATGGTTTTGGTGGTCATGCCGTCTCCTCCTTGCCCCCGTATTCCGGACCGGGAAGGGAAAACCAGAACTTGGCGCCCTGCCCCGGCGCCGCATCGGCCTGTATTACGCCGCCATGGCGGTGCACGATGCGCTGGGCGGTCGCCAGGCCGATGCCGATGCCGGGGAATTCGTCCTGCCGGTGCAGGCGCTGGAACGGCTGAAACAGCTTGCCGGCATGGGCCATGTCGAAACCGGCGCCGTTGTCCGCCACGCAGAAATACCGTTCCGAACCCCTTTGTTCGGCAAAGACCCGGATCGATGGCCGCGCTTCGCGGGCGGTGTACTTCCAGGCATTTCCGATCAGGTTTCTCAGGACCGCCTCGATCATGCGGGCATCGCCCCGGGCGGCAAGTCCCGGTTCGACCTGCCACTCCACGCGGCGTCCGGGCTCCACCCGGGCCAGTTCCGACAGGATGCGCCCGGCCAGGGCGGTGAGGTCGACCCGGTCCACCCGCAGGATTCCGCGGGTGCTGCGGGAAAGCGCAAGAAGGCCGTCGATCAGCCCGCCCATGCGGAGGCTGGCGATGTGGATCTGTTCCAGGTAGACCCGCGCGTCGCCTTCCAGCCGTCCGCCGTAATCCTCCATCAAGGCCTGGCTGAAGCCGCTCAAGGCGCGCAGGGGCGCCCGTAAATCGTGGGAGACGGCGTAGGCGAAGGCGTCCAGTTCCTCGTTGGCCGCCTTGAGCTCGGCGGTGCGCGCCTCCACCCGCTGCTCCAGGTCGGCATTGATGCGGCGGATTTCCTCCTCCGCGCGCTTGCGCTCGGTGATCTCCAGGACCAGGGCCATGGCCGCCGGGACGCGGCCGTTCCCGTCCCCGAGGGGAACGTAGCGCATCCAGAACGTGCGGCCGCGGACCTCCGTTTCCTGACTCGCCGATTCCCCCGCGAACGCCCTGCGGAAATGGTCTTCCGCGAGCCACCGCACCGGCTCGCCGACGACGTCGCAGAGCGCGCGCCCCTCCAGCGACTTCCGCTCCGTGCCGAGCTCCGCCAGAAGAGGGCCGTCCGCGACGAGGCAACGAAGGTTCTCGTCCAGCACGAAGACGCCGCCCCCCGGAAGATTCCGGGCGATGGAGCGGTAGAGCGACTCGCTCCTGCGCATCGCGTCTTCCGTCCGGCGATGTTCCGATACCAGCGCGCCGACCCGCGCCAGGAGTTCCTCGGTCGAGAACGGCTTGTAGACGTAATCCTGCACCCGGTCCCGAAGGAACGTCACTCGCAGCGCGTCATCGGTCTTGGCGGTGAGCATCACGATGGGCACGTGCTCCATCCCGCCATGCCGCCGCAACGCTTCGACCATCCGATCCCCGCTCATCCCCGGCATCATCACGTCGCTCAGGATCAGGTCGGGCCGCAACGCCAGGGCCTTGTCCAAACCCTCCTGGCCGTCGAAGGCCGTGGCGACCCGGTAGCGCCTTCCCAGCGTTTCCGACACGAAGGCATTCATATCGGGATTGTCTTCGACCACCAGGACGAGCGGCGCGTCCGGCGCGACGGCCGCCGCAGGCAGGGTTCCCCCGCGCCGCTCGCGAAGTTCCTCGATCGTTTGGCGTCCGTTGTCTTCTTCCAACGGGGCCGGGGCGGAATGGATTTCGGCCTCTTCGGGCGCCGCCAGCGGCAGGGTGACCGTCAGCAATGCCCCTCCGCCGGGGGCGTCCGTAACCTCGATCGAGCCGCGATGCAGGACGGCGAATTCCTTTGCGATGGCCAATCCCAGGCCGGTGCCCCCGAACTTGCGCGCGGCCCCGCCCTCCACCTGGCGGAAACGATCGAAGATGGCCTCCCGCATCGCAACGGGTACGCCCGGACCGTCGTCCTGCACCCGCAGGACGGCGAAGCCGTTCTTCTCGCGGAGGCTCGCGACAACCGTTCCCCCGGCGGGCGTGAATTTGAAGGCGTTCGAAAGGAGGTTGAGCAGGATCCGCTGACATTTGTCCGCGTCTACCTGTGCGGGCAACGCCTCGGGGGTCTCCACGGAGAAGCGGATGCTCTTTTCCTCGGCCAGGATCTCGAAGTGGGATGCCAGGAATCGGACCAGCCGGGCCAGGTCGGACCGCGCATAGCGAACGATCATCCGCCCGGACTCCAGTTTGGCGATATCCAGCAAGTCGGTCACATGACGGTGGAGGAGGCGGGCATTGCGTTCCACGACCTCGAGATCGCGCCGTTCCTCATCGCCGAGGTCGGCTGCCGAGAGACGTTTTGCGACGGGGCCGAGGATCAGGGCCAGCGGCGTTCGAAGTTCATGGCTGACATTGGCGAAAAACTGGGTCTTGAGCTCGTCGAGCTCGCGCGTCTTCTCGTAGAGTGCGGTGATCTTTTCGTTGGCGCCTTGCAATTGCTCGTTGGCGAGGCGCGAGGCCTCCAGGGCATCGGCGGCCTGCCGGTTCGCCGTCCTCAGGCGGCCGTGGGAAATGCTGAAGAGAACGCCCAGGCCCATGAACGCCCCCGCCGAGATGAAGCTCATGGGGCTTTCTTTCAGGAAGACTTGCGTCGGCGGAATGAAAAACCACCAGACCAGCGCCGTCGAGATGACCGTGGCCGCCAGCCCTCCCGGCAGCCCTCCGACCCAGGAGCTGAAAAACAC
>PQAK01000060.1 GCA_003105225.1 Deltaproteobacteria bacterium | reverse complement strand
TCCGGCTGAACTACATGCCGGGGTACGCGGCGGCCCAGTCGGGGACGATCAAGGACCTCTTCAAGGCGAAGAAGGTGGCGATCCTTTACAACAGCCTGTCCGCGACCACGGAAATCGCCGAAGTCGTGAAGGAGCAGCTGGTCCGGGCGGGGATCGCGGTGCCGGTATTCGAGAAGTTCGAGAAGGGGACGACGAACTACAAGCCGATCCTGCTCAAGGTGAAGGACGCCGGGTGCGAGGTTCTCCTCGTCGAGGGGTATTTCCCCGACTACGTGGGAACCCTCAAGGACGCGAAGATCCTGAACCTCCCGGTGAACGCATTCGTCGGGTCCTGGGGGATCGGGACGCCGGAATTCAAGCGGGAGCTGGGGTCCCTCTCCGAGTACGTCTACGGCGCCGGGAACTGGGAGATCGGGACCGCCCCGAAGTCGGCCCGCGCGGAAGAAGCGGTCATCGTTTCCGCCTATCGGTCAAAGTACAAGGAGGATCCCTCCTCCCTGGCGATGCTGGCCTACCTCTCCACGAAGTACCTGCTCGAGGCCGTCGTCCAGGGAGGCGGAACGTCGGGGATCTACACCCCCGAGAAAACACGGGCGGCCTTGCGCGCCCTGGACGTGGTCGGTCCCGTCGGGCGGGTGGCGTTCGACGAAAAGGGCGACCCGAAATACTTCACGTCGGTGCTCTTCCAGTTGCAGAAGGGGAACCAGGTGGTGGTGTACCCCAAGGACCGCGCCACGGGAAACGTCGCCTACCCGGCGGTTCCCTGGGGGGGAAAGTGATTGCGGAAAGAGCTGACGGACAGGGGAACCATCCATAAGAGGAAAGGAGAGAAAGCGATGAGACGCACGCTCGTTCGCGCCGCGCTTGCGGCGAGTCTGGTGGGGATCTGGATCGGAACGGGCCTGGGGGCCGCACCGATCAAGCTGGGCGCACACGCGCCGCAGACGGGGAGCCTGGCCAAGCACGGGATCGAGCAGATGAAGGGGATCCGTCTGGCCGCGGAAGAGTTCGAGAAGAGCCACAAGATCAAGGTGGACCTTTTTATCTACGACGACGAGAGCAACCCGCAGAAGGCCGTGGCCGCGGTGGAGAAGCTTGCCGGGGTGGACAAGGTCAACGGGATCGTGGGGGGGTACGGCTCCAACCTCGTGGGACCTGCCTCGGAAGCGGCGGAGCGGTACGACACGCCGTACCTGACGACCGGGGCGGTGGACACCAAGCTCTCCGCGAAGAAGTTCAAGAACTTCTTCCGGCTGAACAACATGCCGGGATATGCGGCGGCCCAGTCGGGGACGATCAAGGACCTCTTCAAGGCGAAGAAGGTGGCGATCCTTTACAACAGCCTGTCCGCGACCACGGAAATCGCCGAAGTCGTGAAGGAGCAGCTGGTCCGGGCGGGGATCGCGGTGCCGGTGTTCGAGAAGTTCGAGAAGGGGACGACGAACTACAAGCCGATCCTGCTCAAGGTGAAGGACGCCGGGTGCGAGGTTCTCCTCGTCGAGGGGTATTTCCCCGACTACGTGGGAACCCTCAAGGACGCGAAGATCCTGAACCTCCCGGTGAAGGCATACATGGGGGCCTGGGGGATCGGGACGCCGGAGTTCACGAGGGAACTGGGCCCCATGAGCGAATACGTCTACGGGACCTCCATTTGGGAGATGGGCACCGCACCGAAAGCGGCGAAGCAGGAAGAGGCGGGGATCGTAACCGCCTACAAGGCCAAGTTCAAGGAGGAGCCTTCCTACATCGCGATGCTGGGGTATCTGTCCGGGAAATACATGCTGGAGGCGATCTACAAGGGAGGCGGGAACGCGGGAAGCTACGGGGCCGAGAATACCCGGAAGACGCTGCGGGCGGTCGACGTCGTGAGCCCCCTGGGCAGGGTAGCCTTCGACGACAAGGGCGATCCGAGGTATTTTTCCGCGGTGCTGTTCCAGACGCAGAAGGGAACCCAGGTGGTGGTCTACCCGAGAGAGCGGGCGCAAGGATCCGTCCAGTATCCGGCGGTCCCCTGGGGAGGAAAGTAACCTCTTGATCTCGACGAACACGATCGTCCAGTCGCTCCTCTCCGGGGTCCTCGAGGGGGGGAACTACGCCCTGTACTGCCTCGGGCTGGCGTTCGTGTTCGGCATCATGCGGATCATCAACATGGCCCACGGGGAGTTCGTCGTGCTGGGGGGATACGTCGCCTACTGGCTCCTCGTGATGTGGGGGGTCAATCCCCTCCTGTCCCTCCCGCTGGCTGCCGCCATCGCGGGAGGGACGGCCCTGGTGGTCTACCGCGTCTTCCTCCAGCGGATCCGCACGACCGCGGAGCTGAACACCCTCATTCTCACTTTCGGCATCGGAATCTTCCTCGCCAACCTCTTCCTCCAGTTCTGGTCCGCGGATCTCCGGAGCATCGACGTCGACTGGGCGCAAAGACCCCTTTCCCTGGGCGGGATCTACATCAGCCTCGGGGAGATCGCGGCCTTCGTCCTGTCCCTCCTTTGCGTCCTGGGGCTGCACGCCTTCCTGTTGAAGACGAAGACGGGAAAGGCGATCCGGGTGACCGCCATCGACCGGGACGCGGCGGCGTTGTCCGGCATCGACGTGGAGCGGGTCGACCTCCTCGCCTTCTGTATCGGGGGCCTGCTGGCCGGCCTTGCGGGGCCGCTTTTGGGGATGCTCTCCCACCTGAACCCGGGGATCGGGATCGGCGTGACGATCAAGGCCTTCATCCTCACCGTCCTGGCGGGCATCGGATCGATCCCCGGCCTCATCGCGGCGGGAATGATCCTGGGGGTCGGGGAAGCGATGACGGTCACGTTCATCAATTCCTCCTACCGGGAGCTGTTCGGGTTCGGCCTTTTTCTCGTCATCCTGCTCATCCGGCCATCGGGCCTGTTCGGCCGGAGGGTCTGACGATGAAGCATCCCGGGGCGTTCCGGCTGAGCGAGGAATCCGCGGCGGCGCTGGTGTTCGCGGCAGTGCTGCTGCTGCCCGTCGCGATCTCCTTCAACCCGTATTACTTAAGCATCTTCATCTCCGCGCTGATCCTCGGCGCCGTTTCGATCGCATGGAACCTGCTCGCCGGGGTCTGCGGCCAGGTGTCGTTCGGACACGCGGGCTTCTTCGGGATCGGGGCCTATGTATCGGCCATCCTGGTGATGAAGGCGGGGTGGAACCCCTACCCCGCGATGGCGGTCGCCGGCCTGGCGGGGGTCGCGGGCGGGCTGCTGATCGGCGTGCCGGCCTTCCGGCTCCGGGGACCGTATTTCGCCCTTGCGATCCTGGGGTTCGCCGAGGTGATGAAACTCCTCGCGCTGAACCTGACGGAGCTTACCGAGGGGTCCCAGGGGATCTTCAACGTCCCGCCCCTGCCTGCCTTCCAGGCGGGAGGAGTGGTCGTGGATTTCTACATCTCCCGCACGTCGAACTACTATTTCGCGGCGGCCCTCATGCTGATCGTCTACCTGGCGGCCTATCTGCTTCGCCGGTCGAATACCGGCCTGGCGATGTTCGCCGTCCATGGGGACGAGGAAACCGCCGCCGGCATCGGGGTTCCCGTCCTTCGCACGAAGATTGCCGCCCTGTCCGTATCCGCCTTTTCCACGGCGCTGATGGGGGCGTTCTACACCCACTACGTCCATTTCCTCTCTCCCGACACGGCCTTCGACGGCTCCTGGTCGGTAATGCCGATCGTGGGATCGCTTTTCGGGGGGATGGGGACGCTCATCGGGCCCGGCGTCGGATCGCTCGTCATCACCGGGCTGGACGAGTTCGTGTTCAAGCGGTTCTTCGAAACGGGCCACAAGCTCTTCTTCGGGCTCCTTCTGGCGGTCGTGATCGTCTGGGCTCCCCTGGGGCTCCTGGGGAAGAAGGTCCGTAAAATCCCCCACGGAGAGAACGAATGAAATCGAAGCGGCCGCCGGTGTCCGTTCCATCCGAATCCCTGACGTATCCTCTCCGGCAAGCGGCGGCATCCCGTCCCGACAAGGCGGCGGTGATCACTCCGGAGACCGGGGGGCAGGAATATACCTACCGGTGGCTGGAGGAGAAGTCGTCGTGCCTGGCGGCTTCCCTGGCGCGGCTGGGGCTTGCGCCGGGCGGCCGCGTGGCGCTCTGGATGAAGAACAGCGTGGAGTACATCCTCTCCTTCTACGGGATCCTGAAGGCCGGCGGGGTCATCGTGCCCGTCAGCACGCATTACGGAGAGAAGGAAGTTCTGCACCAGGTTTCCGTGACGGGAGCGGCGGCGATGATTTCCACGGAGGACCGATACGCCGTAGCGCCCGGCCTCCTCTCCGGCAGCGCCCCATCCCTGAAACTCCTGGTGACGGACGGCGACGACCAGGCCGGCGGCGAGCGGGTTCCCTTTTCCTCCCTTGTCGGAGGGACCTCCTCCCTCGACCGTTCCATCGGGCTGGATCCGCGGGAGACGGTCGCGGTCCTTCCCTTTTCCAGCGGGACGACGGGGCTTCCCAAGGGGGTCATGCTCACCCACGCGAACCTGCTGAGCAACCTGTACCAGGTGTCGCAGGCCCACGACGTGGCGCACGAGGACCTGTTCCTGAACCAGCTTCCTTTCTTTCATATTTACGGAATGACGGTTCTCATGGGGGCATCGATTCTGGCGGGCGCAACGCAGGTCCTGGCGAGCCGTTTCCGGCCGGTCGACGAATTTCTCTCGCGCTTCGAGGCGTATCGTCCCACGCTCTTTTTCACGGTCCCCCTGATCCTCCAGGAGTTCTGTCATCATCCGAGCGTCCCCCGCATGGACTGGAGCCGGATGCGCTACGTGAACACGGGAGGCGCACCCCTTTCCCCCGAACTGCAGGAGCGGTTCACCCGGATGACCGGCGTCCCCGTCATGCAAGGGTACGGCCTCACCGAGTCCTCGCCCACCACGCACGTCAACCCGCTCGACCGGATCCGGGTGGGATCCATCGGGACGCCCCTCTCGCTCACCGAGGATCGCATCGCCGACCCGGAGACGGGAAGGGAACTGCCCGAGGAGACGGTGGGGGAGCTCTGGGTCCGCGGGCCCCAGGTGATGAAGGGATATTTCGGGGACCCGGAATCGACCGGCCGGACCCTGGTGGATGGATGGCTGCGGACGGGCGACCTGGCGCGCAGGGACGGGGACGGATACATCTTCATCGTCGACCGGCTCAAGGAGCTGATCAAGTGCAAGGGGTTCCAGGTGGCGCCGGCGGAGATCGAGCACATCCTGGTCGGGCACCCCGGCATCCGCGACGCGGCGGTGATCGGGCAGCCGCACCCGGAATTCGGCGAGGTCCCCGTCGCTTTCGTGGTATTGAAGGAGGGCGCGCGCCTGTCCCCCGAAGAGGTGATCGACTACGCCGCGAAGGGACTGGCGAAGTACAAGCGGCTGGCGCGGGTGCTGTTCACCGATGGGATCCCGAGGGGCGCATCGGGCAAGATCCTGCGGCGGGTGCTGAAGGAACATCCGCCGGGGTAGAATACCAAAAAGCACTTCAAGGAGATCCGCATGAAGGAAGCCTGGATCCTCGATGCCGTACGCACGCCGATCGGGAAACACGGGGGAAGCCTGTCGCAGGTCCGCCCCGACGACCTGGCGGCGGTCGCATTAAAGGCGCTGCTCGAGCGCACGAAGGTGCCCGCCTCGGAGGTGGAGGACGTCTACGTGGGGTGCGCGAACCAGGCGGGAGAGGACAACCGGAACGTGGGACGGATGGCGCTGCTCCTGGCGGGCTTCCCTCTCGACGTGCCGGGCTGCACCGTGAACCGGCTCTGCGGCTCGGGGCTCGAGGCGGTGGCGAACGCCGCTCGGGCCGTGATGCTCGGGGAGGCCGACGTCTTCATCGGGGCGGGCGTCGAGTCGATGACCCGCGCCCCCTGGGCGATGCCGAAGGCGGAGTCGGGATATCCGCGGGGGAACATGACGGTCTTCGACACGTCTCTCGGCTGGCGCTTCACCAATCCGAAACTGGAGCAGATGGGCCATACCGACACCCTCGGCATGACGGCGGAGAACCTGGCGGAGATGCACCAGATCTCCCGCGAGGACCAGGACCGGTTCGCCTTCCGCAGCCAGAAGAAAGCGGTTTCCGCGATCGACGCCGGTGTGTTCAAGGCGGAAATCGTCCCCGTGCAGACGAAGAAAGCGCTCTTCGATACCGACGAGGGGCCGAGGCGGGACACCTCCATGGAGAAGCTGGGGACGCTTTCCCCCGCGTTCAAGAAAGGCGGTACGGTGACCGCGGGAAACTCGAGCACCCTGAACGACGGGGCTGCGGCCGTCCTGGTAACGTCGAAGGAGTATGCCCGGGCGCACGGGCTCGCGCCGATGGCGAAGGTGCGGTCGATCGGCGTGGCGGGCGTCCCCCCGCGGATCATGGGATTCGGGCCGGTGCCGGCCGCCAAAAAGGCGCTGGAGCGGGCGGGGATCACGATGGGGGACATCGGCCTGATCGAGCTCAACGAGGCGTTCGCCGCCCAGTCCCTCGCGGTGTTCAAGGGCTGGGGGATGGATTTCGAGGACGACCGGGTCAACGTGAACGGCGGGGCGATCGCCCTGGGGCACCCGCTGGGCTGCTCCGGCGCCCGCATCCTGACCACCCTGCTGCACGAGATGCGACGCCGGGAAACCGTGCGGTTCGGACTGGCTACGATGTGCATCGGCGTGGGACAGGGGATCGCGATGGTGGTCGAGAAGGTGTAGCCCCGGGCGGTGAATTCCGATACATTTGTAGTGCTGTGCCCACGGAGGGCGGGTCCTCCCGTTCGCATGGGCGTTTTTTTACCGAAATCCACGAGGAGGGCGAAGGAGCGATGCCGGAAAGGGATGGGAAAGGCGACCTGCTTGCCCGCTTGAAACGGAAGGACTTCACCGCCGCCGTGATCGGCCTGGGGTACGTGGGGCTGCCGCTCGCCGTGGAATACGCCGGGGCCGGCATCCAGGTGATCGGCATCGACGTGGACGGCTCGAAAGTGAAAAGCATCCGCGCCGGGAAATCGTATATCGGCGACATCCCCTCCAAGACGATCCGGGACGCGGTGGCGGCCGGGCTGCTGCGGGCCACCTCCGATTTCTCGGCCCTGGCGGAGGCGGACACGGTCAACATCTGCGTCCCCACGCCGCTGCGCAAGACGAAGGACCCCGACCTCTCCTACATCGTCGGCGCGGCGGAGCAGGTGGCGAAATACCTCCACAAGGACATGCTGATCGTCCTGGAGAGCACGACGTACCCGGGGACGACGGAGGAGGTCCTCGTGCCGATGTTCGAGGGGAAGGGATTGAAGGTGGGGCGGGACATCTTCCTCGCCTTTTCTCCGGAGCGGGTCGATCCCGGCAACGAGAAGTACACGACGAGGAACATCCCCAAGGTGGTGGGGGGGGTGACACCGAAGTGCACCAGGGTGGCCGCGGCGCTGTATACCGGGGTGCTGGAGCACGTCTACCCCGTTTCCTGCGCCACCGTGGCGGAGATCGGTCAAGCTCCTGGAGAACACGTTCCGCTCGGTGAACATCGGGCTGGTGAACGAGATCGCGCTCATGTGCGAACGGATGGGGATCGACGTCTGGGAGGTGATCGACGCGGCCAAGACGAAGCCGTTCGGGTTCATGCCGTTCTATCCCGGCCCGGGGATCGGCGGTCACTGCATCCCSCTCGACCCCTTCTACCTTTCRTGGAAGGCGAAGCAGTACGGCTTCGAGTCGCGCTTCATCGAGCTGGCGGGCGTGATCAACGGGCAGATGCCGCACTTCGTGGTCGGCAAGGTCGGCGACGCGCTCAACCGGTTCCGGAAATCGGTCAAAGGGGCGAAGGTCCTGGTCCTGGGCGTGGCGTACAAGAAGAACATCAGCGACGTGCGGGAGTCGCCGGCCCTCGACATTCTCCAGCTTCTGGCGAAGAAGGGGGCGAAACTTTCCTACTGCGACCCGTACGTCCCGGTGCTGGACGAGCACGGGATCCGGATGAAGGCGGAAAAGTTCTCGGCGGCGGCGCTGCGGAAGGCCGACTGCGTGGTGCTGGTGACCGATCACGACCTGTTCGATCGCCGGCTGATCGCCCGCGAATCCAAGGTGGTGGTCGACACCCGCAACGCCCTCAAGGGCCGCAATGCCGGCAAAGTCATAAAACTTTAACTTTGGGACGTTCTTAAAACTTTGTTGGGAAGTTCGGGACGTTCTTTAAGTTTTTCAGGAAATAAATCGGATTTGAAAAACTTAAAGAACGTCCCCTACCGAAAAGTTTTAAGAACGTCCCTAAGTAGTTAAGTTGTTGGAGGACCGATGTTTTACCTTGTGACAGGCGGCGCGGGATTCATCGGATCGAATCTCGCGGAGGCGCTGCTGGCAGCCGGGCACAGAGTACGGGTCCTGGATAACTTCCTCACGGGGAAGATGCAGAACCTCGCGGGATTTGCGGAACGGTTCGGCGGCTCCTTCGAGCTGGTCGAAGGGGACCTGCGGGACCTCGCGATGACGCGCAAGGCCGCGGACGGGGTCGACTTCGTCCTCCACCAGGGGGCGCTTCCCTCGGTCCCCCGCTCGGTGGCCGACCCGGTCCTCTCCAACGGGATCAACGTGGGAGGGACGGTGAACCTCCTGGTCGCGGCGCGCGACGCCGGGGTCCGTCGCGTCGTGTTCGCAGCCTCTTCCTCCGCTTACGGGGACACCCCGGAACTTCCCAAGCGCGAGTCGATGACCCCTCGCCCGAAAAGCCCCTACGCCGCGCAGAAGCTTGCCGGGGAGCACTACATGCGGATCTTTTTCGAGGTGTACGGGCTGGAGACGATATCGCTGCGCTATTTCAACGTGTTCGGCCCCAGGCAGGACCCGGCGTCGACCTACGCGGCGGTCATCCCGCGGTTCATCACATCCGTATTGACCGGCAAGGCGCCCACGGTTTACGGGGACGGTCTCCAGACGCGCGATTTCACGTTTATCGACAACGTGGTCGATGCGAATCTCCGAGCCTGCAGCGCCCCCCGGGAGGCGTGCGGCAAGGTATTCAATATCGCCTGCGGGGAGAGGATCTCCCTCCTGGATATCCTCGAAGTCGTCTACGGGCTGGCCGCATGCCGGGTGACCCCCGCGTTCGAGCCGGCGCGCCAAGGCGACGTGCGCGACTCCCTGGCCGATATCTCCATGGCGAAGGACCAGCTGGGATACTCCCCGAAAGTTCCCTTTCCGGACGGCCTCTCCCGCACATTTAACTTCTTCAAGGGAGTTGAAAGATAGTATTATCAAAAGTGGTTATGAATAGAGAAACGATATATGCGTCGCTGGCGGGATGCGTCGGCTTCATCGTCATCGCCTTCGCGTCCTACTGGTACTTTTCGCCCGCGGTGCCGGCCAAATCCGCGAGCGCGATCCCGGCCGATACGAAGGGGCCGGCTCCCGTCCCGGTGCAGCCTGCGCCGCCGGGCGACGCATTCCCGGCGCCTGCACCGACCGCTGTCGCTCCGACCCGGCCGGCGCCGCCCGCCGCGTCCGCCGCGCCCACTCCGACAGCCTATGGCGCATCCCTGAATACCGGCCCTCAGGCCGCCCATTCCTCGCCGACCGTTCAGTCCCCGCAGGACGATGGGGAAAGACCCCGCACCTTCAGGGCGAGAAATCCATCCTCCCAGCTTACGGACTATCCGAAATCGCGCCGAAGCAAGAGAATGCAGCGGAGGGCCGCGGAAGAAGACGAATAAAAACTTTGGGACGTTCTTAAACTTTTTAATCCTCCCGAATTATCCCTCCCCTCTCTCCATGGCGTACTTATTGCTGTGCCAGGAGGTATGCCAAGGCGACCACGAATCGATTTCCCCGGCGCGTTTCATCACGTATACGCGAGGGGCATCGAGAAGAGAAACATTTTCGCGGATCAAAATGACCGGGGGGAGCTGCGCCGCAGGATTGTTTGGAATCTGAAACGATTCAATGCCGGTTGGTTGGCATGGTCCTTCATGCCGAATCATTTCCACCTCCTTTTTCACAGCAAGTCCGGGAACCTTCCTGATTTCATGCGGTGCGTGATGTCCGGATATTCGATTTATTTCAATAAAAAATACAAGCGGGCGGGACATCTTTTCCAAAATCGATACAAATCTTCGGCGATCGATTCGGAACGTTATCTGCTGGAGTTGATTCGGTATATCCATTTGAATCCGGTACGTTCCGGCATTGTTCCGTCGCTGGAAAAGCTGGCGATGTATCGATGGACAGGCCATTTTGAAATCATGGCTATCGGCAGACTGCCATGGGAGCAGTATCCATTCATTCGAGAATTTTTTTCTTCGTCGTACATCTCTGGCATGGAGATCTACCTTGCATTTCTTGAAGACGGTTTACGCTGTCGATCCGAGGAGTTTACATTCGATGATGCGGCAGGAACTTCGAAAGAGAAGTCTGGTTTGTACGATACTCCGCCGGATATGAATCGAAATGTCAGCCGTCGGATATTTATGAGCATCGTCAGTAAAGTATCCCGCACGCATTCGATATCGATGGACCGTATTTTGGACGGCCGGCGCGACCGAATATCGTCATGCGCACGGCGAGAGATATTAAGACAATGCGTGTATGAGAAGGGGATGACGATCAGAGCGGTATGCAATTGGCTGGGAATCACAACTACGGGGGGACTCTATCATCTCAACGCCGCTGACCAATCCGGTGCGATTGGATCGTTCACCGATGGGGATTAATAAGTTTAAGAACGTCCCTAAGTTATTTTCCGGCTGACGACGAGGAACGCGGAGTGGGAGAACATCCACTGGACGGGACGCACGGACTGCCCCTTGACGTGCCATGGGCGCAGGATCACCTCGAAAACATCCGGCGCGGTGAAGCCTCCCCGTTCCTCGATCGCATCCACCAACTGCTTGACCTGGAGCGTTGAGGGGAGATAGGAAAGAAGGATGCCGCCCGGGACGAGCGCCTCGCGGGCGTGCGGGACGACGCGCCACGGCTCCGGCAGGTCCAGGACGATCCGGTCCACCTCCTTATCGTCGATCCCTTGATAGACGTCGCGCACCTTGACTTCGAGGTTCGCGCACTCCCCCAGGAATCGCGTTACGGTTCTTTTTCCGCTCTCCGCGAAATCCTCCCGCACCTCGTAGGAGATGAGCCTGCCCTGGGGGCCGACCGCCTCCAGCAGCTTGATCGAAAGTGCCCCCCACCCGATCCCCGCCTCCAGCACCGTCGCGCCCGGGAAGACGTCCGCCCATAACAGGATCGGCCCGATGTCCTTGGGGTAGATGATCTGCGCGTGCCGTTTCAGGTTGAGGATGTACTGGTTGAACGTGGGCCGGAAAACGCGGTACTCGGCACCCTGCGCCGTCCACACGCGGCTGCCGTCCGGCTTGCCGATGATATCGTCGTGGAGGATGTTCCCCCGGTGCGTCCCGATCGGCTTCCCCGGCGCCAGGGTGATCAAGTGCTCCTCCCCCTTCGGATCGACAAGGATGATGTCCTCGCCCGCCTGGAGGGGCCCCCTCGGATTTCTTCCGCCCATTCCGTTCTCCCGGTCCTTGAAACTTGGGGACCTTCTTGAAAACATTTTTCAGGGGACGCTCTCAAAACTTAAAGAACGTCCCCAAGTTGTTTGTAAATTGTTTCAGGCGCGGCCTTGGCGGGAGTACCACTGGTCGTAGAACTTGAGGTATTCGCCGGACCGGACGGCATTGCACCACTCCTCGTTCTCCAGGTACCAGCGGACCGTCTCGCGCAGCCCCTCCTCGAACGGCACCTGCGGGGCGACGCCCAGCTCCCGGCGGATTTTCGAGTCGTCGATCGCGTACCGGCGGTCGTGCCCCGGCCGGTCGGGGACGAACTTCATGAGCAACTCCGGCTTCCCCGTAAACGAGAAGAGCATCTTCGTGATCTCGATGTTCGTCCGCTCGTTCCCGCCTCCGATGTTGTAGATCTCGCCCGGCTTGCCGCGCAGCAGCACCGCCTCGATCGCCCGCGAGTGGTCGTCCACGTGGATCCAGTCGCGCACGTTCATCCCGTCGCCGTAGACCGGCACCGGCTTGTTCTCCCGCAGGAGGGTGACGAAGAACGGGATCAGCTTCTCCGGGAACTGGTACGGGCCGTAATTGTTCGAGCAGCGCGTGATGATCGCCGGGACGCCGTAGGTCTTGAACCAGGCGCGCACCAGGAGGTCTCCCGACGTCTTGCTCGCCGCATAGGGCGAATTCGGCCGCAAGGAGGATCCTTCCGAAAATTTCCCTTCCGAACCGAGCGATCCGTAGACTTCGTCGGTGGATATCTGGATGTAGCGGGCGATCCCTTGCCGGCGGGCCGTCTCGAGCAGCACTTGCGTCCCCAGCACGTTGGTCTTGAGGAACAGCGTGGGGTCGTTGATGCTGCGGTCGACGTGGGTTTCCGCCGCGAAATTGACGATCGCGTCCGGCCGCTCGGCGGCGACGATCTCCTCGATCCGCGGGGCATCGCAGATATCCGCCCGCACGAACCGGTACCGTTCATCCTCATCGAAATCCTTCAGGTTCGCCAGGTTGCCGGCATACGTAAGCTTGTCGACGTTGACGACCTGCCAGTCCGCGTGCGCGCCGAGGATATACCGGATGAAGTTCGAGCCGATGAAGCCCGCGCCTCCCGCGACCAGCAGCCTGACGCCGTTGTCCTTCATCCGTCCTTGCGCTCCCAGGAGTAGGGGATGTCGTTCACGTGGGGATCCACGCGAAACTCGTCCGGCTCCTTGTAATTATACGTTTCCGTGGGCACGTTGATCAGCAGCGCCTCCTCGGTCCCGATCGCCTTGAACCCGTGATAGACCAGCGGCGGGATCCGCAGCAGGACCGGCCGGTGCTCGCCGAGGAAGAACTCGTTCACCTCCCCCTTTGTCCTGGAGCCGTCCCGGGAGTCGTAGAGCGCCACCTTCATCATCCCCTTGACCACGCAGAAATGGTCGAACTGCACCTTGTGGTAATGCCATGCCTTGACCACCCCGGGATAGCCGGAAGTGAGATACACCTGGCCGAACTTCCGGAATATTTCCTCATCGGACCGCAGGATCTCCATCAGCCGGCCGCGCTCGTCCGGGATCACCTTCAGCGGCTTGATCACCACTCCATCGATCATCGTGGGCTCCTTTAACTTAAAGAACGTCCCTAAGTTTTCAAGTGGGATTCGACGGCCTTGCGGCCTATGGAGTGGTAGAGGAAGCCGCGTTCCTTCATTTTCATCGCGTCGTAGATGTTGCGCCCGTCGAAGATGACCGGCTGCCGCATCAGGTTCTTCATCAGCCCGAAGTCGGGCTTTCGGAACTCGTTCCACTCGGTGACGATGACGAGGACGTCCGCCCCCTGCAGCGCGCCGTAGGAAGACTCGGCATACTCGAGGCGGTCCCCGTACCGCTGCCGGGCCCCCTCCATCGCCTCCGGGTCGAAGACGACGACCGACGCCTTCGCTTCGAGCAGCTTGTCCAGGATATAGAAGACCGGCGCCTCCCGCGTGTCGTCCGTGTTCGGCTTGAACGCGATCCCCCAGACCGCGAACCGCAGCCCCTCGAGCTTCCCGCCGAAGTGCCGCTCCATTTTCCGGAAGAAACGCTTCCGCTGCTCCTGGTTGATGTCCTCCACCGCCTGCAGGATCGGGAGCGGCGTCCCCGCGTCCTTCGCGGTCTTCAGCAGCGCCTTCACGTCCTTGGGCAGGCACGACCCGCCGTAGCCGAGTCCCGGGAAGAGGAATTTGCTTCCGATCCGCGAATCGGAGCCGATCCCCTGCCGCACCTTGTCGATGTCGGCCTCCACCGCCTCGCAGAAGTTGGCCAGGTCGTTCATGTAGGAGATCTTCATCGCCAGGAAGGCGTTCGCCGCGTACTTGGTGACTTCGGCGCTCTTCTCGTCCATCACGATGACCGGGTTCCCCGCGGGGATGAACGGCTCGTAGAGGTCCTTCAGGATCACGATCGCCCGCTCGCTGCGGCTGCCGATCACCACGCGTTCGGGGCGCAGGAAGTCCTCCACCGCATACCCTTCGCGCAGGAACTCCGGGTTGGAGACCACGTCGAACTCGACCCCCGCATCCGTGTGTTTGCGGATCGCCGCGTCGACCTTCTCGCTCGTCCCCACCGGCACGGTGCTCTTGTCGACGATCACCTTGTAGCCCGCATTGGGATTGCGAGCGAGGATCCCGCCGATGTCATCGGCCACCTGGAGGACGTATTTCAGGTCCGCGGAGCCGTCTTC
>PQAK01000059.1 GCA_003105225.1 Deltaproteobacteria bacterium | reverse complement strand
CAGGCGCCCCTGCGCTACATCTCCGTGGAGAAGGGATATGCCTACGGGGATCCCGGCTTCTACCTGCTCCAGGCCTTGTTCCGATTCCGGCGCGGCGAGGGGACGGAGCGGCCGCCCGCACGTCCCGGGAAGTTGCCCGATGCAAACCGTGCGGCCCGCAGGGGGGTGCGGGTCGGAACCATCCGCAATGCCCGGATCCGGTTTGCGCCGGGGAAAGCCGACTGGGCGGCCTCCCGATCCTGGCATCCCCGTCAGCGGCTCCAGCTCGAACTGGACGGGTCCGTCGTCCTCCTCCTGCCGGAAGCCCGTTTTGTCGAAGTCCTGGGGGTGATCCTCCAGCATGGCGGGGATGCCTGCGTCGCGGCGCCGCGCCCGTTGCGGGAAGCCGTGCGCGCCGAGGTCGAGCGGCTGGCCGCCATGTATTCGACGAAGAAGGGGGAATCTTCCTGACGACGCCTGCGACGCGTTCGGGGATCGGGTTCCTATTCCCCCGGTGAGGGAGATCGGGGACGTCCGAAGAGGGCCTCTCTCTTGAAGACCCGAAAGAGCAGGAAGATGGCCGGAAACAGGAAGAACGCGCCCGCCGCAAGGGCGATCAAGATCAGTCGGAGGGTCGCCGCCGGGGCGGCGGTTGCCGGAATGGAAAGGCCCGGGCGAACGAGGAAGGGATACTGGGCGCCTCCCCACCCGGCCAGGATCAACGCCGCCTGGGCGGCGGCACACACCCGCGCGAGACCGTAAGCGCGCCGCAGCAGCGACACGTGAGCGCCGAGTGCCGCGGAGGCGGCAAGGAACACGATCCCCACCGACCAGCCGCGTCCGAGGAGGGAGTGAAAGAACTCCGTCGCTCCGCGCCGGGCGAGGAGCAGGACGACGAGCAGAAGCACCGCCACTCCCCACGAAGACCATAGGGCTGTGCTCCGGAAGTCTTCCTGGAGCGGGAGTTCGTCCGTCTCGAGGATCAGGTAGACCGCCGCCAGGAAGGAAAACACCGCAAGGGCGAGAAGCCCCACCGCCAGCGGAAACGGGGCGAGCCATGCCCAGGAGATCCCGGTTGCCGCATCCCGGGCGCCGATGTCCCCCGAGGCAACCGCACCGACGATCGCGCCCAGGAGCAGGGGAGTGAGAAGGCTTGCTCCCGCGAAGATCCTCTCCCAACGGTCCTGCCCCTCCTCCCCGTGCGGGTGATAGTGGTGGAACGCGAAGGCCGCCCCCCGCAGCACGATCCCGGCGAGCATCAGGGTGATCGGCAGGAAAAGGGAAGTGGAAATGACGGCATACGCCCGGGGAAAGGCGGTGAACAGGACCACGACCGCGATGATGACCCAGATGTGGTTCGTCTCCCAGACGGGGCCGATGGCGCGGGCGACGAGGAGTCTTCGGGCCGCCGCGCGCGGTTCCCGCCGATAGAGATTCAGGACCCCGCCCCCGAAGTCCGCTCCGCCCAGGAGCGCGTACAGGATCAGGCTGGCCAGGATGCTCATGGAAGCCAGTGTCGGAAGGTCGGGCATGGCCTACTCCTTCTCCCCGGCGCCCGGGAAAGAGGGGCTTTGCGCGATTTCCCTCCGGAGCGCCCATACGGTGGAGATTCCCAGGGCGAAGTAGATCGCGGAGAAGAGCGCGAACGGGAACAGGAGCCCGCCGACGGGCGTAACCGCCTCCGCGGTGCGCATCACCCCCCGGATCACCCACGGCTGGCGACCCATCTCCGTCACGGTCCATCCCGCCTCGACGGCGAGGATCCCCAGGGGGCTGATGATCACGACGGCCCGCAGGACCCGCGGCCGGAACAGGTTCTCCCTGCCTTTCAGGACCCTCCATGCCGCGAACAGGGAGAATGCGGCGAGCGACAACCCGGCGGCTACCATGATCTGGAAGGCGATGTGGACCGGCAGCGGATCGGGCCGGTTCGCGGGCGGATATTCCGAGAGCCCTTTGACCTCCGCCCCGGGATCGTGGAACGCCAGCAGGCTCAACCCCTTCGGGATCTCGATGGCATACCGGGTGGTCTCTTTTTCCCGGTCCGGGATCCCGCCGATGCGAAGAGGGGCGCCCCGTTCGGTCCGGAACTGTCCTTCGATCGCCGCAAGCTTGGCCGGTTGGTCCCGTGCGATGAACCGCGCGTTGAAATCCCCGCTGACGGGGAGAAGCACGGCCGCGGCCCCGCCCACCGCAAGCGCGATGGAGCAGGCATGTCGATGGAAGAGGTTCCCGCGGTCGCGAAGCAGCATGTAGGCGTGGATCCCGGCGACCGCGAACCCGGACGCCGCGTAGGCGGCAAGCGTCATGTGGACCGCTTCGGTGGGCCAGGCCGGGTTGGCCATCGCGGCAAGCGGCTCGATCGCATAGGGGATTCCTCCCGTCGTTCGGAACCCCGCCGGGCTGTTCATCCAGGCGTTGGCCGCGACCACGAGGATCCCGGACAAGGCGCCCCCCAGTGCCACCGCGATCCCGGAGAAAAGATGCGCCGCGGGAGGGACGCGTCCCCAACCGTAAAGATAGATGCCCAGAAAAATCGCTTCCGCGAAAAAGGCGAACCCCTCCAATGCGAACGGAAGGCCGATGATCGCGCCGGAGAAGGCCATGAAGCCAGGCCACAAAAGGCCCAGTTCGAAGGAAAGCACCGTCCCGGATACCGCGCCCACCGCGAAGAGGATGGCGGTCCCGCGGGCCCAGCGCTTCGCAAGTTCCAGGAAGACCGCCTGTCCGGTCCGCAGGTGCACCGCCTCCGCGAGCACCATAAGGAGCGGCATCCCCATTCCCGCCACGGCGAAGACGATATGGAAGGCGAAGAGCATCGCCATCTGCACACGGGCGAGCAGCAGCTCGGTCATGGAGATTTTCCGCTCCTCGATCGATCGTTCGGTTCGCCTAGGGGCGGGGATGGCCGACCGGGATCGGTTCGATCGCCGGGGAGGCAAGCCCCGACAGGATGTCGGTCACGCGTTGATGCAGCGCCTTCTCCTCCGGCGCGGC
>PQAK01000058.1:14729-17526 GCA_003105225.1 Deltaproteobacteria bacterium | reverse complement strand
GTCGGGCGGGCAGAAGCAGCGGGCCACGATCGCCCGGGCGCTCTGCGCCGCCGCGAGGCTCCTGCTCCTGGATGACGCGCTCTCCTCGGTGGATGCCGAAACGGAACAGGAGATCTTCCGGCAGATCCTTTTGCTTCGTGGGGGCCGGACGATCCTGTTCAGCACCCACCGGATGGCCTCCCTGTCCCGCTGCGACCGCATCCTCGTGCTCTCCGGGGGCAGGATCGCGGAAGAGGGGACGCACGACGAACTGCTCTCCCTCCGGGGGATCTATTACGATCTGTACTCCCGCCAGATGCTCTCCCGGGAGCTGGAGGCGTCCCCGTGAGCGGCGAACACGAATTCTATTTCACCGAGGACCGGGTGGAGACGCAGGGGCTGGACCTGCACCTCCTGCGCCGCCTCCTGTCGTATCTCCGGCCGCACCGGGGCCTCCTCGCGCTCGCGCTCCTGGGGCTTGCGCTGGGCACGGTCTGCCAGCTGGCGGGCCCCTACCTCATCAAGGTGATCATCGACCGGCACATCACGGCGGGGCGATATCCGGGGATGTTCCGCTGGGTAGCGCTGTATCTCCTGTCGCTGGCGGGGGCGATGGGGTTCCTGTACGTGCAGATGCTGTCGGTGTCGGTGATCGGGCAGAGGGTCATCCTGGCCATCCGGAACGAGATGTTTTCCCGGATGCAGCGCCTCCCCGTCTCCTTCTTCGACCGGACCCCGACGGGCCGGCTGATGACGCGGCTGACCTCGGACGTCGAAGCGCTGCAGGAGTTGATCTCTTCCGGGCTGGTGTCCACCGTCGGCGACGTGACGGTGCTTCTGGGGATCGCGGCCATCCTGCTCTGGATGAACGCGGCCCTGGCGCTGGTCGTGTTCGCGGTGCTGCCGGTGCTGATCCTGTTCGTGCAGCTGTTGAAGAAATTCATCCGGGACGCCAACCGCGAGAAACGCAGGAAGCTGGCGCGTCTGAACGCGTACCTGCAGGAGCACGTCTCCGGCGTCGCGGTGGTCAAGGCGTTCGTCCAGGAGGAGAAGTCGGTCCGAAGGTTCGACGCGCTGAACCGGGACTACGCCGCCGAGAGCGTGCGGCTCACCAATTTCTATTCCTTCTACTTTCCGGGGGTCGAGCTTCTCTCTTCCGTCGCCGTGGCGCTGCTGCTCTGGCGGGGGGGCGTGCAGGTCCTGTCGAACGCCATCACCTTCGGAACGCTGGTCGCCTTCCTGGAGTACGCCCAGAAGTTCTTCAACCCCATCAAGGACATGAGCGACAAGTACAACATCCTCCAGTCGGCGCTGGCCTCCTGCGAGCGGATCTTCCACATCCTCGATTCCGGGATCGCGCCCGAATACCTTCCGGTCCCGCCGGCGCGGGAGCGAGTTAGGGATGCAGGCGGGCCGATGCCTCCCTCCCCGGCCCCCGCCATCGAATTCCGCGATGTATGGTTCTCGTACGGGGGGGATCCCGGTGCGGCATCCTCGCGCGGCCTCGAGCCCGTCCTGCGGGGGGTCTCCTTCACCATTCACGAAGGGGAGGCGGGCGCGATCGTAGGCGCGACCGGGGCCGGGAAGACGACGATCTTGAGTCTTCTTTGCCGGTTCTATGAAATATCGCGCGGCAGGATCCTGCTGTTCGGGCGGGACATCCGCGAAATCCCAAGGGAAGAATTGCGCGAGACGCTGTCCCTGGTTCTTCAGGACCCGTTCCTTTTTTCCGGGACGATCCGGGAAAACGTGGAAGCGGGCGGGCCGGCAGTGGGGGACGCGGTCGCCGCCGCCGGCGTCGCGGAGTTCGCCGCATCGTGGGAAGGGGGGCTGGAAACCACGGTCGGAGAGCGGGGCGGCAGGATTTCCGTGGGGCAGCGGCAGCTGGTCGCGTTCGCGCGCGCCCTGGCGCGGAATCCGAAAGTTCTCCTGCTGGACGAGGCCACGTCCAGCGTGGACCCCGTCACGGAAGACGAGATCCGGAAGGCGCTATCCAACATCCTGTCCGGGCGCACCTCGCTCGTCGTCGCGCACCGGCTCTCCACCATCCTTTCCGCGGACCGGATCATCGTGCTGCACAAGGGGAAGGTGCGGGAGACGGGCACCCACCAGGAGCTCATGGAGGCCGGGGGGATCTACCGGCGCCTGTACCTGCTCCAGTTCAACGGTCTTGCCGCCTCGTCCGCCGCCTCCCCGGGCGCGAATCCCGCGGGGTAAGGACGGCGCCTTCCCCACCCGTTCCCGTATATACTGACCGCTCCGGATATATTAGGATAATTTCTTTAATCCCCAGCGGGAGGGACCCTACGTGACAGCCCAGGCGGTGGTGGAGACGAATCTTTCGGGGATGAAGTTCATCGGGCGCGGCAAGGTGCGCGACATCTACGAGGTGGACGGCAAGCTCCTCCTGGTGGCCTCCGACCGGCTCTCCGCGTTCGACGTGGTGATGCCGGACGGGATCCCGGGGAAAGGGCAGGTCCTGAACCGGATCTCCGCGTTCTGGTTCGGGAAGCTGGCGGCGATCGTCCCCAACCACATGATCTCCATCGAGGTGAACGAGTTTCCTCCGGCGGCGCGCGCCCACGCGGAGACGCTTCGGGGCCGGTCGATGCTGTGCCGGAGGGCGCAGCCGCTGCCGATCGAGTGCGTCGTCCGCGGCTACCTCTCCGGTTCCGGCTGGGCCGAGTACAAGGAGCACGGCGAGGTGTGCGGCATCTCCCTGCCGAAAGGGCTGGTGGAATCGGACCGCCTCCCGGAGCCGATCTTCACGCCGGCGACGAAGGAGGAGAAGGGGAGGCACGACGAGAACATCTCCTTC
>PQAK01000058.1:1512-14627 GCA_003105225.1 Deltaproteobacteria bacterium | reverse complement strand
GCGCTCTACCGCTCCGCGGCGGAATACGCCCTCGGGCGGGGGATCATCATCGCCGACACGAAGTTCGAGTTGGGGATGGCGACGGCAGGCTGCTCCTGATCGACGAGGCGCTCACCCCCGACTCCTCCCGGTTCTGGCCCGCCGACGGCTACCGGCCCGGCGGCCCGCAGAAGAGCTTCGACAAGCAGTTCGTGCGCGACTACCTGCTGACGCTGCCGTGGAACAAGACCGCGCCGGGGCCGAAGCTCCCTGCCGACGTGATCGAGAAGACGTCGATGAAATACCGCGAGGCGCTTCGCATCCTGACGGGGAGGGACATCGAGTAAGGTGAGCCGGCCGGGCCCCTTCAAGAAGATCTTCATCGCCAACCGCGGGGAGATCGCCTGCCGGGCCATCCGGCCGGCCGGGAGCTGGGGATCCCCGTGGTGGTGGGGTACTCCGACTGCGACGCCCTCTCCCTGCACGTGAAGCTCGCCGACGAGGCGGTCCGCCTGGGGCCCTCCCCGGCCACCATGAGCTACCTCGACATCGAGGCGGTGCTGCGCGCGGCGAAGGATTCCGGCTGCGACGCGGTCTTCCCCGGCTACGGCTTCCTCGCGGAAAATCCCGATTTCGCCGAGGCGGTGGAGCGGGAGGGGATGATCTTCATCGGCCCCTCCGCCCGGGTCATGCGGATCCTGGGCGACAAGATTTCCGCCCGCAAGGCGCTCTCCGCCTCCGGCGTTCCGGTGACGCCCGGGATCACCGACGTGGAGGACGCGGAACAGGTCATCAAGTTCGGGGACCGCATCGGGTGGCCCGTCATCATCAAGGCGACCGCCGGGGGCGGGGGGAAGGGGATGCAGAAGGTCTCCTCGCCCTACGAGGTGGAGGAGAAGCTCGAGGCGGCGCGTTCCGTCGCCGAGAAGGCGTTCGGGAAGGGAACGGTCTTCGTCGAGAAGTTCATCGAGGGGGGACGGCACATCGAATTCCAGTTCCTCGCCGACCGCTACGGAAGGGTCATCCACCTGGGCGAGCGCGAGTGCTCCATCCAGCGGCACCACCAGAAACTCGTCGAGGAGGCCCCGAGCTCGCTCCTTGCGCCGGAAGTCCGCCGGAAGATGGGGGCGGTGGTCGTCAAGGCGATGAAGGACATCGGGTACGAGACGGCGGGGACGCTCGAGTTCCTCGTCGACAGGGACGGGAAGTTCTACGCCCTCGAGGTGAACACGCGGATCCAGGTGGAGCACACGGTCACCGAGATGATCAGCGGGTTCGACATCATCCGGAAAATGTTCAAGATCGCCGCGGGGGAGCGGCTGTCCCTCTCCCAGGAGGACGTCTTCCTGCGCGGCCACGCCATCCAGTGCCGGATCAACGCGGAGGACCCCAAGAACGGGTTCGCGCCCTCCTTCGGGCGGATCTCCTTCTTGAGGCAGATCAGCGGCCCCTTCGTCCGGACGGAGTCGGGCATCTACCAGGGGTGGCAGGTCCCGCCGTTCTACGATTCGCTGCTGGCCAAGATCTGCTCGGTGGGAAAAGACCGCAGCACCGCCATCGAGCGGATGCGCCGGGCGCTCCGGGAATACGAGATCTGGGGGGTCAAGACCACGATCCCCCTGCTGCGCAGGATCATGGACCACCCCGGCTTTATCAAGGGCGAGATCCACACGGGATTCATCGAGGAGAACATCGCCGGCCTCATCGAATACGCCGAGGCGGAGGAGGAGATCTTCAAGATCGCCCGGTTCGTCGCCGAAGTCTCCGCCTTCGGGCGCAACGTCCACGGCGCATGACGGACAAGGGCTTTCCCGGGGGGGGGATGCGGATCGGCCTCTCAAAGAAGGGGGCGAAGAAGTTCCTCAAGGGCCTGCGCGAGGGCAAGGAGATCCTGTACACGAACACGGGCCCCCGGGACACCGGCCAGAGCGACTACAAGAACCGGTTCACCCTGTCCGACATGTCCCGGCTGGTCCCCCTCTACAACGAGAGCGGCTACTTCTCCGTGGAGGTCCACGGCGGCGCGCGCTTCCACCAGGACCTGCTGAACAACAAGATCAACCCGTTCGAGGAAGCCCGGATGTGGGCCGGGCGGATGCCCGACGTCCTCACCCAGACGCTGATCCGGTCCACCAACGTCTGGGGATACCGGATGTACCCCCGCAACGTCGTCCGGCACGCGGTGCGCGCGTTCCTGCCCGCGATCGACGTGTGGCGGTGTTTCGACTTTTTGAACTACATCCCGAACATGGCGCCGATCGCGGAGGAGGTTCTCTCCGGCGGAAAGATCTTCGAGCCGGCGATCTCCTTCACGGAGTCGCCCGAATGCTCCGACCCCTACTACCTGCGCGTGGTCAGGGAGATCGTGGAGATGTGCGGCGGAACCGCCGGCATCATCCTCTGCATCAAGGACATGGCGGGAGTGGGCAGCCCGGCGCGCATCCGCCGGCTGATCGAGGCCATCCTGCAGAAGCATCCCGACCTCGTGATCCAGTACCATCGGCACGCGACGGACGGGCTGGCGATCCCGGCGATGGCTGCGGCGGCGGGGGCCGGCGCGAGGCTCTTCGACGTCACCGACGACGCCTTTTCGCGGTTCTACGGGCACGTGCCCGTACGGCCGCTGACGCGGTACCTGCGGGAGCTGGGCTTTCCCGTCCGGCTGGACATGTCCCGCGCGAGCGAGGCCTCGGACGTCGTCCGCGGGTTCATCCGCCATTACGAGAAGTTCGAGTCGCAGTACAAGGGGTTCTCCCACGACGTTACGGAGCACCGGATGCCCGGCGGGGCGTTCCCCTCGTCGTTCGAGCAGGCGGAAAAGGGCGGGTTCCTGGAGCTCATGCCCGACATCCTGAAGGGGATGTCGTACGGGAACCGGATCATCAAGTATTTCGACGTCACGCCGGGATCGCAGATCACCTGGACCACGTGGGCGGGGATCCTCCAGCGGCTGCACAAGGAGGGCGGGAGTCCGAACGTGCGAAGGCTGTTCCTGATCCTGGACCGGTACTTCCAGTCGGGGGAGCGGCTGGAAGCGCTTTCGCAGGCCGACGAGCATCTGCTTCATCGGCTCTATTCGGGGGCGACCGACGACCTGAAGAACCTGCTCCTGGGAAGATACGGGCCCCTCCCGTTCGGATGGCCGAAGGACTGGGTCTACCGCAGCGCCTTCGGGGAAGGATGGGAGGAGAGGGTGAAAAACGAGAGGATCGAATCCTCTCCCCTCGCACGGCTCCCCGACGACGACCTGGAGAAATCCCGGAAGGCCATGGAGGAGGAGCTGGGCCGGCCGGCATCGGACGAGGAGTTCATCCTGTACCTCATGCATCCCAAGGCGGCGGTCGACTTCCTCCGGTTCCGCAAGGATTACGGGGACACCACGGCGCTGCCGACCTCGGTCTGGTTCCGGGGGCTCCGGCGGCCGGGCGATTCCGTGTCGATCCCCCTGGACGGCAAGCCCCACGAGATCAAGCTCGTCTCCATCGGGGAGGGCGTGGGAGGCGTCAAGCAGGTCGTCCTTTCCGTCGACAACATCATGCACGTCTTTCCCGTCGAGCTCCCGGAGGCGGCGCTTGCGCGGAAGGCGGTCCGGAAGGCGAACCCCGCCGCCAAGGGAGAGCTCGGCGCGCCGGTGACCGGAACGGTCTGGCGGATCGGCGGCAAGGACCGGCTCCTGAAGGCGGGAGACCGCGTGAAGCGGGGCGAAGAGGTCATGAACATCGAGGTGATGAAGACGGAGAACGCCGTGAAGTCCCCCATCGCCGGCGTGATCCGGGAGATCTGCGTCAAGGCCAACGAGGGGGTCGAGGAAGGCCAGCTCCTGGCGGTCATCGGCCCGGCCGGAGAGTAGGGCGAAGGGATGTCGGGCGGCGGCGACGATATCCGCGGCAAGACGATCGGGATCATCGGGGGCGGGCCCGGGGGCTCGGCGACCGCCATCCGGCTCGTGCGGCTTTCCCGCGACCGGCACCTGGGCCTCCGCGTGGTCCTGTTCGAGGGGAAGGATTTCGAGCGCCACTACAACCAGTGCGTCGGCGTGCTGTCCCCTCCCATCGAGGAGATCCTGCGCGGCGGCCTCGGCGTGGAGCTCCCCTACGAGATCTTCAAGCGGCAGATCTACGGCTATCGCCTCCACGCCGGGGGGAAGGAGATCCTTCTCGTCGGACCCCATCGCTCCGGGGCGACGTACGCCGTCCGCAGGGTGATGTTCGACCGGTTCCTCCTGTCCAGCGCGGAGCGGGAAGGGGTGGAGGTGTACCGCGACCGGGTGACGGGGATCGATTTCCCGGACGGGGACCGAAAGCGGATCTTCCTGTATACCGAAGGAGGGAGCCTGAAGGCGGACGCGGTGGTCGGAGCGTTCGGGCTCGACGACGGCATGGTCGACATCTTCGAAACCGCCACGAGAGGGAAATACCACCGCCCGGCCCGGTTCATCCAGACCTACGTCACCAAGATCCCCGCGGAGGTTTCCTTCATCGAGAGGAAGCTCGGCAGCATCATCTACGCCTACCTGTTCCCCCCCGGCATCCCCAACCTGGAGTTCGGGGCCATCACGCCGAAGGGGGACCACATCATCGTCAACGTGGCGGGGGCCGACGCCACCGTCGAGGACATGTTCGCCTTCCTGTCCACGGATGTCGTCCGGGATCATCTTCCCCCCTTTTCCATCGACGAGCAGGAGATCTACCGGGGGAAATTCCCGGGCGCGCCCGCCCGGGGGGCCGTCGGGGAGGGATACCTCACGGTGGGGGACGCCACGGGGTGGCTGCGTCCCTTCAAGGGCAAGGGGATCAACATGGCGATCGAGACGGGGATCCTGGCGGCGGAGTCGATGGCGCAGCGCGGGCTGTCGGCCGCATCCTTCCGGAGGTACGAGGAGGTGACGCGGCCGCTGCGGGAGGACTACGCGTACGGAACGTGGATGCGGAACCTGTGCAAGGCCGGGGACGTCATGGGAATGCTGGGGACGGTCCTCTCGATGGCCAAGGTGGACCAGGGGATGCACGACGCCCTCTTCAACGCGGTGTCCGGCCATGATTCCTTCAAGAACATCTTCCGGCGGTACGCCCGCCCCTCCGTGCTTGCCGGCGTGATCCGGAACTTTGCGAACGACCGCAGGAGGAGAGCATGAGCGTCACGGTGCGGCGGATGAATGCGCAGGACACGGAGGCGGTCCTTTCGATCAACGAGAAGATCACCGGTCATCCCCACGAAGCGCAGTGGGAATCCCGGATCATCGACTCCCTGACGCGGAACCCGCTGGGATGCCTGGTGGCCGAATCGGACGGGAGGGTGGTGGGATTCGTCCTGGCCGACATCCGCGGATGGGAATTCGCCATTCCGAAGAGCGGGTGGATCGAGATCGTCGGCGTGGACCCCGGCTACCAGGGGAAGGGGGTCGCGCGGGCCCTGATCGGAACGCTGGGCCTGTATTTCCGGAACAACAACGTGGAGAAGATCCTGACCATGGTCAACTGGAACGACGGCGGCCTGGTCGGCTTCTTCCGCGCGCTGGGGTTCGAGCGGTCCGAATTCATCCTGCTGGAAAAGGAGAAGAGCCGCACGTGAGGGGGAAACGATGCAGCGCCTCGTGCTAGGGGCCGGCTTCTTCCCGCGCTTGCAGGGCCTGCTGAAGCCCGTTTCCCGCCGGTTTCCTCCCCCGGAGGGGATGCGGTCCGCGGGGGTCCTGGTTCCGCTGCGGGTCCGGGGGGATGCGGTGACCGTGGTGCTGGCCCGCCGCACGGAACAGGTTCCCCACCACAAGGGGCAGATCTGCTTTCCCGGCGGGAGCCGCGATTCCGGGGACGCCGACCTCCTGGAAACCGCGTTGCGCGAGGCGGAGGAAGAGCTGGGGATCCTCCGCGGCGATGCGCAGATCCTCGGCACGATGGACCCGGTGATCACGGTGACGGGGTTCTGCATCCAGCCGTACGTTGCGATCATATCGGCGAACGCGGAATTCCGGCTGGACGCGTTCGAGATGGCGGAAGCCTTCGAGGCGCCCCTGCCGCTGTTCACGGAGTTCGAACGCTACCGGTACGCCGAGTCCACGTTCCGGGGGGAGCGGAACCGGCTCTACTTTTTCGATTACGGGCCTTACACCATCTGGGGAGCCACCGCGACGATCCTGCACCGGCTGGCCGAGCTGGTGGTTGAATGCGCCTCCACCGACGGGTAAAATAAGCGATTACGTCCATCAATTTGCACCCGGGAACAGGGAAACGGAATGCCCCACAGGAAAGAGCCCGGCTCGGTCGGGGTGGTCAAGAAAAAACAGTTCACCTGTTGCGAGCCCCCGCACGAATTGGAGCTCGAGGGCGGAGGCCGGCTCGGGCCGATCACGATCGCCTACGAGACCTACGGCAGGCTGAACAAGGACAGGACGAACGCCCTCCTGATCCTGCACGCGCTCTCCGGGGATGCGCACGCCGCCGGGAAATATTTTGCGGAGGACGCCAAGCCGGGCTGGTGGGACAATACGATCGGCCCCGGCAAGGCGTTCGACACGGACAAGTTCTACGTGATCTGTTCGAACGTGATCGGTGGCTGCCAGGGCAGCACGGGCCCCTCCTCCATCCACCCCGCCACGGGTAAGCCGTTTGCCCTCTCCTTCCCGATCGTCACCGTCAACGACATGGTGCGGGCGCAGGCGCGCCTGGTCGACCACCTGGGGATCGAGCGGCTCTTCGCGGTGGCGGGCGGCTCGATGGGGGGGATGCAGGCGCTCCAGTGGGCGGTTTCCTATCCCGATCGCGTGCTGGCCTCGATCCCGATCGCCACGACGGCGAAGCACTCTCCCCAGCAGATCGCCTTCAACCAGGTGGGGCGCGCGGCCATCATGGCGGACCCGAATTTCGCCGACGGGGAGTACTACGGCAGGGAAGTCCCGAAGGACGGGCTGGCCCTCGCGCGGATGGTGGGGCACATCACCTACCTGTCCGACGACTCCATGCACGAGAAGTTCGGCCGGCGGCTCCGGGGAAAGAAGACGCTCGGCTACAGCTTCAACCTCGACTTCGAGGTGGAAACCTACCTGCGGTACAAGGGGGACGCCTTCGTCAGCCGGTTCGACGCGAACTCGTACCTGTACATCACGAAGGCGATCGATTACTTCGACCTCTCGCTGCCGTCGGGGTCGCTCGTCAAGGCGCTGGAGAAGGTCCGGTCCAAGTTCCTGGTCATCTCCTTCAAGTCGGACTGGCTCTACCCGCCCTACCAGTCCAAGGAGATCGTGAAGGCCCTGATGGTGAACGGCGTCGACATCACGTACTGCGAAATCGATTCCCGGTACGGCCACGATGCGTTCCTCCTGGACGCGGGGGAGATGTCCAAGATCATCCGGAACTTTCTCGAGAACGTGGCCGTCCGCAACGGCATCGCGTTTCCCGCGGCAGGGGCCTGATGCAAGGCACGAGAATCGACTACAGCGTCATCCTCGGTCTCATCCCTGCGGGGAAAAAGGTCCTGGACCTGGGATGCGGGGACGGGACCCTGCTGGCGGGCCTGGTCCAAACCAAGGGGGTGATCGGGCGCGGCATCGAGATCTCCGAGGAAGGGGTCCGTGCGTGCATCGCCAAGGGGCTGACCGTCCTGCAGGGGGACATCGACGAGGGGCTGCGCGACTACCCGGACCGTTCCTTCGACTACATCATCCTCAACCAGACGCTGCAGGCGGTGAAGAAGCCCGACGTCGTCCTGTCGGAGATGCTGCGCGTGGGGGAGAAGGCGGTGGTCGGGCTTCCCAACTTCGCCTTCTGGAGGATGCGCCTGTACCTGCTGTTCAACGGGCGGATGCCCAAGACCGATTTTCTGCCGTACGATTGGTACGACACGCCCAATATCCATTTCTGTTCCATCCTGGATTTCGAGGAATACTGCGGCAGGAAATCCATCACCGTGGAGAAAAGGGTCTGCCTGTCCACCGACCGCGGGGGCCGCGTGCTCAAGGGCGCGCGCCCGAACCTGTTCGCCGAGAGCGCCGTCTATCTCCTCTCCCGCAGGATGCCCGCAGCGTCCGAAAGAGCCGGTTGATTTTCGGGAGGTCATGGGCTACCATTCTTTATTCGCAAAGGTCGGGGCTGTAGCTCAGCTGGGAGAGCGCCTGAATGGCATTCAGGAGGCCGACGGTTCGATCCCGTTCAGCTCCACCAGAATTCACAGGGGGTCAGCGAGAGCCGCTGGCCCCCTTTCTTTTTCCAGGCGTCGACGGGAGAAATTTTCCGAACAGGAATAGAACACGGGAGCATCAAAGGGAAAAACGGAAAGGACGGGACGATGGTGAAATCCGTGATGGTGTATCGCCTCGACAGGAAGACCATGAGGAAGGAACCGATCGGAATCGTCCTGGAACGACGAAGGATGGAGCGCGAGAACAACGCCGTGGGTCTGCTGCGCCTGGCCCGAAAGGAGTTCGCGGAGACGGAAGAGGAGGCGAAATACATCGTCATCGGGGATTGCGTTTGATGCTGCGACGCCTGCTCATCGCCGGCGTTGCAGCGGCGATTTGCGTGGTCGGGGCCGGATCGCCTGAGGCGTTTGCCTCTCCCCCCGCCGGGAAATCCTTCCGTCCATTGCCGGGCGCCCCGGTGGTGACCGGAACGGTATCCTTGGGGAAGACGCCCTCTCACGAGCAGGCACCGCTTCCCGGGATGGCCATGGTGCGCGTCGAGCTCCTCGATATCTCGGGGAAAAATCCCCTCGCGTCACCGCTTGGGGAAGATACCATCTGGGCTGCGACGGGCAAACTTCCCATCGACTTTCGGATCGCGTATGACCCTTCACGGGTGGATCCGTCACACGTATACATCGTCCGGGCGCGCGTCATGGAAGGGGAGAAAGTCTTGTTCCTGAATACAACGCCGTATTACGTTCTTACCCGCGGGGCTCCCAGCAATATCGACATCATCGTGATACCCGCCCAGGTCAGGGTCCGTTGATCCTTCGGGCGCCGATGGTTTATCCCCCGTCATAGAAAACCTGTAAAGAGGCGACACCCATGCGCATACGGCACATCCACGTACGCCCGAACATCCCCCAGGCGCTGCTCCCCCTCGTCGATCTGGCGAGGAACCTGTGGTTCTCCTGGAGCTGGGGCGCCGTGCAGCTATTCATCCGGCTGAACCCGGTGCTCTGGGAGAAGTCGTACCAGAATCCTGTCCTCATGCTCGGCTCCCTGACGCAGGCCGAGCTGGAGGCCGCCGCGCGGGACGAGAGCTTCGTGGCCAACTTGAAGCGCGTCCACGAGAATTTCACCCACTACATGAAGGCGCCGGGGTGGTTCCAGGAGACGCATGGCGGAGAGAAGGATTTTCTCGCGGCGTACTTCTCCTGCGAGTTCGGCATCGACGAGGGGCTTCCCATCTACTCGGGGGGGCTGGGAGTGCTCTCGGGGGACCATCTGAAATCCGCCTCCGACCTGGGGCTGCCGCTTGTCGGCGTGGGGCTTCTGTACCAGAAAGGATACTTCCGGCAGCAGCTGAACCTCGACGGCTGGCAGCAGGAACAGTACCCCGACAACGACTGGTGGAACATGCCCGTCTCCCTGGAAAACGGTCCCGACGGGAAGTCGCTTACGATCGAAGTGCCGATGGGGGGGGAAAGGGTGAAGGCCCGGATCTGGCGGGTGCAGGTCGGCCGGACACCGCTGTACCTGCTCGACAGCAACTTGCGGGACAACTCTCCCCGCATGCGCGAAATCACGTCGACCCTGTACGGCGGGGACCGGGAGATGCGGATCCGCCAGGAGATCCTTCTCGGAATGGGAGGCGTGCGCGCGCTGCGGGCCCTGGGACTCGCACCGACGGTCTATCACATGAACGAGGGCCACTCGGCGTTCCTGGCGATCGAACGGATCCGGACGCTGATGGCGGAGCAGGGGGTTACGTTCGCCGAGGCCCGGGAACAGGTGTTCGCGTCGACCGTCTTTACCACCCACACGCCGGTTCCCGCGGGGAACGAAGTCTTCGCGACGGAGCTCCTCTTGAAGTACCTGCAGCCCGTGGCCGAAGAGCTGAAGCTGCCGTGGCAGGAATTCCTCGGAATGGGGCAGCTGGCTTCGAGCCGGTCCCCCGATTTCGGGATGACGGTCTTCGCCCTGCGGATGGCCGCTTTCACCAACGGCGTGTCCCGCCTGCATGCGGAGACGTCGAGGACCATGTGGCGCGACCTGTGGCCCAACCTTCCCGAGACGGAGATTCCGATCCGCAGCATCACCAACGGCATCCACACCCCCTCCTGGCTCAGCCACGAGGTCGGGGAGCTGTTCCTCCGCTACATGGGTCCCCGTTTCACGGAAAAGCCGGCCGATTTCTCGATCTGGGACCGTGTCGACGCGATCCCCGCGGGGGAGCTGTGGCGGATCCACGAGTCGCGCCGGGAACGGCTCGTCTTCTTCGCGCGGAAGCGCATGAAGGAGCAGCTCCAGCGGCAGGGGGCGGGACCGGCGTCCTTGAAGGCCGCGGAAGAGGTCCTCTCTCCCGAGGCGCTCACCATCGGCTTCTCCCGTCGGTTTGCGACCTACAAGCGCGCGGGGCTGCTGTTCCGGCAGCCGGAACGGCTGATCCGCCTGCTCGCCGACCCGCAGCGGCCGGTCCAGATCCTGTTCGCGGGCAAAGCCCATCCGCAGGATCTCCCCGCGAAGGAGCTCATCAAGTCGGTCACCCACTTCGCCTCGGATCCGCGCCTCCGCGGGCGGCTCGTGTTCCTGGAGAATTACGATATCAACGTGGCGAGGTACATGGTGCAGGGGGTGGATGTCTGGCTCAACACCCCCAGGCGTCCCCTCGAGGCCTCCGGTACGAGCGGGATGAAGGCGGCCGCGAACGGGGCGCTCAACGTTTCCGTGCTGGACGGCTGGTGGTGCGAGGGGCATGCCCTCGACACGGGATGGGCGATCGGGAACGGCGAGGTGTACGAGGATGCGGAAGAGCAGGACCGGATCGAGTGCGAGGCGCTCTTCAACCTGCTGGAGCAGGAGATCATCCCCCTTTTCTACGAGCGGGACAAGACGGGACTGCCCCGGGACTGGATCGCCATGATGAAGACCTCGATGCGCAAGCTGGGAGCCTATTTCAACACCCACCGGATGGTCCAGGAATACACGGAGAGCTGCTACCTGCCGGCGCACCGGGCCGGGAGACAGCTGCATGCGGACGGCTTCGCGGGGGCCAGGGCGCTGGCGGATTGGAGGGCCCGCGTCACGGCCGGCTGGTCCCAGCTGTCCCTGCGCATCGAGGATACCCGGAAGGAGAAGGAGATCCCCGTGGGATCGGCGGTCGGAGTCGCCGTGCGCGCAAGCCTTGGCGCGCTGTCCCCGGGGGACGTTTCCGTGCAGATCTACCACGGCCTGCTCGATGCCGCGGGAGTTATCCGGGACGGAAGCGTGGTCCAGGCGCGGCACGAGGGGCGGGACGGGGATGCCGACCTCTTCCGCGCGGAAATCCCGTGCTGGATGACCGGGCGCTACGGCTACATGGCGAGGATCGTGCCGCGGCATCCCGACCTGGTGAACCCGTTCACGCCGCTGCTGATCACCTGGGAATAGCCGGCTTGCCCCGGTAGATTTCCGCGCAGCGGGCGGGGGACATCCCGAGGGAATAGGCCAGGCGCAGCCTCCACATCAACAGGATGGTCCGAAACGGGCCGAACGCTTCCCATCGTCTGCCCGAGGTGGTGCTCCGTACCGGAAGCAGAACGGTTTTCCCCCGGCGGACGAGCCGGCGGGAAAACTCGACGTCCTCCATGAGGGGGATCGTCGGGAATCCGCCCAGCGCATCGAACGCGTCCTTCCGCACGAAGATCCCCTGGTCTCCCGTGTAGGCGCGGAACAGCCTCGATCGCAGGCCGATCATCCTTCCCGTAAGGAGAAGAACCGCCCGGGTGCAGGCCGGCGCGGAAGGGGAAACGGACAAGCGGACGGAAAACGCCCCCCCGAGGCATCCGCGTCGCGTGACGGCATCGCGGACCGCGTCGACCGCCCGGGGATGCAGCACGGTGTCGGCATGGAGAAACAACAGGATCCCGCCCGAAGAGGCGCCGGCCCCCGCGTTCATCTGGATCGACCTTCCCCTCGGGCTTGCGATCACGAGGTCCGCAAGCGAGCGGGCGATTTCCACGGTGCGGTCGGTGCTGCCCCCGTCGACCACGATCAGTTCGTCCGCCCCGGCGTCGCGGGCGGATCGCAGGGCGGCGGGCAGCGACGCTTCCTCGTCGAGGGCGGGAACGATCACGGAAACCTTCACTTCGGACATTCCGCTCTCAGGTCGCGGTTCCGGCCTTGCCGTCCTTCCGGATGCGCTTGACGAGGCCGGGCAGGAAAAAGGAAAGGAGCAGAAGCGCCGCAGGAACGAGGATGCCGGCCTGCAGCAGGTCGGCCGGTCCGTGGAAGGAGGCCGCGATCTCCTTCAAGTTCCCGAAGAAAAAGGAAACGATCGCGATCGCCGGCAGGATGCCGAAAAACGTCCCCCAGAAATAGTCCCGGAACCGGATCCGCGTGGCGCCGGCGCCGTAGTTCAGGACGATGAACGGGAACCAGAAGACGCGCAGGTAGAAGATGACCGAAAATCCGTGCTGCCCGGCTTTCCGGTCCAGGTTTCCGAGGGATCCGGTCAGCATCCGCTCCGCGAAATCCCGCAGAAAATAGCGGCCCAGGAAAAAGGAGGCCGATGCGCCGGCCATCGCCCCGAGGAAACTGTAGATCGTCCCGAAGTATTTGCCGAAGATCAGCGCTCCCGCCGCCGTGAACGTGGTCGCGGGCAGGAACAGGACGCCCAGGGCGTAGACAAGGAGGAACACGACGGGCGCAAAGATCCCCGCGGAGCGGACGATATGGTCGATCCGCACCGCCAGTTCCTTCCTTCCGTCCGGCGTAAAAAAAAGGGTCCCGGTGGGAGTAAGGAAGAGCACATAGCCGGCGAGCCCCGCAAGGAGCAGGAAGACCGAGACTTTCAGGAGAGTTGCCGTTCTCACGATTGAACTCGTTACCCCTGGATAATCTTTTTATACTACGGGACGGTGGGATCGAATGGAAGGCGGGAATCCCGAATATCGCATTGAACGGCTCCCCTCCCCCCACTTACAATGAAAAAATCCCTTGCCGATCCCAACAACGAGCCCGCATTTCTCACCAGGGTTCG
>PQAK01000058.1:0-1464 GCA_003105225.1 Deltaproteobacteria bacterium | reverse complement strand
CGGGGGCTGCAGTTCAAGCTCACCATGGTCATGCTGATCCTGCTGGCGTGCTCCATGGGGTCGGTCTTCCTTCCATACTATTTCGGCCGGGAAAGCCTCCGGCGCGATCTCGAGGACAGTTTCCTCGAACTGTCCAACGCGATCCGGGTGAGCATCGACCAGCTGACGGCCCCGGCCGCCTCCGAGGAGGACAGGCTCCGCGGCTATATCGAGTCCCTGAAAAAAACGGGAATCCGCGAGGTCTCCATCGTCGGGGAGGACATGGGGATCATCGACAGCACCGATCCCAAGAAGATCGGCAAGGTGTCCCGGATCAAGCTTCCCAAGGAAAAACTGATCATCAACGCCACGTTCGGCGAGGAGACGCCGGGGGGGCGGACGAAGGACCTCGTGATCCCCGTTACGCTGGGAGGGGATACGATGGGATACATCCATGTCCGCATGCGGATCGAGGACTTCACGGAGACGATCCGGAAGAACCTGTATTTCCGGTTCTTCAGCACCCTGCTCATCTTTTCCTTCGGCCTCGTGCTGGCGGTCAGCATCTCGTTCCATTACGTCCGGCCGGTGGAGGAGCTTGCCCACGCCGCGGAGAAGGTGGCGGCGGGCGACCTGTCCCAGGAGCTTCCGGTGCGGGGAAAGGACGAGGTGGGGCGTCTCACGCGGGCGTTCAACGAGATGATCTCGAAATTGCGGCAGAACCGCGAGCTGGAGGAGAAGGTGCGCGAGACCCAGTACCTGACGCAGCTCGGGCAGCTTTCCTCGGGGGTGGCCCACGAGATCCGCAACCCCCTGAATTTCATCGCGCTGGCGATCGACCACCTGGGAGCGCTCTCGAAGAGCGGCTCCTCCGATGCGGAGAAGGAAAAGGAACAGATCATCTCGAGAATCAAGGAGGAGATCCACCGGCTGAACGAGCTCGTCACCAATTTCGTCACGTACGGCCGCCCGCCGGCTCCTTCGGTGACGCCCGTGCAGATCCCCGAAATCGTCGAGAGCGTGCTCCGGATGGCGGACGGCCGGCTCCGGACCCAGCGGATCCGGTGCCGGCGGGAATTCCACGCTGGACCGCCGGTCCTAGTGGACCCCGACATGATCCGCCGGGCCGTGGTGAACGTCGTGGGGAATGCGCTCGACGCGATGCCCGACGGCGGAGAGCTCCACATTGCCGCCTGCCCGGGGGAAGACGGCGGATACGAGCTTTCCATATGCGACACCGGCGCGGGAATCCCCGCGGAGTACCGGGACAAGATCTTCGATCCGTACTTCACGACGAAGCCTTCGGGGCTGGGGCTGGGGCTGGTTCTCACGCGGAAGATCGTGGAGGCGCACGGGGGGAAAATCATGCTAGATTCGCAACCGGGGACGGGCACGCGGATCCGCATCCTCCTGCCGCCGAAGCCAGCGGGGTGAGAACGTGAAAGGTACGATCCTGGTCGTAGACGACGAACGGAACCAGCGGGA
>PQAK01000057.1:11738-13472 GCA_003105225.1 Deltaproteobacteria bacterium | reverse complement strand
GGCCTGGTGGGGCCGGTCTCGTCCGAGCTGAAGGACATCTTCCCCTTCCCCAGCGTGGGCGTGGTGATCCAGGCGCTGCAGTCCAACTCCGACGTCAACGTCCTCTCCACCCCCCACCTGCTGACCCTGGACAACAAGGAGGCGGAGATCATCGTCGGCCAGAACGTGCCGTTCATCACCAGCCAGGCCACGCCGGTCACGGCGACCAACCTGTCCAACATCATCAACACCGTGGAGCGGAAGGACGTCGGCATCACGCTCCGGCTGACGCCCCACATCCACGAAAGCGATTTCGTCAACCTGGACATCTTCCAGGAGTCCTCCGCGATCCTGGGGAGCTCGATCCTGAACGCGAGCCAGGTCGGCCCGACCACGACGAAGCGCTCGGCCAAGACAAGCGTTCTCGTCAAGAACAAGGAAACCGTGGTGCTGGGCGGCATGATGCAGGACACGACCAGCGTCACCGAGCAGCAGGTCCCCCTTTTGGGAGACATTCCCCTGCTCGGGAACCTGTTCAAGTTCAAGTCGGTCTCCCGCCAGAAGACCAATCTCCTGATTTTCCTGACGCCGCACATCATCAAGGAGGCCCAGGATCTTTCGGGCGTCACCTCGAGCCACCAGGAGAAGATGGATACGTTCATCCAGCAGAACCGGGGGGAGGTGGAGCAGATCCTCCCCGAGAAGACAAGGAAGTGATCCGTTGAGCAGCCCGCATCCGACGGGCGCCGCGTCTCCCCCGGAGGCGCTCGTCCCGGAAATCGAGCTCCTGGGGAAGATCCCCATCGGGTACGCCCGGAAGCACCTGCTGCTTCCCTGCCGGGCGGCGGACGGGTCGCTGGTCCTCCTGTCCGGGAAACCCGGGAGCGCGGAGGCGATCGACGAAGTCCGGTTCCTCGTGGGCCCGCTGCGCGTCCAATCCGCCCCGGAGGAGACGATCCTGAAGAAGATCGACTCCGCCTACGAGAAGATCCACGCGCCGGAGCGCGAGATCGTCGAGGGACTCGGGGGCGAATGGGACCTGGACGCCGAGGCGACCATCGAGGAGACCCGGGACCTCCTCGAGACCCCCGACGAGGCGCCCGTCATCAAGTTCGTCCACTCCCTCCTCTTCCGCGCCATCAAGGAACGTTCCAGCGACATCCACATCGAGCCGTACGAGAAGGAGCTGGTGGTCCGGAACCGCGTGGACGGCATCCTCTACCCGACGGTGACCGCCCCCCGGAAGTGGCACGCCCCGGCGGTCTCCCGGGTCAAGGTCATGGCGGGGCTGGACATCGCCGAGCGGCGGCTGCCGCAGGACGGGCGGATCAAGATCCGGCTGGGGGGGAACGAGATCGACATCCGCGTCTCGATCGTCCCGACCTCGTTCGGGGAGCGCGCCGTGCTGCGCCTCCTGGACCGCTCGAGCCTCGCGTTGGGCCTGAGGGACATCGGGATGTCCCCGGAGGACCTTTCCCTCTTCGAGCAGTTCCTCTCGCGGTCGAACGGCATCCTCCTGGTGACCGGGCCCACCGGCTCGGGGAAGACCACCACCCTGTACGCGGCCCTGCGGCAGCTCGATTCGGGGACCAAGAACATCATCACCATCGAGGACCCGGTCGAATACCAGTTCCAGGGGATCGGGCAGATCCAGGTCAACCCGAAGATCCACCTGACGTTCGCGAGCGGCCTGCGGTCCATCCTGCGCCAGGACCCCGACATCATCATGGTGGGCGAGATCCGGGACGTCGAGAC
>PQAK01000057.1:0-11655 GCA_003105225.1 Deltaproteobacteria bacterium | reverse complement strand
TGGGGATCGAGCCGTTCCTGGTGGCCTCCTCCCTTTCCATGGTCATGGCGCAGCGGCTGGTCCGGAAGCTGTGCCCCGCCTGCCGGGTTCCGTACACGCCGACCGCGGCGCAGTGGAAAAACCTGGGGCTTTCCTCCGCCCCGTCCGGGCCGTTCTACGGTCCCAAGGGTTGTCCCGCCTGCCTGCACACCGGCTACCGGGGGCGCGTCGGGCTCTTCGAGATCCTTCCCGCCGACGATCAGGTGCGCGCCCTGATCCTCACCCGTTCCGACGCGGACGGCATCAAGTCGTTCGCCGTCTCCCGAGGGATGCGGACGATCCTCGCGGCGGGGGCCGAGAAGGTCTGCGCGGGGATCACCTCCGAGGAAGAGGTCCTGCGCGTCACGCAGGAAGACTGACGGGTCGAAGACGGTGCCCCTCTACCGCTACACGGCGATCACCAAGGCCGGCGTCGAGCAGAAAGGAAGCGTGGACGCGGATACCGTTTCCGCGGCGCGCAAGAAACTGCACGCCGACGGGGTGTACCCTCTCACGCTGGCGGAGGGGAAGCAGGGCGGCGGCCTCTTCTCCTCCTTCTCCCTCCTGGGGAGCCAGGATTTTCTCCCCCTGCTGACGCGGCAGCTCTCCACCCTGGTGGGGGCGGGCGTGCCGGTGGTCTCCGCCCTGCAGTCGCTTGCCGGCCAGATCGACGATCCGGAAGTCCGCCGGGTGATCACCAACCTGCAGGAATCGGTCCGGGAGGGGATGCCGTTCGGGAGGGCGATCGAGGCCCACCCAAAGATGTTCCCGGAGCTGTATGCCAGCATGGTGCGCGCCGGAGAAGAGGGCGGCATGCTGCCGCTTTCGCTGTCCCGCCTCGCCGATCACCTGGAGGAGCAGGCGAAGACGCGCAACCGCGTCCGGTCCGCCCTGACCTACCCGATCCTGATGGCCGTCGTGGCCACCGCGGTGGTCGTTTTCCTGCTGACGGTCGTCGTCCCGAAGATCGTGGGGGTTTTCGCCCACCTGGGCAAGGCGCTGCCGCTGCCCACCCGCATCCTGATCGCGCTGACGAACACGCTCACCTCCGGGTGGTGGGTGTTCACGATCCTCATCGCGGGGGGGATCCTCCTGGGCCGCCGGTATCTCTCCACTCCCCAAGGGAAGCGGGCCCTGGACTCCCTGGTGCTCCGTCTCCCGCTCACCGGCCGCATCTCCCACCTGTCGGCGCTCTCCCGTTTCTCCCGAACCCTTTCCACGCTCGTGGCGGGGGCCATACCGGTCGACCGCGCACTGCGCATCGTGTCCCCGGTCGTGGGCAACACGGTGATCTCGGAGCAGATCGGGACGGCGACGGACCGCGTCGTCGAGGGAACCTCGCTTTCCGAGGCGCTCCGGGTGCACGCCGAATTTCCCGCCACCCTCGTGCAGATGGTTGCCGTCGGCGAGGAGAGCGGCAAGCTCGACTTCATCCTGGCGAAGATGGCGGACGCCATCGACGGGGAAATCGAGGCGCGGCTGTCCCGTGTGCTATCCTTACTGGAGCCGCTGATCATCCTGTTCATGGGACTCGTGGTGGCAGGCATCGTCATCTCCGTTCTGCTGCCCCTGCTGGAAATCTCCCAGATCGTCCGATAAGGAGGCCGACATGCGCCATCGGAAAACGCCCGCGGACCGGATCCGCCGCCGGGAAGGGTTCACGCTCATCGAAATCATGGTCGTCATCGTCATCCTGGGCCTGCTCGCGGCGCTCGTGGTGCCCAAGCTGGTCGGGCGGACGGAGGAGGCCAAGCGGACGCAGACCCGCGTCCAGATCAAGAACATCCAGCAGGCGCTCGAGCTGTTCAAGCTGGACAACGGATTTTTCCCGGCCACCGAACAAGGGCTCGAATCGCTGGTGCGGATCCCCGAGAGCGGCCGGATCCCGAAGAACTACCGCAAGGGAGGCTACATCGACCGGGTCCCCAAGGATCCCTGGGGGAACCCCTTCGTCTACGTCGCTCCCGGCCAGCACGGAGATTACGACATCAGCTCGTACGGCGCCGATGGGGTGCAGGGCGGCGAGAACGAGGATGCGGACGTCAACAGCTGGGATGAAAAATAGCCGCGGCCCCGCCCCCCGGAGCGCGAAGCGCATTGCGGGGCCTGCCCCCCGAAGCGCGAAGCGCGAAGGGGGGTTCACCCTCATCGAGCTCTCGGTCGTCCTTTTCATCCTGGGGCTCATCCTGTGGCTTGCCGCGCCCCGCCTCTCCACCGTGGGAGAGCCCGACCGCGGCGGCGTCTTCCGCAACCTGGCCACGGGCTCGGAGGAGGCGTTCGATCTCGCCCTGTTCGAAAAGCGGGAGACGCGGCTGGTGCTCAATCCCGCCGAGGGGACCTACCGCTTCCAGGTCGCCGGCGACAACACCACCTCCTCGCCGAAACCGCTCGGAGGCGGCCTGACGATCACGGGGATCCGGATCGAAGGGTCGGACCGGCCGCTGGATATCGTCACGGAGATCCGGTATCTCCCGGGGGGAAGAGTTCCCGAGTCCCGGATCTTTTTCCGGGACGCCGGATCCGGCGGCTCCCCGGGCGACTGGACGCTCAAGATCAGCCCCTTCGACGGCACCGTGGACATCCTCCCGGGAACGGTGCTCAAGGATGCGTAAGCGGAGTTCCCGCCGCGGATTCACCCTCCTGGAAATCCTCGTGGCGCTGGCCATCCTTTCCGGCACGCTCGTCATGGCCTACCGCGTGATGTCCGAGGCCATTTCGGCGGAGGAGCGTTCGGAGCGATGGACCGCCGCCGCCTACCTCGGCGAAGCATTGATGCGCGAAACCACCGAGACCTTCCCCGAAGTGAACGAGACCGAGGGGAAATTTCCCGGTCTGGACAACGCTTACTCCTGGAAGAAAACCGTGAAGGCGGCCATGCACCCCGACGCCCGCGAGGTGGAGATCACGGTCTCCTGGGGCGAGGGGGACCGCGAGGACTCGATGACGCTCTCGGGAATCGCCGTCAAATGAACGGGAAAGGACGCCCGGGCGGGCCTGCCCCCCGAAGTGCGAAGCACGTTGCGGGGCCTGCCCCCCGAAGTGCGAAGCACGTAGGGGGGTTCACCCTCGTCGAGATCCTGCTGGCGCTGGCGATCCTGTCGGTGGTCATGGTGCTGCTGCTGGCGTCCTTCACCGGCGCCGGCCGCAGCCTGGAGATCTTGACCGAGCGCTCCGGGAACTTCCGGCAGCTGCGGATCACGATGGACCGCATCGGCTCCGACCTCGACGGCGCCTTTTCCTCGATCGGATCCGAGCCGACGGCGTTCACATGCAAGCCGGACCAGTTTTCGGGAAAACCGGCCTCCACCCTGATCTTCACCGCCTACGTCCTGCCCGATATCACCGGGGCCCGCCCCCCCTCGGATATCGTCCGGATCAAGTACTTCCCGAAGGTCAGCGAGGACGGCAGGTCCATCGAGATCCACCGGGAGCAATCCGACCTCCCCCTGATCGAAAACAAGATTCTCACGGTCGAATCCCGCCTGGCGACCCGCATCCAGGGCTTTCGCGTGGAACTCTACGACGGATCGACGTGGCAGACGGAATGGCCGCAAGGCGGTAAAAAGTGGGCGCTGCCCAGGAAGGTCAGGCTGGCGATCACGGATTCCCTGGGCGTGGAGTTCCATCGGACGGTCCCGCTTCCCCTCGCGGGGAAGGAGGCCTCGGGGACATACTCCGGGAAGCGCGGAATGGCCGGCGCCGCACCGACCGGCGCCGGTGGAGGGACTCCGGGCGCAACCGCGCCGGGAGGAGCGGTTCCGCCTCCACCACCTCCTCCTCCCCCTCGCGCGTCATGAAGCTCCGCAGCGAATCGGGCGTCGCCCTCCTGATCACGCTTCTTGTCCTCGTTCTGATCGTGATCATGGCGATGGAAATCTTCCGGACCGGCGCAAGGGCGGCGCAGACCGGGGCCTATGGAAGGGATTCCATCAAGGCGGCCCTCCTCGCCGAGGCGGGCGTGGCGGCGGCGAAAATCGCCGTGCGGGAGAGCTCGAGGCAATCCCAGATCGACACTCTCGACCAGGTCTGGTCACGGCCCGTGCCCGCCATCGAACTCGGGGACGGCACCATCCTGGTGACCCTGGAGGACGAGGAACGGAAGATCAACCTGAACAAGCTGGTCCTTCCGAACGGAAACGCCCCGGACGAACGGCGGGTCGCCGTGTTCCGGAGGCTTCTCACGATCCTCGAGATCGACCCGTCCTTCGCCGACGCGGTAGTCGACTGGCTCGACGTCGACGACACGCCGCGCGTGGGGGGGGCCGAAAGCGCGTACTACCTTTCCCTGCCGTATCCCTACCGGGCGAAGAACGACCTGTTCGACACGCTCGACGAACTGCGCCTGGTCCGCGGGATCACGCCGGAAATATTCGAGAAGCTCAAACCGTTCGTGACGATCCATTCCTCGGGAGCGGTGAACATCAACACCGCGCCGAAAGAGGTCCTGATGGCGCTGTCAGCGGGCCAGGACGCCGCGGGGCCCGGCGAGATCAGCGCGGCCACTGCCAACCTGATCATCGAATACCGGAAGGCAAACCCGTTCCGGAGCACGCAGGAAATCGGAAACGTCAGTCCCATGTTGGGGGATCTCTATCGAAGCTCGGCGCCGTGGCGTGAACTGATCGACATCAAGTCGAGCGCGTTCCACGTGCGGTCGACGGGAGCCCTCTCCAACACCTATCGCACGATCGACGCCGTGGGGGTCCGGTCCGGAAGTGATATACAATGGCGGTTCTGGCGTTTAGAATAGAAAACTATCCTTTTTCTTTCCCGGGGGATTGAATGATCCGCTTTTTACGCTTCACGCTTGCCGCCGCGCTGGTCGCCGCCACGTGGGGCGCCGCGGCCGCGGAAACGACGCTTTCGGTGAACGATCCCGGCACCGGGGTCTTCGACCAGCCCAACGCGACGTTTTCCGGCTCCACCGTGTACGTCGCGTTCATCGGGGGCGACTCCGCATCGGGTCCTTTCCGGGTCTTTTTCGCCGCCGTGAACGGCGCCGCGGACTTCACCAATCTCCAGCTCCAGCGGGGCGGCACCGTCCTTCCCATCCCCCCCTTCGCGATCGACGGCACGGGCGCCGGCGGCAACTCCCCCTACTTCGACGCCAGGCACCCCAAGATCGCGCTGCGGAAGACCTCGGAGGCCGTCATCCTGTTCCAGGCCAGGCCCGCCTCCACGGACAACGTCTACCGGCCCTATATCGCCCGGGTGGCCCTCTCCGGCAACACCGCGACGCTGGTCTCGGTCCGCCAAATCGAGGGGTTCCCGGCGGGCGCCCTGCCCAACGGCGACAACCTGTCCACCGGCGACATCGAGGACATCTCCTTCAGCCTGCTCCTTGCGGACGGCACCGCCCGCATGGCCTTCGCCAGCCGCCCCGCCATCGCGTCGGCCACGCCGTTCCACGTCTATTTCGCCCGGGTAGGGCTGGACACCGCCACGGTCGCGGGAACTCCTTTGCTGCTTTCCTCGGGCACCGGCGACACGGTGACGGGCAGCGACGGCTTCCGGCCCACCCCGTCCCTGCGGCTGGACGGGAAAAACCGCGCGCACGTGGCGTGGGCGGCCAACGGATCGACGCCGACCGCCTCGGGCGTCTACTACGCGCTGGTCACCTCCACCGCCGCGGCCGACACCATCGCGATCGGCGCGACGGAGGTCCTGGGACGATCGCTCCCCTGGGGCCACCCCTCCGCGCTGCCGACCGTTGACCGCCACACCGTAGTCGTGGCGACGGACGAGTCGATTCCAGGGAAGGCGGGCAGCATGGGGATCGTCAACATCGATCCCGACGCCGTCGTGCACAACGGGTTGCCGGTCTCGATCGGACTCGCCCGGACGTTCCTGCTGGCCGGGCCGACCGTCATGCCGGCGTCGTTCGACTCGTACCGCCCGGAGGTCTTCCTCGACATCCTCGAGCAGATCCACGTCGCGGGATACGGAGCCTCGGGGACGCTTGCGAACTATTACGCCATCTCCACGACGGGACAGGCTCCCTTCGTGAATTTCGCGTTCGCCACGCCGCCCATTTCCGTCGGCATCGGCACCAGCGAGACCCCGGCGGAACTTCCCGACGACTACACCCGGACTGCTTTCGCGGTCCTGACACGGAGGACGATCGCATTCTGGTCGGGCCGGATTCCCGGAAGCGCCAACCGGAACCTCGACTTCACCTCGGTGCCGAACAACTCCTTTACCCCGGCAGTCGAGGAAGGATGTTCGATGGCCGGTTCCCCGGGCGCCGGCGAAACGGAGAGGATCCCCGGGATTCTTTTCATATTCCTTCCCGCCGCCGCGCTCGCCCTCCGGAGGATCCAAATATCGATCCGGCGCAGACTCGGGAGGGGGATTGCGGATTAGCGAATTCGCGCAGCACCGGCGGTTCCTCGCGGCCGTCGGCATTCTCCTGTTCCTATTGGTGTTCCTGTCGGTCTTCCTGTACAGCCTGCCGAAGGAGACGGTGCTTTCCCCCCTGAAGACCGCGCTGGCCCGGCAAGGGATCGATTTCTCCTGCGAGGATGCCGGCATCTCCTTCCCTTCCGGCATCGTCTGCAGGAAGTGCGCGCTCACGCCGCGCGGCGGGGTGCCGCTTTTCCTGGATAGGGCCGCGGCATCCTGGGAATGGACGGGTTTGATCCGATGGCTCCCGGTCCACCTGCGCGCGCAGCGCGGCGCGATGTCCCTGGACATCCGAACCTCCCCCATGGTTTCCGACCCGGCCAAGGTGCGGCTGCGCCTGGCATCGGTCGGCTCGGAGGACGTGGCCGCGTTCCTTTCCCCGGGGGCAGGGACCGGCTTCCTGATCGACGCGGCGGACCTTCAGTGGAAAAAAAGCTCCCCGGGTGGGATTACCGGAGCGGGTGAAGGGTCCCTTTCCTGGCTGCGCTTCCCGATTCCCGCCACGGATTCCCCGGTCCGTGAAGCCCTGCTCCGCAACGTCAAGCTCAAGTTCGTCGTTCGGGAGGGGACCCTCCACATCTCCTCCCTCACGGGCACCTACGAAGGCTCCGCCGTGGACGGCACGGGAGAGATCGCCCGCTTCCTCACCCCTTCCCTGTCGGCGGTGACCTTCCACCTCCGGATCCAGAACCCCCTGGAGGGAAGAATCGCCACCCTATTTAACATGGTGGCGAAAAACGCCAAGAATGCTAATCTTAGGGTGAAAGGCTCTCTCCTGTCCCCGACGGGGGAGTTCCAGTTCTTCTAGGACATCGGATGAAAACCCTCGGCATCTCCATAACACGCGGCCACCTGTCGGCCTTCCTGCGGGAACAGACCCTGCTCGCCTCCCGCAACCTTTATTCCTGCTCCATCCCCTGCAAGGAGCCCTACGGAGGCCCCGAGGACGCTGCCCGGCTCGCCGAGGAGGTGCGCAAGGGCGCCGGGGGGAACCACCTTCCCCTGGCCGTCCTGTCGCTGCCCCCCTCGTGGACCTACCTGCGGCCGGTCACGCTTCCGGTCGAAGACATCGGACGGGCGAAAAAAATCCACGTCGCGGAGCTCGAGGGGAGCCTGCCGATCGAGGACGAGGAGATCCTTTCCGACCTGCTTCCCTCCCCGCCGGGCTCTCCCGGCCGGTACCTGGCGATTGCGGCGCGCCGGGAATCGGTGGAGAAGGCGGTCGCGACATTCGCCGGGGCCGGCTTCATCGTCGATCGCGTCGTCACCGATCACGTGTCGATCCTGTCCGCGGCGCTTTCCGCGGAGGACCGTCCCGAAGGGATCTTCCTTTCGACGCTGTCGGAGATCATCGTCCTGCGCATGGAGGGGGGAGCGATCCGCTGGGCACGACAGTTCCCTGCCGCCATGGCCTCCGATTCCGAGGAACTGGCGAAGGAATGGAGGGAGATGCTGCAGGCCGATGCGACCGCGGCACCCGGCCTCCCGGTCACCGTAATGGGCGAGGTCCCGGCGGCCCTTTCGGCGGACCTGGCCGAAGCGGACCGGTTTCCGACGGCTCCGGGGCAGGACGGCGAGGGATCCCTGCTGGCTTACGGCGCCGCGCTTGTCCCTTCCTATTCCTCGGAGCTGGGAGGATTCACCCTCCAGACGTCCACCGCGGCGCAATCGGAGAGGGACCGGGAGAAGGGACGGATGCGGTACGCATCCATCGCCGCGGGCGTGGCGGTCCTGTCGCTGTTCGCGTCCCTCGAGGCGGCCCGCTGGTCCGAGGCGAAAAAGGTCGCCTCCGTCCGAACCCAGATCCGCAAGGAGTTCTCCGAAGCGGTCCCCGGCGTCAAGGTCGTGGCGCAGGAAACGACCCAGATCCGGGAAAAGATCCAGTCGGTACGCCGGCAGCAGAAGGAGCTGGGGACCGACCTGCCTCCCCTTTCCACGCTCCTGATGCATGTATCCCAGGCGCTGCCCGCGAAGGAAAACATCGTCGTGCGGGAAGTGTCCTTCGACGCCGGACGGCTGCGGCTGACCGGGGAGGCGGGCGGCGCGCCGCTCGTGGAGACGTACCGCGCCGCCTTGTCGGCGGCGCTCGGGCCCGGCGTGGGAGTGACCGTGCAGGAATCGCAGGGAAGCGCCAAGGCCGGCACCGTGCGGTACACCATACAGATCGAGAAAAAGGATATCGGCCGTGCTTCGTAGCCGGGAAAAGACCATCCTGATCCTGGGGGGCATCGCCGCCGCGGCGATCCTCCTGATCTCGTTCGTGGTCATCCCCGACGTCTCCAAGGTGAGAAGCCTCTCCCGGCAGTTTTCCCAGGCGGAAAAGGACCTGGCGGAGCTGCGCAGGATCCGTCCCGAGCTGGAACAGGCCGACCGGGACGTCCGGCAGAAGAGCGCCCGCGTCACGGCCGCCGCCAACGCCAAGGAATCGACGTCGGCCCGGTTGACCTCGACCCTCCAGGAGGCCGGGTTCCCGCAGTCGGCGTTCAGCCTGAAATCCACCGGCGCGAAAGACGGGGAATTCTTCCGCGAGGAGGGATTCGACCTCAAGATCGAAAACCTGACCTATCTCGAAGGCGCCCGCCTGATCCTGCGGCTGGAAAACGGCCCGCTTCCCGTCGTCATCCGCTCCGCCCTGTTCAAGAGCCGGTACGACGACAGCAAGTATCTCGACGCGACGTTCCGGATCGGGTTTCTCCTCCCGTCGACCAGATGATCCGCAGGCTCGCCGCCCTCCTGTGCCTCGCGCTCCTCGTGTTTCCCGGCTGCAAGGAGGACAAGCCGCCGCCGGAGCTTTCTACCGGGGACAAGGAGCTGCTGCGCACCAAGGCCGACGAGAAGATCGGGATCATCATCACGCAAAACCTGCCGGCCCTTTTCGCAGGGGTGGTCGTATTCCGCTCCGATGCCTTCCTCTACCAGTCCCGCATGCTGGACGCGGCGAACCTCTCGGTGCTGAACTCGTTCGGCAACACGGCGATCCTGCAGCTCAACAGCCCGGACATCCTCCCGCTGCTCAAGGAACCGTCGGTGAAGAAGGTCTTCTACCTCTGCCGTCAAGGGACTCTCGCCCGCCTGGACACCCCCTTCGAACTCGACATGCTGCGGCGGTTCGGCGACGGAAAGGAAGATCAGCCGGTCCCGTTCCGCATCCGGTTCCGGCAGCCGCCGGAGGAAAAGGACGATCAACTGTTGAAAGCCGCGGGATTCACCGTCCACTCCCGGGCCGGATACGTCTGGTCCGTCACGGGGCCGCTTAAGCGGCTTCCCCGCCTCCTGGAAAGCGACCGAATACAATTCTATGAACTCGCATCTAACGGTGGGACAAAGTAGGCAGTGCGTCCCAACCCGGAACGAGGGTACGGGGGGTCCGGTGCGTAAGCTTGCCATCGCGTTGATGATTTGCCTGACGGGCCTCCCGGCGTGCGGCTGGCATTGCCGGACCGCGACGCATGCGCCCCCCTCCGTGACCGGGAGCACGGTGACCCGCGACGTGCCTTCTTCGAAGGAGACGGTCGGCGAGATCCGGGAGAAGGAATCGAAACACCCTTCGCCGCCGCCGGAAGACCGGGCGATCCCGTCTCACCGGATTCCGCGAAGCGGCGAAACCGCCCCGCCCCCCGCTCCAGCATCGGATAACAGCGTAAAATAAAGTCACGATACCGTGTGCGATTAGGAGGACAGCATGACGCGCAGCAGAATTTTCCTGATCCTGGCCGCATTCTCGATATTGATTTCGGCGGAATTCGGGGACGCGGGTGGACCCGGAGTCGTGGGCGTCTCCGTCACCCGGCCGGTCCCCTCCGCGGCGGAGTCGGTTCGCGACGTCCAAGCGCGCGCCCCGGGGCGGCAGTCGGTTTCTCCACCCACCAACCGCCTCATCCCCTTCCGGAAAATCCGGAGGGAGGCGGAGACCGGGCCTATCGCTCCCGGCCTGTCCTTAAGCCTTTCCCCAGCTGCCCCGCTGCCGTTTGCGCCCGCATCCCTGGCCCCAGCGCTCAGCCTGAGCTTCGCCGGGCTTTCCAATCCCACCGCCGGCGACGTCATCCCGCCGGACACGATGGGGGCCGTGGGGCCCAACCATCTCGTCAGTCTTTTGAACAGCCAGTTCGGCGTCTTCGACAAGACGACCGGATTGATCCCCGGCACCGTCGTCACCATCGAGAATTTCTGGGGTTCCCTGGGAACGGGGGCGGGTGAACCCGCCAACAATCCCTTCGATCCGAAGGTCCTCTACGATTCGGCCAGCGGCCGTTTCGTCGCCGCAGCCATCGGGGGGCATGTCGTCGCCCCTTCCTGGATCCTGCTGGCCATGTCCGCCACGTCGGATCCCACGGGAGCCTGGTTCAAGGTGGCGATCCGCGCGGACGTGGATGCCGACAACGTGGTGCGGCAAAACGGCGCGGACTACACCTGCCTCGGGGTCGATGCCGCCAATATCTATGTCGCCGCGAACATGTTCGACAACACCTCCAACTTCCAATACAGCAAGGTATGGGTCGTCTCGAAAAGCGAGCCGTTGCTGAACGGGGGGGGCGTCGCCCTTACCTGGACGGAATTCCGCAACCCCGCGGGCCGGAACCGCGACGGGATCAACGCCTTCGCCATGCAGCCCGCGAACACCTTCGGGACCGCGCCGGCGGAGTATTTCATCTTCGAGGACGGTTCCGGCTTCCTGCGGCTGTCGAGCATCACCTCCTCGGCGGGGACGCTTACGTGGAACAACCTGGGATCGATCCAGGTGACCTCTTTTTCCTCCCTGTCGGCGACTCCGGACGCCCCCCAACAGGGAGATACGCGCGGCATCAACACGAGCGACACCCGGCTTTTGAAGGCCGTTTACCGGAACGGATCGGTGTGGACCACCCACCACGTATCCGGCACGGGGGGTAAAACCGAGGTGGCGTGGTACCAGATCAACCCCGCCGCTGTCAGCGTAGCGCAGCAGGGACGGATCAGCGACCCGGACCGCTGGTATTACTACCCTTCCATCGCGGTCAACAAGGACAACGACGTGGCCATCGGGTTCAGCGGCTCCTCCGCCGGCGAGTTCGCGAGCGGCTGGTACACGACGCGGAAAGGGGACGACCCCAACGGGACGATGCTGACGCCAAGCCTCCTGAAAGCGGGCGAGGCCGCCTATTTCAAGACACTGGGCGGCAGCGAGAACCGTTTCGGGGATTTCAGCGCGACGGCCGTGGACCCCGCCGACGACGTCACCTTCTGGACGCTCCAGGA
>PQAK01000056.1 GCA_003105225.1 Deltaproteobacteria bacterium | reverse complement strand
GCCGAGTTTCTCAAGATCAGCTACCTCGACGTGATCCTGATGGCGACGATCCCCACGTTGCTGTACTACCTCTCCCTTTTCGTCATGGTGGAGATCGACGCGCGGAAGCTCGGCATGCAGCGCGTCGAGATCCAGGGCTCCTCGGGCCTGTGGACGCTGACGCGGCGCTACGGGTTCCACTTCACGTCCCTGGTGGCCATCGTGGTTTTCATGCTGTTGGGCTACACCGCCATCGCGGCCGTATTCTGGGCCACGGTCATCGCCGCCGCCTTGAGCTTCCTCCGCAAGGATTGCGCCCTTTACCCCGGGAAGCTCGTTGCGGCGCTCCATGCGGGTTCGGTCGGGGTCCTCGGGGTCGCGGTGACCTGCGCCGCGGCCGGCCTGATCGTCGGCGTCGTCACCCTGACGGGCCTCGGGCTCAAGTTCAGCGCCATCATCATCAAGTACGCGGGAAGCAGCATCCTCCTGACGGCGGTCTACAGCGGGCTGATCGTCTGGATCATCGGCCTTGCCGTGCCGGTCACGGCCTCCTATATCATCTGCGCGGTGATCGTGGCCCCGGCGCTCACGCACCTGGGCGTGCCCGATTTCGCGGCCCACATGTTCATCTTCTACTATGCCGTACTCTCCGAGGTCTCCCCCCCCACCGCGCTCTCGCCGTTCGCGGCGGCCGCCATCACGGGGGGAAATCCGTACAAGACGACGCTCCAGTCCTGGAAGTACACGCTCCCTGCTTTCATCTTCCCCTTCACGTTCGTGGTGGACCCCGCGGGCGTGGGAATCCTCCTCAAGGGTCCGTGGACGGCCGTAGTGTGGACGAGCCTTACGGCCGCCGTCGGGATCGTGGCCCTTGCCGGCGGCGTGCAGGGGTGGATGTTCAAGAAAACCTTGCTCGCGGAGCGCTTGTTCCTGATCGCCGCGGGGCTCCTCCTGGTCTATCCCGGGCCGATGTTCAACGCCGTCGGAATCGGACTGGTTGCCGTCGTGGCCGCCATGCAGCGCGGTATCCTGCCCCGGCTCGGGCTTTCACCTCCATGATGCGGCGCGCCCGGAAAGCGGTGTGGAAATATTTATTTCAATCCTTGATTCAGTTTCATCACTGGATCACCTATTATGATTTCAAAACCGGGGTTTGTTCGGAACGGTGCATCGAGGGGGGGGACCCCCAAAGGAGGCGAAATTGGGAAACAAGCCGTATTCCGTGCTTGGGTTGGGGCGTTTCGCGTTGGTCTTTGCCATGGTGTTCGCTTTTGGTCCCTGGATCCAGGACGCCGGCGCGGGCACGGACCCCACGCTGGGCGGGAGCGGGACGGTAGCAACCGGCTCGGCGGGCGGGGCGGAATCCCAGGGCGCGAGCAGCCAGCTGGAACGATGCGATGAGTCGTTGGGCACGATGGCGGTGGCGGAGGACCAATCGGCTGCGTGGTACCACACCCTGTCCCAGTACAAGCTGGGCTCTACCGTGCCGGTGCTGCGGATGATGATTCAGCAGTCGAACTGCTTCGTCGTGGTGGAGCGCGGAGCCGCCATGAGGAACATGATGCAGGAGCGCAACCTCAGCCAGTCCGGCGAGATGCGGGAAGGCAGCAGCTTCGGAAAAGGCCAGATGGTTGCGGCGGACTATACGATGAGCCCCTCGATAACGTTCAGCCAGAAAGGGACCTCCGGCGCAGGGGGGGCATTGGGAGGATTGTTCGGCGGCATCGGCAGGGTGGTCGGCGCGGTGGCGGGCGGCATCAAGGCGAATGAATCCTCCACGACGCTCCTGCTGATCGACAACCGCTCGGGCGTTCAACTGGCGGCGGCGGAGGGGAGCGCGAAGAACTACGACTTCAACCTGTTCGGCGGCATCTTCGGCGGAAGCGGGTTCGGAGCCGCAGGCGGATATACCAATACGCCGGAAGGCAAGATCCTGACCGCCGCGTTCATGGATTCCTACAACAAGCTGGTCAGGGCGGCGCGCAATTACAAGGCGCAGAGCGTAAAAGGGGGTCTGGGGACCGGCGGCAGGCTGGGGGTCCAAGGCGGATCTACGCCGGCCTCGAAGGAGCTTCCGATCAAGTAATCGCAACCGCATCCACGCAAGGAGTTCGGTTCCGCCCGCCATATCGGAGATGCGTCCGGGAGGGAAGGTTTGTCTTCGCCCGGAAATCCTGCGCTTCCATTCCGATCGCACAACGGATCCCGGCGTCAGGCCGAAGCCATCGCCGGGCACGTGATCGTCGCGTTCCGGTAATCCCCTCCGTATCCTGGCTGCAGCGTGCATCCGATATTTCCGGACCGGTCGCAATGTTCTTGCTCCGTATCGACCGATGATACAGACTTCTACATTGGCCATGGCGCATGCAGGGAAAAAACGCTTCGTTCCGTACGGAGCCGAGCGGGGCGTAATGAGGGATCTTGCACGTCGCGCCGGACGCGCACGTTCGCTGTTACTCGTATCCTGCTTGCTGTCCGCCGGTTCCCCCTGGGCCGCCCGGGCGGAGACGGCCGCACCGCCCGTTCCCGCCGCCCTTTCTTCCGGCGGATTCGCCGACGGCGCCGTGCAGGATTCGATGCCGGTTTTCCTGGTCCCGTCGACGTGTCTGGACAATGTCTCCCCTTCCCTGATCGTTCCCGCCCCCGGACCGATCCCGCCGCCCTCTCCGGAGGAGCCGGTTCCGTCCGACGAGGAGTTGGCGGCACGAGGCGCAGTCATCGGCGAGGTCATCATCCGCAACGAAAATATCTTCGACATCGCCGATCCCAGGGAAAACAACCGGCTCTTCCGCATGGCGAACAAGATCCACGCCAAGACACGCCCGTGGTTGATCCGAAAACAGCTCCTGTTCCGTACCGGAGACGCGTATGACCGGCGGGTTCTCGACGAATCGGAGCGGATCCTGCGGTCGAACCGGTATTTCTACGATGCCCGGATCCGGCCGATCGCTTTCCGTGACGGGCGCGTCGATGTCGAGGTGCTTACCCGCGACGTGTGGACCCTCAATCCCGGGGTTTCTTTCGGGCGGAAGGGAGGGGTGAACACGACCAGCATCGACTTCGAGGAGATGAACCTTTTGGGGACGGGCGTCGGGATCAGCTACTCGCACGCATCGACGCCCGACCGGAACTCGGACAGTCTGCTACTGGACTCGACGCACCTCGCCGGCACCTGGCTTCGGACCGAGCTGCTCGTTGCCGAAAACAGCGACGGGCGGAAGCGAAGCGCCCTCATCGAGCAGCCTTTTTACGCTCTGAATACGCGCTGGGCCGGCGGAGCGACATTCGTGGATGACGAGCGGGTGGATACTCTCTTCGGGCGCGCGGGCGTCGCCGACCGGTTCCAGACGCATGCGAAAAAACGGATTGCGTGGGGGGGATGGTCGGGGGGTCTGAAAGGCCGCTGGGTCAAGCGCTTCACGATCGGTTTCACCAAGGACGAATCGCGATTTTCGCCCGCGCCGGGCGAAGTCCTCTCCGACCCTGTCCCGCCCGACCGTGTCCTGGCATACCCTTGGGTCGGCTTCGAACTCGTGGAAGATGCCTTCGAGAAGGCGAAAAACCGCGACCAGATCGAGCGGACCGAGG
>PQAK01000055.1:295-25811 GCA_003105225.1 Deltaproteobacteria bacterium | reverse complement strand
TCCAGCCGCACCGGGATTTCGGACGCCTGGTCCGGCGTGTCGATATCCCGCACGTGCAGCCGGCGGGCCTCTTCCCGCGTGTACCCGTACCGTTCGCAGGCGACCTGGTTGACCTCGATGACGCGTCCCGTATCATCGAAGATGAAGATGGCGTCGCCGGAGAGGTCGAAGACCGCCCGGAACCGCTCCAGTTCATCAGGCGGGATGCCGGAAGTTTTTGGGGGAGAGGTATCTGCTTCTCGGGCCAATAGGATCCCCGTACGACGGTCTGTCCACACTATACCCTGTAAATTCGTGTCGGTAAATATCATCCAACGATCCGGACGGTCCGCACCGCGATCCCGGCGAGCGCGGATACGCTCCGGTCCGTCATGCCCCCTGCAAAGGTTCCGGGAAAGTCCGGTTGCGCCGCGTTATGCGTTTTTGGTATAACGCATCCATCAAAGTGAGCGTGAAGCGCCTCCAGGGAGGGACGCTCGGAAACGGGGGCCCGCGTGACCGTCAAGGCCGTTTCTTTCGTGGCCAAATCCGGAACCGGCAAGACCACCCTCCTCGAAAAGGTCATCGTCCGGTTGAAGGACCGCGGGTACCGGGTGGGCGCCATCAAGCACGACGCGCACCGTTTCGACATCGACCGTCCGGGCAAGGACAGCTACCGCCTTACCGCCGCCGGCGCGGACACGATGCTGATCTGCTCGCCCGAAAAACTGGCTCTCGTGAAGCGGCACGCCGCATCTCCCCCGGTCGAGGAACTCCTGTCGAGGTATTTCACCGACGTGGATATCGTCCTGACCGAAGGGTTCAAGGCGAGCGCGTTGCCGAAAATCGAGGTGCATCGGAAGGACCGCAGCGACACCCTGCTCTGCCGGGGAGCGGAGCGCGACCCGACCCTCCTGGCAGTCGCCAGCGACGAACCCCTGGATCTGGACGTTCCGAGGCTGGATCTCAACGATTCCGTTGCCGTTGCGGACTTCATCGAGAGGAGGTTCCTGTCGTGAGCGGCCGGGAGCCGGCGCTGGAAGTGCGTTCCAAGATCTGGCTGGAAATCGACGGGGAACCGGTCTTCGGAGAAGGACGCGAGGAATTGCTTCGCCTCGTGCGGAAGAACGGCTCGATCAACGCGGCCGCCAGGGAGATGGGTATCCCGTACCGCAAGGCGTGGACGTACGTCGACGCGATGGAAAAGCGGCTCGGATTTCCCGTGGTCGTCCGCCGGAAAGGGGGGACGGGAGGGGGCGTATCCACCCTCAGCCCCCAGGCGGCGGCCCTGCTGGATAAATTCCACCGGCTGAAGAAGGACTTCAACGGCCTGGTGAACCGCAAGTTCCTTCGGCTCGGGTTCTGAGCGGCGCGGCGCATCGGAGTGCTTCCGTGAGCGTTTCCCTTCTGCTACTTCTCGCGGTCTGCATCGTGGCGGTCGCGATCCTCTACTCCTGCATCGGCCACGGCGGGGCGTCGGGATACCTCGCCGTCCTGGCCCTGTTCAGCCTCGCCCCGGCCGTTTTCAAGCCCACCGCTTTGGTCCTGAACATCCTGGTCTCGGCCGTCGCCACGTTCCATTTTGCGCGATCCGGCCATTTCTCGTGGCGCCTGTTCTGGCCGTTCGCGGTCGCCTCGATCCCGTTCAGCTACATCGGCGGCGGCCTGAGCCTTCCCGAAACCGTCTTCAATCCCCTGGTGGGAATCCTCCTGCTGGCCTCTGCCTGCCGCCTGTTTTTCAAAAGGGAACGGGAAGAGAAGGAGACCTTGCCCCCCTCCGTCCCGGCGGCGCTGGTCGTCGGCGCGGTCTTCGGCCTGTTGTCGGGCCTTACCGGGGTGGGAGGCGGCATCTTCTTGAGCCCCCTGATGCTCCTGCTCCGTTGGGCCAGGGCCAGGGAGGTGTCGGCCGTCTCGGCGCTGTTTATCCTGGTCAACTCCATCGCCGGGCTTCTCGGCCACATCGGTAGTCTCCAGGCGGTCCCCGGCTATCTGCCGATACTGGCGGCATCCGCGCTGTGCGGGGGCTTCGCCGGATCCTTTTTCGGCAGCCGCCGCCTGTCCGCGGCGGGCATCCTCAAGACGTTGTCCGCGGTACTGACGATCGCGGGTTTCAAGATGCTGCTGGTGTAGGCAGGGCTTCCCCGGCCCCCGAAGCCGCCGCGTCGCCCCTCCCTTCAGCACGGCATCTCGGCGTTCCGGCGGGAATAGAACCAATACGTGACCGCGATGCAGGTGATGTAGAAGGCCAGGAACCCGTAGAGCGCGGCCTCCGGCCCCCCGGTGAGGGAGATCGAGCTGCCGAACCCCTTGGGGATGAAAAACGCGCCGTAGGCGGCGAAAGCCGAGCTGAACCCGATGACGGCCGCGGCTTCCTTCGCGGCGTCCTTCGCAGCCTGTTCCTGCGCCGCGGGTCCTTTCCCTTCCGCATCCCGCATCCGATCGGTCGCGAAGATCACCGGGATCATGCGGAACGTCGAACCGTTGCCGATGCCCGTCGTGACGAACATCAGGATGAACATGGCCAGGAAGCCCGCGAAGCTGCCGCCCGCGCCGCCGCGGGGAAGGAACGCCAGGATGCCGGCCGCGCTCGCGGCCATCGCGATGAAATTCCAGAACGTGACCCGCGCGCCCCCCACCTTGTCCGCGACCCACCCCCCCACCGGGCGCATGAGCGCGCCGACAAGGGGCCCGAGAAACGCGTACTTGGTGGGGCTGATCCCGGGGAACTGGGACTTGATCAGCAGCGGCAGCCCGGCCGAGTAGCCGATGAAGGAGCCGAAGGTCCCGAGATAGAGCCAGCACATGAGCCAGTTGTGCTTGCGCCGGAAGATGACCGCCTGCTCGCGGAACGAGGCCTTGGCGCTGGCGATGTCGTTCATCCCGAACCAGGCCGCCACCGTCGAGGCGGCGATGAACGGCACCCAGATGAACCCGGCGTTCTGCAGCCACATCGGCCTCGCCACCCCGTTTTCGACGCAGTCCTGCGGACCGCCGCAGAGGGCGCCGAACACGCCGGCGGTGATGGCCAGCGGCACGAGGAACTGCATGGCGCTCACCCCCAGGTTCCCGAGCCCCGCGTTCAGCCCCAGCGCGGTGCCCTTCTGCGCCTGGGGGAAGAAAAAGCTGATGTTCGACATGCTGGAGGCGAAATTTCCGCCGCCCAGGCCGCACAACAGGGCCAGGACGAGGAAGGTGGAATAACTCGTGCCGGGGTCGCGCACCGCGAAGCCGATGCCGATCGCCGGGATCAGCAGGGAGGCGGTGCTGATGGTGGTCCATTTCCGTCCGCCGAAGATCGGCACCATGAAGGAATAGAAGATGCGGAGCGTCGCCCCCGCCAGCCCCGGCAGCGCCGCCAGCCAGAAGAGCTGGTCGGTGGCGAACGGGAACCCGATGGTCGGGAGGTTGACGACCACCACGCTCCAGACCATCCAGACCGCGAAGGAGAGGAGCAGCGCAGGGATGGAGATCCAGAGATTCCGGGAGGCGATGGACTTGCCTTCCGTGTTCCAGAATGCCTGGTCTTCCGGGTTCCACACCGCCAGGACGCGGGATGTCATGGGGTCGCCCCTCCCTTCATTCGCCGGTCTTCGAGGTCCGCCACCGGTACAGGATGGGCGGGTCCTTCAGGAAGCCGACCGGAAGATAGAGCAGGTGAACGAGCTTGGTGAACGGAAGCACCGCCACGAACAGGAAGGCGCCCGCCGCGTGCACCTTGAACACCATGGGGAAGTCGGCCACGTACTCGACCTGCGGGTTGAACGCCAGGAGCGAATGGAAGTACGGGACCGCCGTGTACAGGTACCACAGGGGGCCGCCGCGGATGAAGATGCCCATGTAGACCCCGGTGGCGACCTCCACGAGGAGCAGGGCGAGGAGAGCCAGGTCGGCGGCCGAGGTCACCGCCTTCAGCATGGGGGTCCTCAGGCGCCGCAGCAGGAGCGCAAGGCAGCCGAAAAGGGCCAGCAGCCCGAGTCCCTGCCCGATGTCCTCCAGGAGGATCAGGGCCCGCGGGTTCCCGAGGATCGCCTTCATGGGGCCGGGGAGGATCACGCTCACCAGGTGCGCCGCCAGCACCGGAAGGATGCCGTAATGCCACGGGATGCTGCCCCAGAAGAGGGCTTTCTGTTCCAGGAACTGGGTGGAATAGGCCGACCAGACCAGCCGGTTCGAGAAGTACCGGTACGGCGTCACGAAGAGGAGCAGCGCCAGCGCCGCGTACGGGAGAACGACGAAAATAAAGACGTTCAGCATGGGGTTTCCTCCTCGCGGGCGCAGGCATCCGCGGCGCACAGGATTCGGGTCGCATCGACCACCGATTTCCAGGGGGACTCCGCCCGGACGGAAAATCCGGCGGAAAGGCGCTCCATCCCCGGCAGCACGCACTCGGAGAGAAAGGAGCGGCGGGCGCCGTCCTCACGGCGTTCGGCAAGGCGGGCGAGGAACTCCAGCACCAGCGGAAGATGATCCGGAAGTTCGCAGCCGGATGGAAGGAAGCCATGGCGGCCGAATTCCTGCTTCAGCCGGATCAGGTACGCACCTTTCTTCCGGTCGTCCCCGTAAAGGTGGTGGCCCAGGTAGGGAGCGACCGCCGGGTTGAAGTCGAAGGTCGCGACATATTCCTCCTGGAGCCTCGAAAGGGTCGAGGCCTCCACGAATTCCGCGAAGGGATCCGGCGGAGGCCCGATGCGGCGTTCCCGGAAAAACCCGCTGACGCTCCCGCAGGCCGCAAGGATCGTATCCTTGTTCTCCGGATAGTCGAGCATCCGGGCAAGGGAGGCGTAGCATCCGGAGACGCTCATTTCCGCCTCCCCGCTTTTTTGAGGATCCCGAACCCGCCCGCGCCCTTGCGGACGTGGGGATCCTGCTCCTCCCTTTGCTGCGCCGGGATGACGTTCCTCTCCCCGTATCCCCCGATGGTGAGAAGACGGTAGAGGCGGACGGCCGCCGCCTCGTCCAGGCCCGCCCGCTCGAGGACCCCGCCGGGAACCGGCTGATCGAGGTTTTTCGCGCGCGTGAAGACGCGCAGTGCGATGAGCCGCGCCAGCGCCGCCGCCACCACATCCCGGTTGCCGCCGGAGAGAAGGCTTGCGAGGTAGCTCAAGGGGGCCCGCATGCTGTCCACCTCGGGAAACAGCCCATGCTCCATCAACTCGTGGGATTCCCCCTCGACCGAGAGGACCGGCGACAGGGAGGGAATGTAGTAGGCCATCGGAAACGTCCGGAACTCGGGGTGGAGCGGCAGGGCAAGTCCGAACTCCTTGACCAGCGCATACGCAGGGGAATTCACGGCGGCGTCCAGCCACTGCGCGGAGACCCCGTTTTTCCGGGCCGCTTCCCGGACCGCCGGGTCGCGGGGATCGAGGATCACGGCGCGGTGGGCTTCCACGAGCCGGTCATCGGGCTCCAGCAGCGCCTGCTCCACCCTTTCGGTGTCGTAAAGGAGGACGCCGACGTACCGGATCCTGCCGACGCAGCTGTGGGCGCAGGCGTTGCACTGCCCGGTCTCGGTGCGCGGGAAGCAGAAGATGCATTTCTCCGCCTTCCCGCTGTCCCAGTTGAAGTAGACCTTCTTGTAGGGGCAGGCGGTGGTGCAGAACCTCCACCCCTTGCAGACGTTCTGGTCCACCAGGACGATCCCGTCCTCTCCCCTCTTGTAGATGGCCCGGGAGGGGCACGAGGCGACGCACGCCGGATGCAGGCAGTGGTTGCAGATCCGCGGGAGGTACTGCAGGAACATCCTCCCGTAATCCTCGACGATCCCGCGATCCTCCAGGTTGACATCGTTCGCGGCGTAGAGCCGGGAGCCGGAGAGGTCGTCGTCCCAGTTGGGTCCCCCCTGGATGGATTCGATCTTCCTGCCGGAAATCTGGGAGAAGGCCCCGGCGACCGGCTGATCGTCCGCATCCCCGGCCCCGTAAAGATTGCCGTAGTCGAAGTCGAACGGCTCGTAGTAGTCCGTGAGTTTCGGCAGGTTGGGCTGGAAGAACAGGTTCAGCAGGGTCGGCACCTTGCCCAGCGCGCGAAGCCGGAGGCGGTTCCCGCCGGCGACCCAGCCCCCCTTGTACGTTCCCTGGTCTTCCCAGCCTTTCGGGTACCCGACGCCGGGCTTGGATTCGACGTTGTTCCACCACATGTATTCGGCGCCGCGCCGGTCGGTCCAGATGTTCTTGCAGGAAATGCTGCAGGCGTGGCACCCGATGCACTTGTCGAGGTTGAACACCATCACCAGTTGCGCTCGCACGTCCATCGGCTCACCCCCTCAACTTTCGGACGACGACGTAGCAGTCGCGGTTGACCCCGGTCGGCCCCCAGTAGTTGAAGTAGTAGCTGAACTGGGCGTAGCCGCCGAGCATCAGCGTCGGCTTGAGACGGATCCGGGAGAGGCTGTTGTGCACGCCGCCCCGCCGGCCGCTCTTTTTCGACTTCTTGATGTTGAGGGTCCGTTCCGGCGCGTGGTACATGACCGCCGTCCCCTTCGGGATGCGCGACGATACGATGGCGCGGCAGACGACGACGCCGTTGGCGTTGTAGACCTCGATCTCCTCGTTGTCCCCGATCCCGGCCCCCGCCGCGTCCTCGGGATGCAGCCAGACCACCTGCCCGGCGCGGGAGAGGGTGAGCATCCGGAGATTGTCGCTGTAGGTGGAGTGGATGCTCCATTTGCCGTGGGGGGTGAGGAAATTGAGCACGAGTCCCGTCTCCCCTTCCGTCTCGTCCAGGATCGCCGGCGGGATCTTCCCCTTGAAGGTGGGAAGCCCCTCGTGGAACTCGCCGTAGTAGGGATGGTCGAGGTAGAGGGACTGGCGGCCGGAAAGGGTCCGCCACGGCACGCCGTGCTCCACGTTGAGGGTGTAGGGGGCGTACGGTCGCCCCTCGTTGACCAGCCCGCTCCAGACCGCCGTGCTGATGTAGCGGCGCGGCTTCTGCGTGATCTCCTCCCAGGTGATCCGGAAATTCCGGTCGCCGGCGGCGATCTGCGAGAGGGGCTTGCCGACCCGCTTCTCCAGGTCCTGGTAGGACCGGTAGGCCAGTTCCCCGTTGGTCTCCGGCGCGAAGGCCAGGATCACGTCCGCGACCGCCTTTTCATCTTCCAGGTCGAGATAGGTTTTCCCGTTCCATGCGCGCGTCGGCATCCGCTCCAGGAGCTTTCCATGCACGTCGCCCGCTTCCCAGCTGACCCCGTGGGCGCCGAGCTTGCCCATCCCCGGCCCCACCGACAGGAACCGGTTGTAGAGGTTCACGTAATCCCGCTCCACGAAGGCAAGGCCCGGCATCGTTTTCCCGGGAACCGGGTCGCACTCGCCCCGCTTCCAGTCCTTCACGGATCTCTGGGCGATTTCCCCGGGCGTATCGTGAAGGAGCGGAACGGCGACGATATCCTTCACCGGCTCGGGGAAATGCTTCGCCGAAAGCTCGCTCACCTTCCGGGCGATGAGGCTGAAGGTCTTCCAATCCGGCTTCGACTCCCACGACGGCGGCACGGCGGCGTCCAGGCAGTTGACGAAGGAGTGCATGTCGGTGGTGTTCAGGTCGGATTTYTCGTACCAGGTGGCCGCCGGCAGGACGATGTCGGAATAGAGGGTCGAGGTGTCCATGCGGAAATTCAGGTCCACCACGAGGTCCATCTTCCCTTCGGGGGCCTTCTCGTGCCAGACCAGGTCCTTCACCGCCCCCTTGGCGACCTCCTTCGCGGTGAAGCTGCTGTTGGGGGCGCCGATCACGTGCTTCAGGAAGAACTCGTGCCCCTTGGCGCTGGCGGAAATGGCGTTGGCGCGCCAGATGAACCAGACCTTGGGGGAGTTCCCCTCCCCGTCCGGGTCCTCGATGGCGAACCGCGTCTCGCCGCTCTTGAGGCGGGACACGAGCCATCCGCGGATCTCGTCGTCCGTGCGGGCTCCCGCGGCCTTCGCCGCCTCCACCAGCCGCAGGGTGCTGTCGTTGAAGTGGGGGGAGAACGGAAGCCAGCCGAGGCGGACCGCCTTGGCGTTCATGTCCGCGGCGTGGAGCGGCATGTTCTCCCCGGTTTCCGGCTTGAAGTAGTCGACGAAGCTCCGGTCGTACCTCCACTGGTCGGAATGGATGTACCAGAAGCTCGGGGTGTTCTGAAGGCGGGAAGGCTTCACCCAGTCCTGGGCCATGGCGATGGAGGTCCAGGGGGCGAGCGGCACCACCTTCTCCTGGCCCACGTAGTGGGCGAGCCCCGCCCCGTTGCGCCCGACGCTTCCCGTCAGGATGAGGGAGGTGATGGCGGCCCGGTAGATCAGGTCGTTGTGGTACCAGTGGTTGATGCCGGCGCCGACGATGATCATGTTCCGGCCGCCGCTCTTCTCCCCGTTCTCGGCCCACTCGCGTGCGATCTTCAGCATGGACCCGGCGGCGATGCCGGTGTATTTCTCCTGCCACTTCGGCGTGAACGGCTTGTCCTCGTCGTAGGTTTGCGGATAGTCGCCGCCCAGGCCCCGCGAGACGCCGAACTGGGCCATGAGGAGGTCGAAGACGGTCGTGACCGTCGCCTCGCCGTTCCGGGTCTCGATCCGACGGACCGGGACTTCCCGGATCGCATCTCCATCCGTTTCGAAACGGAACCGGACCGCGCGGGTCTCGCCGCCGAGAAAGGTCATACGGCAATCGATGTCGGAGCCGTCCACCATGTCCTTCATGTCCAGGTTCCACTTCCCCTCCGCCTTGCTCCAGCGGGAGCCGAGGCTGCCGTGGGGGATCTTCACCTCCCCTTTCCCGTCCGCCACGCATAGCGTCCAGTCGGCCTGCTCGAGCCCGGCGCCGCGCTCGATCTCGTCGGCCCGGAGGAACTCCCCCGGCCGCAGCGCGCCGTCCGTTTCCACGAGCTTCACCAGGAACGGAAGGTCGGTGTATTTCCGCGCGTACTCCTCGAAGAAGGGAACCTGCCGGTCCGCGTAATACTCCTTGAGGATGACGTGGTTCACCGCCATCCAGAACGCGCCGTCGTGCCCCTGTGCGACCGGCAGCCAGTTGTCGGCGAACTTGGTCGCGATGGAGTAGTCGGGGGACATGACCACGACCTTGGCCCCCCGGTAGCGGGCCTCGGTGAAGAAATGGGAATCGGGGGTCCGCGTCATCGGGACGTTGGAGCCGCACAGGACGATATAGGACGCGTTGTACCAGTCGGCCGACTCGGGGACGTCGGTCTGCTCCCCCCAGACCTGCGGCGACGCGGGGGGAAGATCGCAGTACCAGTCGTAGAAGCTCATGCACACCCCGCCGAAGAGCTGCAGGAAGCGGGTCCCGGCGGCGTAGCTGATCATGGACATGGCGGGGATCGGGGTGAATCCGATGACCCGGTCGGGCCCGTATTTTTTCGCGGTATAGACGCTGGAGGCGGCGATCAGCTCGACCGCGTCGTCCCAGGACGCCCGCCGGAAGCCCCCCATGCCGCGCTTGCCGGTGTAGGCTTTCCGCGATTCGGGGTTTTCCACGATGCTTTTCCAGGCGTCCACCGGGTCGTCGAAGCGTTGCCGGGCTTCCCGCCACAAGTCGATCAGGGCCCCGCGCATGTAGGGGTGCTTGACCCGCATGGGGCTGTAGAGATACCAGGAGTAGCTGATCCCCCGGGTGCAGCCGCGCGGCTCGTGGTTGGGGATGCCCCCGTTGAACTGCGGGTAGTCGTTGGCCTGGAGCTCCCAGGCGACGATCCCGTCCTTCACGTGGACCATCCAGCTGCACCCGCCGGTGCAGTTCACCCCGTGGGTGCTCCGCACCACCTTGTCGTACTGCCAGCGGTTCCGGTAGAACTCCTCCCAGCCCCGGTCCGCCGGGGTGCGGTCGTCCTTGATCCGTCCGCTCGACATTACCGGATCCTCCTTTGGTACAGCATCAACCCCACGATCAGGCAGACGAAGATGCCGACTCCCGCCGCCGGGAAGTACCTGCCGGCGGGAGGAGCCTTGCGGGCCACGGCATCCTTGGCAAACACGACCAGCGCGGCGATCTCCTCGTCGGTCAGGGGCTTGCCGGCGTAGGTCTTTCTCATGATCGGGAAGTTGAGGCTTTTCAACATCCCCCGCAATCCCGGCTCCCCGACCGCTTCCGTGCGCGCGCTCAGGTCGGCGGCCAGGGCTCCCCACGTCACCCCCGAATAGCCGAAGCTGTGACATGCCGCGCAGGGAGCGCCGCCGTTCGTGAAGGGCTTGTCGCCGGTGAAGAGGGCCTTCCCCAAGGCGACGAGTTCCGGGGTCACCACGGTTTCCATCGCCTTCGGCGCCGGTTCGGGAGGCGGGACGGCCCCGGAAGCCGCCGCGGGCGGAGCCGCCGGTGAAATCTCCTGGAGATAGGCGATGATCTTTCGCGCATCCTTCCGGCTCAACCCGAGGTTCGGCATCTCGCCGCCGTATTTCTTCACCAGGTCCAGCTGGACCGGGTCCTTTTCGGCAGTCAGCTTATCGGGCTCGACGATGATCCTCTCGAGCCAGTCGGCCGGCCTCTTCCCCGCAACGCCCGAAAGGTCGGGGCCGCCCGAATCGCCGCCGCCGATCGTGTGGCAGCCGGAGCACTCCTTTTCGAATTTCTCCTTTCCCGAATCGGCTTGCGCCGGTACGGACAAGGCAAGGGACAGGAGGAGCAATACCGGTAGATATCCCGAACGCTTCTTCATGGATTCCTCCGCCGGAGGAGTGGTGTGCTCCGCAGGATCGACCGGCGTTCCCCCCTCACGCGAACCCCGGGGCCCCGGCGCGTTTCCGCCGCAGGACCTCGACAAGGAGGAGCGATATCACCGCCAGGCAGACGAACACCAGAAACCCCGTCGCATAGCCGCCGGTTCCCTGGACCTTCACGATCGTGCCCATCAGCGGGGGGATGGCGAATCCACCGAAGGCCCCGAGACCCCCCACCCACCCCGCTGCGCCGCCCACCGCCTCGGGGATCTCCTGGGGAACCAGCTTGAAAACGGCCGCATTGGACACTCCCATCCCGGCGCCCATCACGATCTGGGCGGCGACGGAGAGGCTGAAATCCCGCGAGAGGGACATCAGCACCGCCCCGGCCAGCATGATCCCCAGCCCGAGGATCCCCGCGCGCTCTCCGCCGATGCGGTCGGAAAGCACCCCGCCGCCCACCCGGACGATGGAGGTGGCGATCGAGTAGGCGCCGGCCAGCACCCCCGCGAGCACGGGCGTCGCGGCGAAGAAGGAGGTCCAGTACACGGGGAGCCAGGCGGTCATGGCGATGAATCCGCCGAAGGTCGTGAAGTAGATCGCCACGAGGGCCCACGTTTTCCAGCTCTTCGCCGACAGGAGGAGGCTCTCCACCAGGCTGCCGGACGGGAAGATCTCCTGCCCGCGCAGGGCGGAGGCCTCCCTCGCCTCCTCCCTGGGGATCCCCCGTGCCGTCATCTGGAAGAACCACGCATTCCTTCCGAGGACGGCGTAGGCGCAGGTCCCGGCGGCGAGGAAGGCGAGCCATGCCAGGTAGGAGCCGGCAAGCCCCAGGGTCACGAGGGCGATGGGCAGCAGGAGCGTGAAGATCCCGGGGGCGAGGTTCCCGATCCCGGCGTACGTGCCCAACGCGGTCCCTTGCCGGGCCTTGGGGTACCAGTAGGCCACCTGGCCGATGCCGACGGAAAATGTGGCGATCCCGCACCCGCACAGGACCCCGAGGAGGAGGATCAGAGGGTAGAACGAGGGGGTCATCCGCGCCGGGTAGTAGTTGTGAAGGGTCAGGAACAGCCCGGCCATGCCGGCGATGGAGAGGAGGAGGAGGACCAGGAACGGCTTCTTGCCCCCCGTGGTGTCGACCCAGGCGGAGAAGGGGATCCGCAGGAGGGATCCCGATAGAGAGGGGGCGGCCACGAGGAATCCGATCTCGAGAGGGCCCAGGCCCATGATTCCCTTGAGGCTCTTCGCGGTGGGCCCGAACAGGGAGACCGCGGCAAAACCGATGAAGAATCCCAGGGTGGCTCCGGCGAGTCCCTGGCCCGGCGTCCCGACGGTTTCATGGACGGGTAGCGGTGCGACCTTCATCGGGATACCCTCCACGACGGAGCCGGAATCTGACGCAGTTAGATCCTCAGGTACCCAAAAGGTTGCAACTAAATTATACTTTACGAATATAAGGGACCGGGAAGTTTTTCGGGGGCGCCCGCCGTCTCCAGGAGAGGGCATGGGGATTCGAACCGCACCTTCCGGCGTCCTGGCCGTCTTCCTCCGGCGGTTGTGGCTGCCCGTCCTTTCGTTCGCCGCCTTCATCGCCCTTTGCGTGGGAGGCTACTCCCGACTGGAGGGGCTTCGCTGGCAGGATGCCCTTTTCTGGATCTTCCAGCCCCATTCGATCCATGTCGACAAGGTGCAGGACGCCACGAAGTTCTTTTCCCTGCTGGTCTACGTGGGGGTCTTCGCATTCCAGATCTGGGTCGCCGAGCGGGTTCTCGTCACCATTTTCCGGAAGCAGGGAAAGGAGGCGTGGAAGCTGATGGTCAACGACGCGAAAATCGAGAAGCTGCGGGATCATTTCATCATATGCGGATACGGGCAGGTGGGCCGGACCGTCGTGGACCAGCTCGATCGTCTCAAGATCCCCTTCGTCCTCATCGAAACGAACGAGGGGCTGTATCGTCAGCTGCTGCAGGAGGGCCTGCCCATCGTCACGGGGGATGCCAAGCGCCACGACACCCTGGAGGCGGCGGGGATCGCGAGGGCCCGGGGCATCTGCATCGTGATCGACAACGATGCGGACAACCTCTACATCACGGTGACCGCCAAGGCGATGAACCCTTCCTTGAGGATCATCACGCGGGCGGGCCAGCAGCGGTACGCCCAGGCGATGCGGAATTCGGGCGCCGACGAAGTGATCATCCCCGAGCACGAGGGGGGCTTGATGGTGGGAAGGATGATCGAGAAATATTCCGCCGGGCCGGTAGCCCTGTAATCCCCGCGGCGGGGGCGGAATTACCCCCCGGATTCCGTGTTGATGATCTCGATCCCGACCCGGTCCCTCCCGCGGATCACGGAGAGCGCCAGCGGCATCCCCACCTTCCCCGACCCCAGGATGCGGTAGATATCGTCCACGCTGCGGACCGCCTTCCCGTCCAGCAGGACGATGAGATCCCCTGCGCGCACCCCGGCGGATGCCGCCGGACCCCGGGGATCCAGCGAGACCACCTCGACGGCGACGTCGAACGGCAGGCCATGGAGACGGGCCAGCCTCCGGTCGACGGGGCGCTGCCGCGCGGTGATCCCCAGGTATCCCCTCCGGACCCTGCCGACCGTCAGGAGCTGGGAAATCACGAACCGCGCCGTGTTGGCGGGGATGGAGAAGCCGATCCCCTGGGCGATCGGGATGATCGCCGTGTTGATCCCCACGACCCGGCCGCGGGAGTCCACCAGCGGCCCGCCGGAATTGCCCGGATTGAGAGGGGCTGTGTGCTGGATGACATTTTCGATCGGCCGGCCTTCCCGGCTCCTCAATCCCCGCCCCAGGGCGCTGATGACCCCCGTCGACACGGTGGATTGGAAACCGTACGGGTTTCCGATCGCGATCACGAGCTGGCCCACCCGCAGCTCCCCGGAGTCGCCAAGCGTCGCGTACGGCATCCCCGAACCCCCGGCGCGGATCAGCGCGAGATCGTTGGCCGAATCGGAGCCGACCGGAACGGCCCCCATCGCCGTTCCATCCTTGAGCGTCACCTGGAGGGAATCCGATTCCTCCACCACGTGGTGGTTCGTCAGGATGTAGCCGTCCGGCGTGACGATCACTCCCGAGCCGGCCCCTGCCGTGTCGGCCCCCCCGTCGGCGACGGCCCGTTTGCCCGAGATGCCGACGACCGCCGATCCGACGGCGTCCACAACGGCGATGACGGCGCGGGAGTAGGCGTCCAGCAGCTCGACGTCGGATCGCGTCTCCGCGCCGCTGCCGGACCCTGCGGCCTGCCGCTTTTCCGCATTTTCCTCCCGGACGAGAAACAGCCGGTTCCTGACGGTTTTTGCCATGGCCCTCCCCCGCTCCCTCCTGCCGTCCCCTATTAGATTTCCCAAGAATCCTGCCGGTTTCCCGGAGCCGAGGGGGGCGGTGGTATAATCCGTACGATCGGGGGAATTGCGCCGAATCCGGGAGTACGATCCAGGCGATTCCCGTTTCAGGAGACTAAGTGCCGCGTTTCATCATTACGCCTGCATTCGAGCGCCGCTGCATCCGCTCGTTGCGCTCCTTGCGCCGTACTTAACAGTACGCCTCAGTCGCGCGCCTTGCCGGACCGGCGCATCGACGCTCTCGGTGCCGTGTCGAAAACAAATACGTCGCCGTAATTATGAAGCGCAACACTAGGATGCCGGAGACGCGTAAACGTCCGGGTTCGCGGCTGCTGTTCGGATGGGCCCTTCTCGGCGGAATCGCCGCCGCCGTGTTCCTCGGGGCATCGATCCCGGAGATCGTGGCCGGGCTGGCGGGCGTCGTCTCCCGGACCCTTCGCCTGATCCTCAAGGTGGTCGGGGTCGTCGTCGCTCTGCCGGTGGCATTTTATCTTATCGAGAAATACTTCCTGGAACGTTCCTCACGCAACGGCAAATAGCGGGAAGGGTTATTTCGGGACAAGCTCCAGGCGCGCTTCCCGGTTCGACGCCACGTCTTCCGGCGCGGTCCATGCGGGGTGCGTCTTTCCCGAGAGCCAGAGAGGGTTTTGATCCCGGTAGTGCCGCTCGTAGAAATGGCCCGATGCGCCCGTCGTGATCACGGAGCGCGCATGCCGCCGGTCCCCGAGGGGGACCACCTGCCGCATCGCCGGTCCGACCAGTACCTGGAAGTCCGTTCCGTGCCGGAATTCCTCCTTGAAGACCGTCTTCCCGTCACCCCCCACGGCGATCGGCCCGATGTTGAACCACCGCCGGAGGTACCGCTTCTTCCCGAAGGGGTGCTCCAGGGTGAGCTGGTGAAGCCTTCCCCACCTCCAGGTCGAAGAGGCGCCCCCCAGGCGGTCCTTCAGGAACGACATCGCGGAGAAGAGGGAGCGGGCAACGAGGTCGTCGAGGGAATCCTTCCGCCCCGTCGCCGCGTTCACGAAAAACAGCGAGTCCCGGTTCTCGATCACGCGGTCCATGACGTTCCATGCCAGGCGGGAGGATCGCGTGAACTCCGCGTAGAGATCGTCCCCGAGCTCGTCCCGGAACACGTTCTCGATCAGCTTCTCGTAGAAGACCTCGAACAGGAGCGCCCCCCTGCTGTCCGCCCCCGCGGACAGGTCCCATTCCGAGAGGATCTGCGCCGCATCCCGGAACGCGGGGGATTCCGCCTCCCGGTTTTTCGCAACCTGGACCGCGAGCGCCACCGCCTTGGCCGCGTCCGGAAGCAGGACGTCGGTCTGCATCCGCTCGAAGGCCTCCACTGTAAATTTCTCTTTCGAGCCCAGCATCCGCAAAATCCGTCTCCCCCGTTCGGGAGGCTCGTAGAGGCGGGAAAGATAGTGCCGGAACGAGGTCCCCGCGGGGGCGAAGTTCGCGGCCGCGACGAACTGTTCGGGCGGATTCCACACCCGGGGGTTCTCCGAAAACGGGACGAACCCCTTCCAGTCCCACTCCCCGGTGTCGCCCGGGACCGGGAGCAGGGTGGAGCCCCCCTTGCGCACCGGAATCCTTCCCGCCAGCACCACCCCGATGTTGCCCTCGAGGTCGGCGTACACGATGTTCTGCGCGGGATGCGGGAAGCCGGACACCGCCGCGAGGAATTCCTCGCGGTTCCGGGCGCGATCCAGCGCGTGCAGGGCGCCGACCGGATCGCCGCCGTCGTATCCCACCCAGTGAAAGGAGAGAGCGGAGGAGATTCCGGGCAGCGCCGGGGACAGGATCGGCCCGTGCGGCGTTTCGAGGACCGTCAGGACCTCGTCCTTCCCGCCCTTGACACGGATCGTCTCCACGCGGCGCGACAGGGGGATCCACCGCTTCCGGAACATCACCTGGTCCCCCTCGATCCTCTCGATGAAGAAGTCCGCGTCGTCCAGCATCGCGCTGGTGAACCCCCAGGCGATCCTCGGGTTGTGGCCGATCACCACGCCGGGTGCCCCCGGAAACGAAACGCCGTAGACGTCCACGCCGGGCGCGGTCAACTGGACCTCGTACCATAGCGAAGGGCAGGGGAGGATCATGTGGGGATCGTTCGCCAGGAGAGGGCGCCCGGTCGCGCTTTTCCTCCCGGAAACGGCCCAGCCGTTCGATCCCCCGGACCGGGGGAAATCTCCCACGGTCCGCCGAAGGGACGCGATCCCCTCGGTCAGCACCGACGGAGGCAACGGCAGCTTCGCCGCCGGGCCCGAAGCCGAAGGCGCCATCACCGGCGATCCGGGCGGCACCCGGGGGAGCAGCTCCGCGAATTTCTCCGGAGACAGGCGCAGCGCGATCCGGTAGAGGACGGGCTCCTCGATCCACTGGGCCAGCCCGAAAGACTTGAGAAGCGCGCCCGCGGCCACATCCTCCGGCGTCCATCGCCTCGGGGCCGCCCCCAGGAGGCGGAACTCCACGGGCCAGGCGCTGAGCGAGGCCATCCCCGCATTGACTCCGTCGCAGTAGGCCTGCACGATCTCCCGGGTCTTCGCGGGCCATCCCGCGAAAAGGGAGGGGGCGCGTGCGGCAAGTCCCAGGTGCCGGAAGAGGCGGTCGGCGGGGAGCGCCTTTTCCCCGAAAAGCTCGGCGAGCTCGCCGCGCGCCAGCCGCCGATCCAGGTCCATCTGGAACAGCCGGTCCTGCGCGTGCGCAAACCCCTGCGCGAACAGGAGGTCGTGGTCGTTTTTCGCGAGGATATGGGGGATGCCGAACCGGTCCCGTACGATCTCCACCGGGGCGAACAGGCCGGGGACCTCAAGGACGCCGTCCCGTTGCGGGACGCTTCCCCGGAAAAACGTGGAACAGGAACAGAACAGGAGCGTCCCGGCGGCAAGAAGCAGCGCGGCCTTGACCGCGAGCGCCGGCGGGGCCTCCCGCCTCATCGCTGGCCGGATACCCGGGCCTTGATCTTGGTGAGAACGGTCTCGATGACCTCTCCCGAATAGTTCCGGACGTGGCGCCGCATCTCGATGAGGTACCGCTCGATCTCCCCCCATTCGGCGGCGATGATGGCCATCTGGTCGTGGTAGGCCTGTTCGTAGGCCTTCTGCATCCGGTTCTGAAGGCCGGCGCGCTTTCCCGACTCGTCCGGATACGCTTTCTTCGGAAGGAACTCGTAGATCGGTTCGTGGATGCGGACGTCGGCATCGTCCAGGTGGAACATCTCGATGTTGTCGATCATCACGATCTGCTTCGCGGGGGTCGCCACGTAGTGGCCGTACCGCAGCGCGGTCCCGATGCAGTCTCCCAGGGCGTCCTGCCGGGCGGCCCCCTCCACCCACCAGTCGCCGTCCTTCTGGATCCGGGAAACGGGGATATCCTCGTCCAGGAAGATGTTGATCCCCTCCTCCATCGGCTTCAGGAGCACCTCCTCGCCCTGCGGGCTCAAATGATACACGACGGGCAGGGCGGGCAGTCCGACCAGGCCCGGCAGGCCGGCGTAGATGTACTCCCCGAGGCATCCGAAACGGGAGAGGTAGAGCCGGTGCTTCCGCCCCCCGTTGTCCTTCACGGTGAAGAGCGTGTCCTTGTGCACCTTCTCGACGAGCTCCACGTCGAGGACGGTAAAATCGCGCGGGGCGTTCTTCTCGATCCGCGACAGGAGCGTCAGGATGGCTTTTTTGAGCCCGGTCGCCTTGAGCTTGGAGGCGAAGATCTTCACACGTGCCGGCTCCGGCATCAGCCGGATCGCGCCCCGGACCCAGTTCACGTAGGAATGCGAGATGCTGATGGGGAGCATGTCCGAACTCGTCGGATCGAGCAGCTCGTCGACCTTGGCTTCCCACAGGGGAATGTGCATCCCCAGGAACTCCTGGGGGTTCTCCACGCCCAGGATCTTCAGGATCTTTTCCCGGTCCCTCGTCTTCCTTTCGGCGGCGGGGATCTGGTAGTACCGGCGGAGCGCCCGTTCGTACTTCGCGAAGTCGGCCTGGACAGGGCTCATCGGAAGACTCTCCCCAAATGCATGATTTTTAACGCTGATCTTACCATCGATCGGTATGGCCGAAAACCTCTTATACCGCTCCCGGGCGCGCCGGGGGCTAGAACCGCCAGTTCACGGCGCCGCGAAGACGGTAATCGGGGACGATCTGCAGGCTGGTATTGTTCTCCACGACGGGGAAATCGGCCGCCAGCTCCGCGCTCAGGTTCTCGTGCCAGGTCAACGACGCCTCCGGGCCCAGGAAGAGGCTTGTGATGCCGGTATCGGCCGCTTCCTGCCCCCGGAACTTGTCCTTCCCCTTGGCTTCTCCGGTGACGGCGAGCTGGAGCCCCAGGGTCCCTTCGTCGGAAAGCCACAGGTACACGCCGGGCTTGACGGAATAGATCAGGTCGTTCGCGAACCGGTAATCGAAGTCCCCCTCGGTGCGGATGGAGTAATGGACGCCGGCCGTGGCGAACAGGCGCTTCCACCGCCAATAGGCGTCGGTCCCCACGATGAAGTCGTAGGAGCCGCTGCCCAGGGTCAGGTCGTGGCCGTGGATGCCGCTCTCCGGCTCGCCGGGAGCCGGCTCCATCTCATTCGTCTCTTCCCGCAGCCGGTCGGTGCTCCCCGTGGGGAACTTGACGCCGCCCAAGGCGATCCAGAGGAACGTGCTTTCTTCCCGCAGGCGCTGGTACACGCGGGCGGTGCCGACGAGGGCCACATCCCCGATGCCGGAGACCGTTCCCTCGTCGATCGCTCCTCCCTCCGGCCGCTTGAACGACCGGTGGATGTAGGGAACGTTCACCTGCACGCCGATCCGTTCGTTGAACCGGTACCCCAGGAGGAGCTGGGTAATGGAGCTGTCGAGGAACTGGTCCGCCTCGTTATCCACCTTCTTGCCGCCGTCCCGCAGCGTGCCGAATCGCGTGTACTGCTCGTAGACCCCTGCGGAGAAGCCGGGTTTGGTCGTCTTCGCCTCCGTGGCGCGATAGATCGCGCACAGGTCGCAGGCGACGGCGGCCCCCGTCCCCGACACGATGGCGAGGCACGACAGGACTGCAAACAGCTCCCGCATGGAATCCCCTTTTCCCCCCCGATCCGGTCGATTATCGGAAAAACTTCTCTATGGGATCCGGAAAAGCGTTGCTTTGGTAAACGATGCATCCGGACTTGTCGATGACGATGCAGACCGGGATCCCGGGAACCTTGTACCTCCCCGCGACGTCGCCGTCGGGATCGATGAGGACGGGATACCGGATGCCCAGGGACCGGATCGCCCCCTTTACCTTCTTCGGGCTCTCCTTCACGTTGACCGCCACGACCTGCATGTCCCCCCGACGATGGATTTCGTTGATGCGAGGGATCTCTTCCTTGCAGAGCGGGCACCACGCCGCCCAGAACAGAAGCAGGACCGGCTTCTTCCCGACGAGGTTCCCGAAGGAAACCGGGACGCCGTCGGGATCCCGAAGGGTAAAATCGACGAAGCGGCCCCCTTCCTCCGGCCGGGCCTGCGATGCCGCGCCGCCCCGCTCCCCCTCGAGGGCCGGGCATGCGGGGACCCCGTATGCGCTGGTCACCGCCAGGATCCCTATGGCGATCCACAACCGTTTCATCGTGTATCCGGGGCCTTCCCTGGAAAGATTCGCAACTAAGACTCACCGCAACCCGTTACGGTTGCAAGGAAAAAGAGGGATTACCGCCCGGGCGGGCGGGAGAGCGCCGCCAACGCCGAAGCCAGGGGGGCATGCCCGCCGAAGAGGACGAGCTTGTCCCCCGCGGACAGCCGTTCCGACGGAGCCGGCTGAACGATCGCCCGGTCTTCCCGGAGGATCGACAGCAGGACGATCCCCGCGCCGTTTCCCACCGGGAGCTCCTCCACCGTCCGCCCCGCCCACCCTGAGCCCGGAGCGACGTAGTAGATCTCGATCACTTTCCGGCGCAGGAATTCCTCGAACTCGGAGAGGACGTCGCCGCTTCCGGAGGTCACGCGCTCGCGGAGGATACGGTACGTCCCGCTCCGGATGATCGCTTCCTGCTGCCGGATCACGTGGTCGGGCACATGGTATTCGGAAAGCACCCGGGAGAAGATCTCCACGGAAGTCTCGAACTCCTCGGGGATCACCGCGTTCGCCCCGAGGGCGATCAGGTCGTCCACGTCCGCCACCTACCGCGTCCTCACGAGGATGAAAAGATCCGGGTTGCTCCTTCGGGCGACCGCCACCCCGCGTCGCGTCGCCATCGGGTCGGAGATTGCCATCACCAGGATGCGCGCCCGCGCCACCCCCAGCCGTTCCAGGATCTCCGGGCGGTGAATATCGCCATAGAACATCGGCTCCCCCGCCGCCTTCCCCTCGCGGACCTGGACGTCGTTCAGGTCCACGACCACGTACGGCAGGCGCGTCGCCTTCAGGACGCGGGCGAGGTTCTTCCCGTTCATCCCGTATCCCGCGATGATGACGTGGTTCTCCATGCCGGTCCTGCGGATGGCGGCCTCCTCCTCCGTCTCCCGGAAGTCCCCCCCGCGCGCCACCCACCGGTCCCATCTCCTGGCCAGCCATGGGGCCGAGCCCATGAGGAACGGCGTCGCCGTCATCGTCAGGATGGCGATGGCGAGCAGGAACTGGTACTGGGTCGAGGTCACGAGGTTCTCCCGGTACCCCTGGGAGAGGAGGAGGAACGAGAACTCCCCGATCTGCACGAGCCCCACCCCGGCGATCACCGCGATTCTCCAGGGGTATCCCAGCGCCCGGATCGTCCCCGCCGTCGAAATCGCCTTGATCAGGACGACCGCCGCCACCATGGCCACGACCAGGGGGAGGTTATCGAAGAGAAAGTGGAGGTTCAGGAGCATCCCCACGGAAATGAAAAAGATCCCGTTGAAAACATCCCGGAACGGGAGAATCTGGGCCGCGATCTCGTGCACGTAGTCCGATTCGGAGATCACCATCCCCGCCAGGAACGCCCCCATGCCCAGGGACAGGCCGAACCGGTTGGCCAGGTAGGCGGTTCCCAGGCAGACGAACAGGACGGTCAGGGCGAGGATCTCCCGGTCGTTCAGCCGGACGATCTCCTTCAGGAGGCGGGGGATGAGAAACCGCGCCAGCAGGAGGAGCGCCGCCACGCCGATCCCCGCCTTCCCCAGGGTCAGGAGAACCATGGAGGGATCCGCCGTCTCCCATTGGCGGAGCGAGGGGATGAGGAGCATCATCGGGATCACGGCCATGTCCTGGAACAGCAGGATGCCGAAGGAGATCCTCCCGTGGCTGCTGTCGATCTCCATCCGGTCGGCGTACACCTTCAGGACGATGGCGGTGCTGGAAAGGGAGATGACGAACCCCACGAAAATCGCTTCGGGGGCGGGCAGTCCGGACAGCAGGAGGATCACGAGGGAAAACAGGATCGTGGCGAAGACCTGCCCCCCTCCCGCCCACAGCACCTGGCGCCGCATCTTCCCGAGGCTGGAAAGGGAGATCTCGAGCCCGACGGTGAACAGGAGGAGGACGATGCCGATCTCGGCCAGCGCCTCGACCACGCCCGTTTCGGAAACCAGCCCCGCGCCGGTCGGCCCCATGATGGCCCCGGCCACGAGGAACGCCGCCACGACCGAAAGGCGGAGCTTTCCGAAGAGGAATGCAACGGCGGTGGCGATGGCAAGGACCACGGCCAGATCCCGCAGGATGGCGGAAATCTCCAACTTTCCTCCCGATTCGGGGCGTGCTACGCCGATCGCCGCCCGTTCCGGGGATTCATTTTACTGTAAAGTTCGCCGGGAAACCCGCCGATAAGGATCAAAGGACAGAAAACCGCAATGCGGACAGCCTTCCCTCCCCGGGAAGGCAAAGACCGCCCGCCGGCTCCGCCAAGGATGTCGCGGGCGGGTGAAGATCCCCCGGGGCTCCCACCTCCGTCCCGGGGGATCTTCCGTTATTTCAGAGGATTCCACGGGCGATGAGGGAGTCGATCTCCTCGGGAGAGTAGCCGATCTCGCCGTAGACATCCCGGTTGTCGGCGCCGGGGAGCCGGCAGACGGATTTGACGCGGGCGGGAGTGCCGCTCATCTTCCACGGCGGCGCGGCCAGGAGGAGATCTCCATAGACGGAATCGTTCACCCTGGTGAAGCAGCCCCTCTCCCGCCAATGCGCATCGGCAAGCGTCTCCAGCGGCCGGTTGACACGCCCCGTCACTACCGCCGCGGCCGGGCCGCTCTGCTTCGAGGTGTAGTCCTCGACCGCCCGCAGGATCTCGTCGGCGGTGAGGTTCCCCGACCACTCCTCGAGGATCGACAGCAGCGCCTGCTCGTTTTCCATCCGGACACGGTTGGCGGGAGGGGAGAACCGGGGATCCTTCGACAGTTCCGGCCGCCCGATGATGGTCATCAGGGACTCGAACGCCTCGTCGTTGTACGCGGCGATGAAGGTGTAGCCGTCCCTGCACCGGATGTACGTGTAGGGGAACACCGCCGGATCGAAATTGCCGACCCGCTTGCGCGCTTTCCCCGCGGCATGCATCCAGGTGATGTTGTAGTCGGCGAACTTCATCAGCCCCTCCGGCCCGGAAACGTCGATGAACTGCCCCTTCCCCGTCTCCCAGCGGAAATGGAGGGCGGCCAGCACTCCGAAGGCGCCGCAGAGTCCCTCGACGAACCAGCCGTGCCAGTTCCCCAGCTTCGTCGGGGCCTGGTGCGGCTGCGGCGGACCTTCTCCCTCGGGCTCGCCGACGATGTAAGGCGCGCCGGAAAGGGCCTGGCAGAGAATGTCGGAATCTTTCACCGGCCGCCCGGCATGGGGACCGAACGAACCGTAGGTGGAAAGGGCGAGGAAGATCAGTCCGGGGTTTCCCCTGGAGAGGCCGGCGTATCCGATGCCCCGCTCTTCCATCCGCTCGGCGCTTTCCGAGGTCACGATCACGTCGGCGGCCATCGCCAGCCGGCGGAAAACTTCCCGACCCATTTCTTTTTCGAGGGAGAGGGTCACGAACCGGCGGTTGCGCGCCTCGGAGAGGAACGGCAGCCCGGTTCCGGCGATCGATATCCCCATGGGGGCGTACCCTCTTGCCGGGTCCCCTCCCGGCGGCTCCACCTTGATCCCCTCGGCCCCGAACTCCCCCAGGATCGATGCCGCCACCATCCCGCCGAAATGGCCCGGGCAATGCTCCAGCACCCGCAACCCCGAAAGCGCCTCCGGCTTCTCCCCGACCCTTTGCGGATCGGTTGCCGCCTTTGCCCAGGCATCGAACCCGTTCATCCCCTCCTCGCGCTCTCTTCCGTTTTCCCGGGCTGCCCCGGTCCCTCCGCTTCAGGCGGCCTCGCGCCGGGAAGGTCGGCCCACTTGCCGATGACCTTTTTCCGCGCAAGCTCCTCCATCTCCTTCGCCGAAAGGCCGAGCAACTCTCCGAACACCTTCTCGTTGTGATACCCGACCGGCTTGGCGGTCCACTTGATCCGGCCGGGGCTCTCGGAGAGTTTCGGACACGGCCCGAACTCGTCGATCCTCCCGTACAAGGGATCGTCGAGCTCCCATACCGTCCCGCGGGCGCGCAGGTGGGGGTCATGGTACTGCTCGCGCCCCCCCACGACCGGCGCCGCCGAGAAACCTGCCTCCTCCGAAATCCGAAGGACCTCGCCGCACGTCTTGGCGGCCGTGAAACGTGCAACCCGTTCCGGGACCAGGCTTCCGCCTTCCCCGCCGGAATCGCCGGAGAGCGCCCGAAAGAGTCCCGCCCGCTCCTCGTCGTCCCGCGCCGAGACGGCCACGAATCCGTCGGCGCACCGGTAGATCCCCGAGGGGGGGAGCGTGACATCCTGGTTCCCCGCCCGCCGCCGGTCCTGCCCGGTCCTCCCCGCATACGGCCATGTCCAGTCCAGCGTGCGGATCATCGCCTCGGCCTGCGAGAGGTCGATCATCTGCCCCTCGCCGGTCCTGCGGCGCGCGGCCAGGGCGGCGAGGATCGCCGTCGCGGACAACAGCGCCGCCGTGTAGTCCCCGACCCAGAACCCCGCCTTCATCGGCGGTTGATCCGGGAAACCCGTGATGGCGGAAAAACCCGAGACGGCCTGCGCGGTGGCATCGTACGAAGCCCGGCCCTGGGAGTACGGCCCCCACTGCCCGAACCCGGAGTTTGCGGCATAGATGATCCCCGGGTTGCGTTCCCGAAGCTGCCGGTAGCCGATCCCCCACTTGTCCATCGTCCCCGCCCTCAGGTTCTCCACCACCACGTCCGACTTCTCCGCCAGGCGCGTGAACAGTTCCTTCCCCTCCGGCGGGTGGACGTCGATCGCCACGTGAAGCTTGTTGCGATTCAAGGAGAGAAAGGCGGGAGACATCTCCTTCCAGAAGAACCCCTCCGGGGACACGTACCGCATCAGGTCCCCGCGCAGCGGCATCTCCACCTTGATGACTTCGGCGCCGAACTCCCCCAGGCAGTCGCACGTGGCGGGACCGAAGATCCGGGTGGCCAGCTCGATCACGCGGATCCCTTTCAGCGCCTCCGGCCTGGAGGCGATGGCGGCCAGCGGGAACGCCGCCTCCGCGAATGCCCGGAACCCGTTCCTGCCGGGGGAATCAGACGGCAAGGTATTTCTCCTTGACCTCTTCGTCGGCCAGGAGGTCGGACATCGTGCCTTCGTACTTGACGGACCCCTTGTCGATCACGTAGCCGCGGTCCGCCACCTTGGCGCAGAAATGGAGGTTCTGTTCCGCGAGGAGCACCGTGACGCCCTCCGTGCGGATCCGGAGGATCATTTCCGCCAGCAGGGACACGACCAGGGGGGCGAGCCCCTCGGAGGGTTCATCCAGGAGCAGGACCTCGGGATTGGTCATGAGCGTCCGGGCGATGGTGAGCATCTGCTGCTCCCCGCCGGAGAGCTGCCAGCCGCCGTGGCCGATGCGCTGCCGCAGGCGGGGGAAGCTCTCCAGCACCCGCTCCAGGGTCCAGTCGCGCCGGCCGTCGAGGCCGGGCCGCGCCGCCATCACCAGGTTCTCGCGCACGGTCAGGTTGGGGAAGATGCCGCGGCCCTCGGGGACGAAGGCGATCCCCATGCGCGCCACCAGGTACGGCTCGGCCCCGGTCATGGGGGTGCCGCGCACCCAGACCCGGCCGCCGCGCGGCTTGAGGAGCCCGAGCATGGCGCGCAGCAGGGTGGTCTTTCCCATGCCGTTGCGCCCCATGAGCCCCACGATCTCGCCGCGGCGGACGCGGAAGTCGACCCCGTGCAGCACGTGGCTGGCGCCGTAGTAGGCGTGGAGGTCGCGCGCCTCGAGCAGGCCGTCGCTCACGGCGCCCTCCCGCGGCCGGCGCCCGGGAGGTGCTCCTCGCCCAGGTAGGCCCGCTGCACCGCCGGGCTGGCGCGGACCGCGTCCGGAGGGCCGCTCGCCAGGATCTGTCCGCTGGCCATGACGGTGACGACGTCGGCGAGGGCGAAGACCGCATCCAGGTCGTGCTCCACCAGCAGGATGGCGCGCCCGGCGACGAGCGTCCGCAAGAGGCCCACGATGCGCTGCGCTTCCTCCGGACCCATGCCGGCCAGCGGCTCGTCGAGCAGCAGCACCTCGGG
>PQAK01000055.1:0-225 GCA_003105225.1 Deltaproteobacteria bacterium | reverse complement strand
GCGCCGCCTCGGCCGCCTCGTTGGTCGGGGGCGAGTCGAGGCCGTCGGCGAGCAGGCGGAAGGCGCGCGGGCGCCGCGACTGGGCCGCCAGGCGGCAGTTCTCGAAGACGCTCAGGGCGGGGAAGATGCTGGTCCGCTGGTAGCTGCGGCCGATGCCGAGGCGCGCGCGACGGTCGGGGCTGAGCCGGGTGACGTCCCGGCCGCGGAGGTGGATGGTCCCGCTGG
>PQAK01000054.1:471-4087 GCA_003105225.1 Deltaproteobacteria bacterium | reverse complement strand
CCCTGGAGGGCGACGTCGCGTCCCACGACCACCGAGGCCACGTCCAGGGGGATCCTCCAGTCGACGGCGATGACGTCCACGGAGAGCGACCGGATGGCGGACAGCAGGGTGGCGCAGTCGTTGGCGAAATGGATGACCGGGACGTTCTCCCGCTTCAGCCCCTCGACGACCTGCCGGGTATACGGAAGGGCATACTCCTCGTAGTCGCCGGGCGTCAGCACCCCCGCCCAGGTGTCGAAGATCTGCACGGCCTGCGCGCCCGCCTCGATCTGCGCGTTCAGATAGGCGATCACGGTCTTGGCGATCTTGCCCATCAGCGACCGGTAGACTTCGGGCGCCTGGTACATGAGGGACTTGAGCTTGATGAAGTTCCGGGAGGTCCCTCCCTCCACGATATAGGAGCACAGGGTGAAGGGGGCGCCGGAAAAACCGATCAGCGGGACCTTTCTATCGAGCGCCTTCCGCAGGATCCGGATCGCCTCCAGGACGAAGGGGACCGTGTCCGTCGGGTCCGGCACGCAGAGGGCGTCGACGTCGGCCTGCCCGCGGATCTCCTTGCCCAGGATCGGCCCCTTCCCCTCGTGGAACTCCAGCGGGACGCCCATCGCCTCCACCGGGATGAGGATGTCGGAGAAGAGGATCGCCGCGTCCACACCCAGCCGTTCCACCGGCTGGAGCGTCACCTTCGCCGCCAGCTCCGGGGTCTTGCACATCGCGAGGAAGGAGTTCTTCCCGCGCACCTGCTGGTATTCGGGCAGGTATCTCCCCGCCTGGCGCATGATCCACACGGGGGTGACGTCCACCGGCTCCCGCCGGCAGGCCTTCAGGAATCGGGATTCGCGCATTTTCACCTCGGACTGGTAGGGCGTTCGTAAAAACTTTGGGACGTTCTTAAACTTTTTTCCCCGCCTCGACCGCCTGCGCGAGGCGTTTTTTCGTTTTCAGGGGGACGTAGGAGCAGAACGGCTCTTCCTCGAGGTAATCCTCGAGCACCGCATCCGCCCGTGCGCGGCAGCCGCCGCAGACGTTTATGTATTCGCACTCCCCGCAGCGGCCCTTGTACTTCTCGAAGGCGCGAAGCGACTCGAACAGCTCGGAGTGATCCCAGATCTCCTTGAACGGCTGCTGTTTCACGTTTCCCGCAACAACGGGGAAATAGGAGCATGGCTGGACGTTTCCCTTCGAGTCGATGAAGGCGATCGTCTGCGCGCAGATGCACCCCTTGGACCCCCCGGTGGAGAAGGTGAGCGACCGCCGCTGGAACTTGTGCCCCTCCTCCTTGGCCTTCTGGAGCACGACGCGGTAGTAGTGCGGCGCGCAGGTGGGCCGGACGAGCATCTCCGTCTCCTGCTTCTCCATCTGGTAGTGCCACTCGAGGATCTCCTCGTAATCCTCCTTGCTGATCAGCTCGCTCATGATCTCCTGGCCCCGGCCCGTGGGGACGATCATGAACATGTACCACGCGTGGGCGCCGATCGACTTGGCGAGCTTGCAGGTGGCGGCGATGTCGTGCTGGTTCCGCTTCGTGAAGGAGGAGTTGACGATGAACTGCATCCCGTTGCGCCGGAAGGTCTCCGCCGCCCGCAGCGTCGCCTCGAACGCCCCCGGCTGCTTCCGGAAGTCGTCGTGGACCGCCGCGGTGGAGCCGTCCAGCGACAGCGAGCAGATCCGGATCCCGGTCTCCTTCATCTTCCCGCAGATCTCGTCGGTGACGAGCGACCCGTTGGTCGCGATGCACATCCGGAATCCCTTGTCGGTCCCGTACTTCGCGATCTCGAAGAGGTCCTTGCGCAGCAGCGGCTCCCCGCCGGAGAGGACGAGCACGGGGCTGCAGAAGGACGCGATGTCGTCGATGAGCGCCTTCGCCTCTTCCGTCGTGAAGTCGGTGTCGTGGGAGATCATCGAGGACGAGGCCCGGCAGTGGATGCAGTTCAGGTTGCAGCGGCCGGTCACTTCCCAGGCGATCCACTTCGGGATGAACTCTTCCTTGGCCACAGGATGTCCTCTCTATTCAGGAACAACGGGTGCGGTTTCCCGTTGGGCAATCTTGCTATTATAAACGATATGCTTCCCGGCGGACACGGTCCGGGAGGGGAATTTCAAGGTCTACATCGCCATCCGGGCGTATTTCTTCGCATTCTCCAGGTCGCCGATCGCCTCGTACGATTTCGACCGGTAGGCCGCGGCCGGCTTCGTCGGCAGCAGGTCCATGCTCCGCGAGAGCTCCGGGATCGCCTGCCGATACTCCTTCCTTTTGTAGTGCAGCACGCCCATCAGGAGTTCCCCTTTCCGTGGAATCTTCCGGCCGTCGAATATTTCCATTATTTCACGTTTGCGGGAACCGCCGCTATTCGGCCCCGGGGCCGTACGCGTACCGGATACCCGGCGCTTCGCGGTTTGGTATACAGTAGGGGCATCCCGCGTCTCAAGGAGGGGGAACGATGGCGAGGAAGCGGAGAAAACGGTGGCATCCTCCGGGGACTCCCCCCGGCACGCTGTCGTCCCACCCCGAGGCCGATAAGGCGCCGGTCCGGATCGCCCTCTTCCGATACGATGCCGACAACTTCGAGGAGCGCGCCCTGCCCCCGGACGAGATCGCCTCGCTATCCGTGCCCGAAAGCGGGGTCTTGTGGCTCGACATCAGCGGGCTCTCCGACCCGGGCGTCGTCCGGGCCGTCGGGGAGCAGTTCCACTTCCACCCCCTTGGGCTCGAAGACGTCCTGAACGTCCCCCAGCGCTCGAAGGTCGAGCGGTTCGAGGGGCACCTTTTGATCGTCCTGCGGGAGGTCCGCCACCCGGAACCGCCCGAGCAGGTGAGTCTGTTCCTCGGCGACCGGCTCGTGGTGTCGTTCCAGGAACGGCCCGGGGATTCCTTCGATCCCGTCCGGGAACGCCTGCGGCAGGCGAAGGGGCAGATCCGCGCGCAGGGCGCGGATTTCCTGGCCTACGCCCTCTGCGACGCCGTGATCGACGCCTTCTTCCCCACGCTGGAAAAGCTCGGCGACGCGGTGGAGGAACTGGAGGAGAAGGTGATCGCTTCTCCCTCCCCCGAACGGTTCCACGAAATCCGCCGGGCGAAGCAGCGGCTGCTGGAAGTCCGCCGCGCCGTCTGGCCCGCCCGGGACGCGATGAACGAGCTGCTCCGGGAGGAGTCCCCCCTGATCCGGCCCGAAACCCGGCCGTACCTTCGGGACTGCTACGACCACACGGTCCAGCTGATGGACATGGTGGAGACGTTCCGGGAGTTCGCGGCCGGGCTCGTCGACGAATACATGTCGTCGGTGTCGAACCGGATGAACGAGATCATGAAGGTGCTCACCGTGATGGCGACCATCTTCATCCCCTTGACCTTCATCGCCGGGGTGTACGGGATGAACTTCGACACGAAGGCGTCGCCGTACAACATGCCGGAGCTGGGCTGGCGGTACGGCTACCCTGCGGTATTGCTCGTCATGGCGGCGGCTGCGGGGGGGATGCTGGCGTACTTCCATCGGAAGAAGTGGTTCTGACTAAACCCGCATTTCTCACCAGGCTTCTGCTGCGGCGGCGGATACGGGCATGTCTACTGCGTTGCGCTCGGTCGGGCTCCTCGCCGTAGTTTCAACTACGCCTCCGG
>PQAK01000054.1:0-424 GCA_003105225.1 Deltaproteobacteria bacterium | reverse complement strand
AATGCGGGTTAACCCAGGTCAAGGCGGGGGCGGGGGGAGCATGGGATAAGCGTAGGGAACGGACCCTTAAAGGAGGTTTCCCCATGAGCGCACCTGTATTCGCCCATCCGAAGGAAACAGTCGAATTCGATCCTCATCGGTTTTCCGCCAGGGCGCTGTTCGAATGCCCGGAGATGAAGGTCGTCCAGGCGGCATTCCGGGCCGGGCAGTTCATCCCCGTGCACGCGCCCGATGTCCACGTCGTCCTCTACATCCTCTCGGGGGAAGGGGAAGTCGTGGCGGGAGAGGAGCGCCGCCGCGTCAAGGAAGGCGACTTGGTCGTCGTGCCGCGCAAGATGAAGCGGGGGGTGAAGGCGAAAACGGACATGGTCGTCCTGCACGTCGTGTCGCCCCCGCCGACCCAGGCCGACCACGGCGACATGGC
>PQAK01000053.1:6954-9806 GCA_003105225.1 Deltaproteobacteria bacterium | reverse complement strand
GCAATGCCGATGTTGACTTCGCCTTCGAAGAGGCGGACCGCATGGCCCAACCAATGAGCGTTCAGCCTTGGATGCTCCCGCAACGCGATCCCGGCGGCCTTGGCGATAAGAGGCAGGTAACCGACCTTTCCGCCGGTCTTCTTCCGGAACCGCGCCTCCAGTTGCATCAGCAGGTCGTCAGCCCGGTCCATGATGACTTCCGCCGTGAGCAGCACGGGCACGCCGCTGTGGAAGCTTTGCGCCATGCGGTCGGCAATTGCTTTTCGCATGCCCGTTACCGGCACGTCGCGGCGCGGAGCGGCCGCCGGCACCGCGGATGGAGCCGGGGAAGCCGAGCGCGCGGCTTCTACGTCGCGGGCAAGAATCCGCCCGCTCGGGCCGGTCCCCCGCAGCGCAGCCAGGTCGACATGGTAGGCGCGAGCCCTGGAACGCGCCGCGGGGGTTGCCCGAATCCGACCGACGGGCTCGGAGGAGGGTTCGAGCCCGGCGGCCGATCCGGCCGGCGTGAATGCAATAGCCTCAGGCGGATTCATGGGCGCCGGCACCGCCGGGGAACCGGGTATCGCTTCACCGGCTTGCCCCACCCAGGCGAGCACCGTACCGACCGGCACTTCCTTCCCCTCGGGGACCGCAATGGCGAGCAACACGCCTTCCGCATCGCTGGGAACTTCCACCGTTACCTTGTCGGTCTCGATCTCCACGACGGGTTCCTCTTTCCGAACCGTATCTCCAACCCGTTTCAGCCACTTGAGGACCGTGCCCGCTTCCATGGTCACGCCCATCTGCGGCATCGTGATTTCGAATGCCATGAGGATCCCCTCCGCCCTTACGCAAGGACCGCTTTGCAGGCGTCGATGATCTTGTGTTCGTCCGGCAGAAAGAGGTCCTCCAAGGACTTGCTGAAGGGCACCGGCACTTCGGCGCCGGCCACCCGGCGGATCGGAGCATCCAGGTAATCGAAGGCTTCGCTCTCCGCGATGATCGCCGCAACCTCGGCTCCGAAACCGAACCGCTTCACCGCTTCATGGACCGTCACCAGGCGCCCGGTCTTCTTGACCGATGCGATAATGGTCTCGGTATCCAGCGGCCAGAGCGTCCGCGGATCCAGCACTTCCACCTCGATGCCTTCTTTCGCCAGCGCCTCGGCGGCGCTTATCGCCGCATGGACCTGCCTGGCGGTGGCCACCACCGTGACATCCCTGCCGGGGCGCTTGATGTCCGCCACCCCCAGCGGGACGGCGTACTCGCCCTCAGGCACCGGACCCTTCTGGAAGTAAAGGTGCTTGTTCTCCAGAAAAACCACCAGGTTGTCGTCGCGGATCGCGCTCTTCAGCAGGCCCTTGGCGTCCGCCGGCGTCGAGGGCATGACCACCTTCAAGCCCGGAACGTGGCAGAGCCAGGCTTCCAGGCTTTGGGAGTGCTGCGCCGCGTTCGCCCGCCCAGCCCCGAAGGGCGCCCGCAGGACCATGGGCACACGGGCCTTGCCCCCGAACATATACTTGACCTTGGCGCCCTGGTTCACGATCTGGTCCATGGCGATGGTGATGAAATCGATGTACATGAGTTCTGCCACGGGGCGGGCGCCTACCAGGGCGGATCCCACCGCCGCGCCTGCGATGGCGGCCTCCGAGATCGGGGTGTTGCGTACCCGGTCCGGTCCGAAGCGTGAGAACAGCCCCTTGGTTACGCCGAAGGCGCCCCCGTGAAGGCCGATATCCTCTCCGATCAGAAAGACCCGGGGGTCGCGTTCCAGTTCCTCCGCGAGCGCCTCGTTGATGGCCTGCGATAACGTCAGATCCCTCATGCAAGACTCCCTTTACTCCGAATACACATCGCTTACGAGTTCGGAAGGATCGGGGTCCGGAGAGTTCCGCGCGAAGAGAACGGCCTCTTCCAGTCTGCCGGCGACGTCCGCATGGATCCGGTCCAGTTCGGTCTCGGTGGCAAGGCCCGTCTTCAACAGATATTCCCGCTGCCGGGGAATCGGATCCCTGGCCTTCCAGTCTGCGGTCTCCTCCTTGGTGCGGTAGACGACAGGGTCGCCGATATAGTGGCCCTCGAAGCGGTACGTCTCCAGCACCACCAGCGCCGGGCCTTTTCCGGCGCGTGCGCGCTCGACCGCCTCTGCGGTAACCCGCCGCACCTCCCGCGCGTCCATACCGTCGGCCTTCACTCCGGGAATATTGTAGGCGACAGCCCGCTTGCACAGGTCGGGCTGCGCCGAAGCCTCTGCCAGCCGCGTCGTCATGCCGAACTGGTTGTTCTCGCAGATAAAGACGACCGGGAGCTTCCAGAGGGCGGCCAGGTTCAGCGACTCGTGAAACGAGCCCTGGTTGGCGGCACCGTCGCCGAAGAGCGCGACGGCGACGTGGGGCAATCCGAGCTGCAGGAAGCCCAATGCGGCGCCGGTGGCGATGGGGATCCCGCCGCCGACGATGCCGTTGGCGCCCAGGTTGCCCAGGTCCAGGTCGGCGATGTGCATGGAGCCGCCCTTGCCCTTGCAGTAGCCGGTGGCCTTGCCCAGCAGCTCGGCCATCATGAAATCCATGCGCGCGCCCTTCGCGATCGCATGTCCGTGTCCCCGATGGTTGCTCGTTATGCAGTCGCCGGCCGTAAGCGCCGCGCAGACGCCCGCAGCCACGGCCTCCTGCCCGATGCAGAAGTGAATGGACCCGCGCAGGACGCCTTTCCTGGAAAGCTCCTGGAGCATCATTTCGAAGGAACGGATGGAGACCATCGTTTCGTACATCCGGCAGTCCATGTCATCCTTCCCCCTCATGGATTCATGTCCCGCTGCCTACGCAAACCGCCGGTTCCGGTTTCAGGACCGAACCGCATAGAGTCGGGTCCAT
>PQAK01000053.1:0-6921 GCA_003105225.1 Deltaproteobacteria bacterium | reverse complement strand
GAATCGTCAATCCGTCTCCCGTGAGCAGGCCTACCTCGCAGGTAGCCATGATACGGCTTCCCCCGGGAATGAAATGTCCGCCGTGAGCCTTTCCTTCGCTGTCAACCACAAACCCATGCAGGTGTACGATGAGCCGGCCGGTCTCCGCCTCGCGCCCCCACGTTCCCTGGGCGGAGAGAAATTCCATCGGCCCCAGCTTGACGATCGGCTCGCTGAAACGCCACCCGCCGCTTTCATCGGGGATGGCGATCACGAACGTAGCCCGGCTCAAGCTGCCCATGCACTGGACAATCGAGCCGCTGTCCGCGCCAAGCTGCTCGACCAGACCGGCAATGCCCTGTATCGGATCGGTGCCGGGCTCCAGGCGGAGCCAGACATATACAGGCTCGGATGTGGCGACATACGAAAGCGCGGGCAACCGATTCCCTCTTGAGGAATTTTGTCGTCGATGCGAATCGGACTCATCTACAACCAACCGGTTTACCACCCTGTTCGGTTAATACAGCAAGGGCCATGCCGCAAAACCCATCCTTGTTGTGGATTCGGGGAAGAAGCACGGCGGATGCGGGATCCCGGCGGTTCTAACGATGGGTGTCACCGACGATTCGATGTTCAATAACTGGGCGTACTGTCCTAAACATGAGCGCACATCAGGGGGAAACGAACAGGGCGGCCAGGAGCTACAGTCCATACCTCCGTATCTTGTTATAGAGAGTATTGCGACTGATCCTTAAGGCTTGCGCCGTTCTTGTGATATTCCCTCCCATCGCCTCCATGGTTTTCGTGATGGCCATCTTTTCCACTTCGTCGATCGAAGCGACCCCCGGCACCAATTCCCGAGACACGCCCTCGGTTTTCAGCAACGTCTTGGGCAGCCAATCCATGTCGATAAGATCCCCCTGGCTGATGTTCATCGCGCGTTCCAGAACGTTTTCCAGCTCCCGGACGTTNNCGGTCGACGGCGGAGTCCAGGGAGACTCCCTCCACGTCGAAAATTTCCTGATAAAGGGGGACGGTCCCTTCGCGGGAACTGTCAATTTTTGTCACATTTGGGGGGAGAGATGCCAACGATATGACGTCTTTTGTCTCTATGATGGTCGCGCGTTCCAGAACGTTTTCCAGCTCCCGGACGTTCCCCGGCCAGGAATGCCTCCGGAACCGTTCCATCACCCGGGGCGCTACCCCCTGGATGTCCTTGCCCAGCTTCCGGTTGAGCTTTGTAACGATATGATCCACCAGGAGCGGAAGGTCATCCAACCAATGCCTCAAGGGGACCATCGTGATCAACAACACGTTCAACCGGTAGTAGAGGTCCTGGCGGAAGTTGCCCTCTTCCACCTCGATCAGCAGATCCCTGTTGGTCGCCGCAAGCACCCGGACGTTGATATCGATGTAATTCGATCCGCCCACCCTCACCAGTTTCCGCTCCTGAAGCACCCGCAACAGCTTGACCTGCATGTCGGGCGGCATGTCCCCGATCTCGTCCAGGAAAATGGTGCCGCCGTTGGCCAGCTCGAACTTTCCCGGCCGTCCTCCCCGCCGGGCCCCCGTGAACGCCCCTTCCTCGTGACCGAACAACTCGCTCTCGATCAGTTCCCGGGGGATGGCGGCGCAGTTGACGGCGACAAACGGGCCGTCTTTTCGCCCGCTCCCGTTGTGGATCGCTTGGGCCAGGATCTCCTTGCCCGTGCCGCTCTCCCCTTCGATCAGCACATTGGAAGAACTGTCCGCTGCGGCTCGGGCCAGGCGTAAAACATCCTGGATTTCCGGGTTCCGGCCGACGAAATCATCGAAGGTGAAACTGGCCTGGGCTCCGATCATTTGATTGACCATCTGCCGCACCCGTTTGGCCTCGCGGAAGGTGTCCACCACCCCGACGATTTCACCGTTTTCATCCCGGATCGGCACCGCCGTCTTGATGAAGTGGACGTGTCCTTTTCGGATTCTGTGGAAAAACTCCTTGTCCGCGTATCCTTCTCCGGTGGCAAGGACGTTCAGGATGTCGGGCCGGTAGTCTACGACATCTTGAATCTGGAGCCCGATCACTTCCCGATGGTCGACTCCAAGGATGCGGGCACCGGCAGGATTCATATAAGTGACGACTCCGCGGTTGTCTATGGTGAGCAATCCGTCGGATATGGATTCCACAATTGCCGACTTATATTTGTTCGCGGTCTTCAGCTCCCGGGCCGCCCGATCCATGGCCATCTGGTTTTCTATGGCGGTAACCGCCGCTACCACCATCCCGAGAGTGTGGCAGTGGACCAGTTCCTCGCTCCCTGACATATCCAAAACCCCAATGATCTTACCGTCCGGGTCCCTGATCGGGGCAGCGGAGCAGGTCCATGCGAAGAGATCTTCGCAGTAATGCTCGAGTGCACGGATTTGAAGAGGCGTTCCTTCAATGAGGGCGGTACCGATGGCGGTATTGCCCGCATATTCCTCTTTCCAAAAAGCCCCCGGAGTGTGATAAACGGCGGCCCGAGCATCCGCGTTCTCCGTTCCGATCGCTTTGAGGATGCAGGTGTCGGCATCGGCCAGCAGCACGACGAAGCCTGAAGACCTGACAAATTGATAGAGACTTTCCATGAAGGGAGCAGCGGCTTTTAAGAGGACCTCGTATTTTTCAAGGCGAGTGCGTAGTTCTTCGGAGGAGACCTTTTGGGGACATTGACCCGTGCGGGGATCGACACCCAGTTTCCTGCACCGTTCCCATGCCCGGGCGATCACGGGACGGAGACGGTCGGTCGGTACCCTTCCGTGTCGAAGCAGGATCTCGCGGGCCTCGCGCAGGATCTTGTCCGATGTAGGTAGGTACAGGGAAGGGACCACGCCGCACCTCCTGCCCGTGACCGATTTACTTCAGGAGTATTTCAAAATAACCGGATGTCCTGCTTCCATGGCGCAAGATCGAACGCTTGGTTTACCTGTCAAGTCAAAATTTTCCGCCGTGACCATCAGGACTGAGCTGGAATCGATTGAGTCGGATTATAACATTATTTTGAATACCAGTTCGAGATTCCCCCCGCAACAAGCGGTACCGTGTCGGAACATACAAAAAAAACGACGGCATCGCGGGTGGAGAATCGTTGAGTTCGAGAACGAGCAAACGGCATGCCACCGGATGTCGACCGAATGCTGCGCGGAAAAACAGTTCTAGAAACAAGATTCCAACATCGGGATTATACAAACCAAGATTGCTCGGGTCCGCAGGAAAGGATTTAAGGAAGCGAAGAGCTGCTTCGGTGTCATTTACGGCTTGCCGATCTGATCCTCGCTGCTCAAAAAATTCACACCTCGTCCTAAAAATGAACACTGACGTGATTGCACCGGACTTGACGTCATATAGCGGAGGCAGAGCGGGAAGAGCAGCGGCAGGAAGAGCACAATCAGGTTCGCCCAGGACGTCGGGCGGTGCGCGGCGTACCCCGTGGACGCCATGGAGCACCCGCCTCCCCCGGCCGCATCGCCGGAGGCGGCCCCCGCGGGCTCTCCGGTTCCGTTGGAGACCGCGGGGGAGGCCACGAATGCGTGCCGTTCGCCCGTCGCCGTTTCCCCCGATCCGGCCACCTGCCCCGGATCGTTCACCGATACCGCCTCCGTCGCCTTCCACCCGGGGAAGGATATCTCCTGGTAGGCCGGTCCGGAGCGCAGGAAACTGCGGCGCCCCGCGGGGGAGAGGCCGTATCCCACCACCTGCGCATTGTTGTTGATCGCCATCGCGTTGGAGGACGACCATCCCGGAGGCGTCATGAAGACGTAGAAGCCGCCGGAGTAGACGAAACCTTCCTCGGAGTCCCCCTGTCGGGAGGATACCGCCGCCAGCCCGGAATCGTTCAGACCCCCCGGCACCGTGGCGGTTGTACCCGGAGGATGGATCGGTATGTACCCCACTCCGGGGAGGAACAGCCGTACGGTGTTCTCCGCGCTGCCCAGGACCTGCCCGGCGAGGTTCGCTCCGACCACCCTCGTAAAACCCGGCAGAAGCTCCGTCACCCCGTTACGGGAGATGTATCCCCCGAACTCTCCCGTGCCGCCGACCGCCCCGTCCTCGGCGACATGGGCCGCCTCGGAGAAGACCCACCCCGGCGTCGGGTCCAGGTATACCCCGTCGCGATACAGGAACGCGCGGCGCACGCCCCCGATGACCGCGGTGCCCGACACTTCCCCCCGGCTGTTGATCCACGTGGCGCGGGCGGAGCTTGCCCCCGGGGGAAGGATTTCCGAGAAGGCGCCGGATTTCCAAAAAAATCCCCGTTCCCCGGATTCCGCGGTTCCGTAGCCGACCACCCCGCCGGTTCCGTTGACGCACACGGCGTGCGACTCGGTCCAGCCGGACGGATGGATATCGGTGTAGGTGAAGGAGCAATCGGCCGGAGCAGGAACCATCCAGAGAAAAGCCGTGAGGAACAAGCCCAAGCCGGTTGCTTTCATCGGACCCCTTCCGAGGTTTATTTCCCACCCGGAAGTAATAGCAAGTACCGGTCCAGCGTCTATATATTTTTAAATGCCCGTTTCAAAGAATGTTTTTATCCAGACAAGAAAAGGGAAGAGGAAACCAGGGAAAATATTTTCCTATTATTTCTGCTGCTGGAGAAAAAATTGCCCAATTATGCCGCGAGTAGCCACCTCATGCGGTTTTTCGCAGCGGGGGTTCTTGCTCCTTCGAACCGGCGGAATTCCCTTCCAAGAGACGTCCGTAGCCGGAAGCCCCCTTCTTTGCGGTGGGTCCGGATGCGGAGGGAAGGGTTCCAAGCCCTCCGGTGAGGTAGTCCGACAGGGAAAGCGGATCAAATCCGAAGGCGGAATAAAACGGAGCGGGGTCGCAAATGCTTTCCCCCAGGAGCATCTCGAGCTGGTCCGTGGTAAGCGGAAACCTCCCGAATCGCTGCAGCCTGGAAACGGCGGGACGCAGGAGGGACAGGGGGACGTGTACCTTGCGCGCGCGTCTGCCCACGCTTGCCGCCACCTTGTCGAGCAGCTCGTTGTAGGAGAAACGCTCGGGTCCGCCCACGTCGAACACCTTGCCTTCCGTGCCCGGCGCGAGAAGCGCGTCCGTGAACCCCTTTGCCACGTCCCCGATGAACACCGGCTGCAGCCGGAAGGTGCCGTCCCCCGGCACCGGAACGACGGGTGCGATGCGCAGGATCCCGGCGAGCTCGTTGATGAACTGGTCCCCCGGACCGAAGATGACGGAAGGGCGGAAGATCGTCCACGGGATGCCGGATTGCCGTACGATTTCCTCGGAGCGGCCCTTCGTGTCGAAGTATCCCGTGGGTCCGCCGGGGAGCGCCCCCAGCGCGCTCATGTGGATGAGCCGGGAGACCTCCCACCGCCGTGCGGCGTCCACGACGTTGCGGGTGGCGATGACATGAAGGCGTTCGAAGGTGACATGCTGTTTGGGAATCTCCCGGATGATTCCCACCAGGTGCACGACCGCCATCGTCCCCTGGACCGCGTATTCCACCGATTCCCGGTTGGTGACGTCGCCCGGGGTCACCCGGCAGGCGCTTCGCACGTCCGCGGGGATCCTCCCTTCCGATCCCTCGCGCACGAGGAGCCTGGGAAGATACCCCCTCGCGATCAGCGCGCGGCACACGTGGGTGCCCACGAAGCCGGTACCGCCGGTGACCAGGACTTCCCTGTAATCCATTGCGTATCCCAGGGCCATGGTTTTTAAGATGCGGGAAACCGCCCTCCCAATTCATCCCGCTTGCCTATCCCCACGCTTTGTGGCATCAACAGAATGAGCTTCGGCAAGCGCCTTCACCCATTCCGCGGAAGGGGGATCCCGATGCCAACCTATTCGTTTATCTGCAGGAAGTGCGGCCGGAAATTCCAGGAAATCTTGACCTTCCGGGAATACGAAAGCGGGAAGCGGAAGTGCCCGAAGTGCGGCAGCAGAAGCGTCGCGCAGCTCCTCGAGGGCTTCTACGCGAAAACGTCGAAAAAATCGTAGGCGGGAGGGATCGTGGAGGAGTTCGCGGGAACCGAAACGTGGCGCGTCTTTCGCATCATGAGCGAGTTCGTGGACGGATTCGAATCCCTGCGCAACGTCGGCCCGGCCGTGTCCGTCTTCGGAAGCGCGCGCGCCAGGCGGAACGACTGGTCCTACAAGGCCACGATGAAAATCACCGAACTCCTCTCGCGGCGCGGCTACTCGATCATCTCCGGCGGAGGCCCCGGCATCATGGAGGCCGCCAACCGCGGCGCCAGGCGCGGCAAGGGGCTTTCCATCGGATTGAACATCTCCCTCCCCACGGAGCAGAAACCGAACCGGTTCCAGGACAAGTCGCTGGTCTTCCGGCACTTCTTCTCCCGCAAGGTGATGTTCGTCAAGTACGCCTCCGGCTATATCATCATGCCGGGGGGGTTCGGCACGCTCGACGAGTTCTTCGAATCCCTGACCCTGCTGCAGACCGGGAAGATCCGCAGATTCCCCGTGGTGATGATGGGGAAGAAATACTGGGAGGGGCTCCTCCGCTGGATGGAGAAGGTGATGGTGGCGGAAGGGACGATCTCGCCGTCCGACCTCGAATTCTTTTTCCTGACCGACGACCCGCACCAGGCCGCGGAACATATCATCCAATTCCATCTGGAGCGCGTGCGCACCGTGGGCGAGCGGCGCAAGGTGGCCGCCCTGCCTCCGGAGGAGCCGCCAACCCTCTAGAGGCCGGGACAACCGTGGAGAAACGGAGAGCGTCATGGCGAAGCGAATCATCATCTACACCGCATCCTGGTGCCGGGACTGCCGGGCGGCCAAGAAGTTCCTCGACGCGCGGGGGATCCCCTACGAAGAGATCGACATCGAGAAGGACCCCGGAGCCGCGGACATCGTGATGCGGCTGAACGACGGAATGAAGAAGATTCCCACGCTCGACATCGAGGGGACGATCGTCTCGGGGGACAAGTTCGACGCGG
>PQAK01000052.1 GCA_003105225.1 Deltaproteobacteria bacterium | reverse complement strand
CATCTTGAGGGGGTGGTGGGTAAACCCGTGGGGGTTCGAGTCTCCCCTTCGGCACCAAACAGAAATCAGAAGAGCCTCCGGAAAGGTCCGGAGGCCCTTTGGGGTTCTCAAGCGGCCTTGGGCCACTTTTTCCCGACATCCGCGAGGCCTGCTTTCTTGAGGTCTTCGGGGGTCATGACGATCCTGAACTCGACGTCGGCGTTGAAGGCGAGGAACCATGGCTCGGCAACCGAGGGGATCTTCGATGGATCGGCGAGGTCGAAGATCAGGATCGCCCCCCTGTGCCCGTTCCGCTCTGTGAAATAGACCGCCTCGGGCTTGGTTTCTTTCAGGATGCGTTCCATTGTCTCCCCGACGGACCCGTCCCTGACGGTGGTGTTGAACGGCTCGTGAGGAATTGTCACATTCATGAGTAAACGCATGAGAGAACCTTCCTTTCTGTTCCGGCAAGCGCCGGTGAAGTATGCGCTGCCAAGAACGCCAGACCGTTGATATATGACCGGTTAGACTTGCATATGAATTTTAGATTTCACGCTTCCTATGACAGTTCCCGCCCCGGAAGATTATCAGGGAGGGTAGGTGCATATGCCCCACTTGTAGCGTATTCATCCTGCGTTTCAGATCGACGGGTCGAATTTTTCCGGGGAAGCGCACGGACCGCAAACTCCGTGCAAACAAACCCCAATTTCGGGGGTAAAGAGGGGTCTACGCAAGGGGTGTTGACGCCGGATTTCCCTTGAAGTAAGATGACTTTCCTCTCAAGCGCGCCCTTAGCTCAGCTGGATAGAGCACTTGACTACGAATCAAGTGGCCAGAGGTTCGAATCCTCTAGGGCGCGCCATTTTCCTTAAATGAAACGTATAATTACGTAGCGCCATTTTGGCGCACCAATTCCGGCCTTTCTTCGGTTGCGCGGGGGTTGCGGATTTGGCCAAGCTCCACCTGTTCCGGTAGCAATAAAATCCCTCCGCGGCTATGCTGGTCTAAACCACTCTCTTGGTCTCCAGATAGCGAGGGTGCCTGGTGACGAAGCCGATCAAGACCGGACGCCGGTACGAGACGACCGGCTTGGTTGAAGGGCAGTACCATCCTCGGTCGCATGGTCGCGTTCTTCGGAATCTCCTCGGCATCACCCGCAAACGCGACATGAACCGAACCGAGCTTGCCGAACAACTGCGCGCGATGACGGAACTGGTTGATCGCTATGACCGGGACCATCGATTTACGGCAGACGATATTTGCGAGATTCATCGCATCTGGCTTGGTCCTGTTTACGCTTGGGCGGGGAAATATCGGAAGGTCAATCTCACGAAGGGTGGCTTCCCGTTTGCGGCGGCTGGCCATATTCCACGCCTGATGGCGGAATTCGAGAAGACGACTCTGGCGAGTTACACGCCATGCAGGAGCGCAAGCATAGAGGCTATCATCCGTGCACTCGCCGTCGTCCACACGGAGCTCGTCATCATCCATCCCTTCAGGGAAGGAAACGGGCGCGTCGCTCGAATGTTGGCGAGTCTCATGAGTTTGCAGGCAGAGCTTCCGGCGTTGGACTTTGGGGGCGTCCGGGCCTGGAAACGACAAGAGTACTTTGCTGCCGTCCAAGCGGGTGTAGGGCGCGATTATCGCCCGATGGAAAGAATATTTACTTCCGTGATCCGGAGGACTTCCCGTAAGCGTACGTGAAGTTCGGGCAACTTTTCCGGAGGATCTTGAGCACCTCCTCAGAAAGGTGAACACCCTCGATGGACGCAGAGGACGTCACTGTCGTCTCAATCCAGAACTGCCGCTCCGCGGGATCCTTCAGATAGGGATTTGTCTGCGACAGGGGTAGCTTCTTCATAACTTTAAGTTTACCACGTTTGCTATGCGCCCGATATCGCTATTATTTCTCGGTATGTAGGCTCGGCGGGCACTTTCTCGGAGGCCACCTCGGGCCAAGCTGAGAGGACCGATTCATTATGACGTCGCCGGAAGATGTGAATCCCAACGATGTGCCTCCAGTAGCCGTAGCACCCACCCCGTTGACGCGGGAAGCGCTATACGAACTCGTCTGGTCCGAGCCGATGCTCAAGGTTGGGCCGCGGTATGGCGTCTCAGGGAGTTACATGGCCCGGGTTTGCATATTGCTTAACGTTCCAAGACCTCCCCCCGGATACTGGAACAAACTGGCCGTTGGTAAAGCTCCCGCGAAACCGGTCCTACCAGACGCCCGACCGGGCGATGAACTTGTCTGGTCACGAGACGGAGATCCGATCAAGGTTAAGCGAGCGCTGCCGCGTCCTCCCACCGTAGGGCGACGTAGAAGGATAATCTTTCCCGAGCCTCCATCCGACGAACATTCGCTGGTTAAAGGCGCGAAGGCACTCTTTGAGGCCGCACCTGTGTCGAGCGATTCCGGATATCTAAGGCCTTCCAAAAAACTATTGGTTGACCTGACGGTATCAAAGGCGGGTCTCGACAAGGCCCTGGCATTTGCGAATCAGTTGTTCCTGACCTTTGAATTGAATGGTTATCGAGTGGTCATCGCGCCTCGCGAGGATCATCTCCATCGCGAGGAGGTGGATGAACGCGAAGAGCCAGGCGGCCGGCAAAGATACTGGCACCACTGGTCGCCCTGGCGCTGTACCGTTGTGTATGTCGGAACCGTGGCGTTTGGGCTGTCAATCATCGAAATGTCGGAGGAGGCAGAGGTTCGCTACGTCAACGGCGAGTACGTCCGAGAATCAGAATACGTGGCTCCGAAACGCAGGCGCTATTCGCTAGATCGTACCTGGACGACCACGCGTGAATTTCCCACCGGTCGGCTCTGCTTGCAGGCATATTCCCCTTACTACCGGGCGAAGTGGGTGCATCGCTGGCGAGAGGAAAAGGATCGCGACCTGACCGGCCGTATTCCGGGCATCGTGAAGGAGCTTGAAAAAGCCGCTGTTGAGGTGGCTCGCCTCGTCGAAGAGGGAGAGCGCCAGGCTGAACTGGAACACAAGAGATGGGAAGAGCAACACGCGAAATGGGAGCGCGAACGAGCCGAGCAGCGAGCCGCAGAGGCTCTCAAGGAGAGCAAGGAAGAACTGCTTCGGATCATCGCTAGGTGGGCCGAAGCAAAGAACCTAGAACATTTCTTCGCCGATGCGGAAAGGCGAGCGGAGGGCTTGGACGCCGACGAACGATCGAAGATGTTGGACAGGTTGGGGCGGGCCCGGCAGCTGATGGGGAGCGTCGATGCGCTCGAACGTCTGCGGTCCTGGAAGTCTCCTGAGGAGCGGTAGTAAACAGGGCACCGCTCGGGAATCTGCGTCGGTGCCGACAATAGCACGGCGATCTGAGAGCGGAGTCCTTCGATAACCGTCTTGCAGGGAGGAAGCTCCAAGACCAGCGGGCCGAGCCACTCGGGCCACGTTCTCTCAACATCTTTGAGCATGGTCGCAGGGAAGAAGCTTTCCGGTCCGGAGAACGCAACGCTCCGAATCGCGCATTTCTCGCGGAGGAATGCGGGGAAGTCCGTGAGGTCGAGAGCGTGCTGGTACGCATTTAGGATGCGCCAGCCATGGCCGGAAGAGAAGGCGCGAGGCATTATCCGAACTCTGCCGATCCTTTCGGCCGAGGGGGAAGAAGGCCTGTATTCCCCTCATGAGAACGCTCGTGTCCAGAACGTATGCGGGGCGTCTACCTCGCCGCGACGGTGACAACGGCAATCTCATCCTTTCCGCGACGTGGGTTGCGCCCTGTTCGGACTTCAGAAATTGCCTGGTCAATCTCGTCTTCGGTTATATCTTCCTTTCGCAATTCCTTGGCTATGGCTTCCGCGGTTTCCCGGAATCGTTTTCTCCAATCTTCCCTGGGCCGTCCTCGCCGGATCGGTGCTATCTCATCCCTCTCCGATTGACATCGGCGAATAAGTGCGAGGGGCTGCGAAAGGTCGATCCGGATCGTCGTCGGCGAGATGGCTTCGCTCTTGGGCGCGCGGAACCGGAGCACGAGCCATTTCTGCTCCCCATTGATCCAGGCCCCATACTGCGGACGAACGTCTTCGACGATCCTGGCGATCCTTCGAGGCGGGAGTCCCAATTCATGGAACGAATGGGCGAGGTACACGTCGTAGACAGAGCGCTCGTCCAACAACCGCAGGCTTCCCTTTCCGTATCCGGAACGGGTCGCCTTGACGACACCGGACTCAAGGAATCGGCTCAGCTCTTTTGGGCGAACGCCCCAGCTCGCGAAAAGATCAATTGCTTTGCCCACCTGGATTTGCAGCATAGTATGTAACCCCCTTTAGGGTTACATTATCCGCTCGCCAGCCGGCTGTGTCAATCACCTTCGGCTCTTACTCTCGGGATGAATGTTGCCCCACCGTGCAGCTCTTAACGCCATCTACTGGTTGAAGGCGCCAGGCCCCGGGCCAGTCCCGCGGTTACGGCCGATGTCCCGTAGACGCCGAATGCCATGAATGTCTTGAGGTTCGCCCGGATCCCCGCACCTCCGCCGCTCTCGGAGCCGGCGATGGTCAGCGCCTTCTTCATTCTCTTGCGTCCTCCTTCGGCCCCCGTGTGGTCCCTTAACGGTCCGCGCGGACGGGACTCTGCTTCAAAGGCCCCGGTCTGCGGCAGTCAGTTCGCGCTTCAGAAGCCTGGCCGCCTGCGCGACATCGTCCGCCCACGCGACCGCGGAGATCACCGCCGCCGCGTCCGCTCCCGCCTCCCGCACCAACCGGGCGTTTTCGGTGTTGATCCCTCCGATCGCGACAATGGGAAGGCGGCAATTGCGCCGGATCCGCGCGATCAGGTCGAGGCCGAGGGGCTCTCCCGCGTCCGCCTTGCTTCCCCGGGCCTCGAAGACCGGTCCCGCTCCCAGGTAGTCCGCTCCATCCTTCTCCGCCATCACGGCCTCCTCGACCGTCTCGACCGAGACCCCGACGATCTTGCCGGGGGCCAGGATCCTTCGCGCCACGGACGCGGGCAGATCCTCCCGGCCGAGATGCACCCCGTCGGCGTCGACGGCAAGGGCGACGTCGAGACGGTCATTGACGACGAAGGGAACCCCGGCGTCGCGCGTGAGCCGGCGCATCTGCACCGCGATGTCGTAGAGCCGGCGGCCGGAGGCGGTCTTGTCCCGCAGCTGAACGACATCGGCTCCCCCCCGGATCGCCGCTTCCGCGATCTGAAGGTGGGACCTGCCTCGGCCCGGCCGCTCGTCGGTGATAACGTAAAGCCGCCAGAGGGCGGGAGAGCGTTCGCCAGCCATTGCGCGATGTCCGGGGAAAGAGCGCCGATGCCGGGAGATCGCGGCCGTTCAGCCGGCCTGCGACGCGGCTTTGCCGAAGGCGGCCCAAAAGGGATCCACCTCGGGATGCTTCAATTCATGAGCGATTCCCTGTTCGAAGACCCGCATACCGTTCTGCGATTCCACGATCTCCCCCACCATGGTGGCCGGAATCCCCTTGTCGCCCAACCGCCGGATCACTTCCTGCGCCTTGTGCGGCCGGCAGGTGAGGATCAGCGTCCCCTCGCTGATCGACGAATACGGGTCGATGCCGAACAGGTCGCACACCTTCCGAACCGCGTCCTGCACGATGATCTTCTCCTTGTCGACGGTCATGCCGACGCCCGACGCCTGGGCGACCTCGAACAGGCCGCCCCACACGCCGCACTCGGTCGCGTCGTGCATGGAGGTCACCCCGTCTTCCCTCACCCCGGCTTCCACCGCGGTGAGGGCGTCCTCGACGATGGACATCTGCCAGAAGATCTCCTCGGCCTCCCGCGCCGCCTTCTCCCCGTATCGTTCCGCCACCCGCCGGGGAAAGGTGACGGCGAACAGGCCGGCGGCCTCGATGGCCGCCCCTTTGGTGACGATGACGACATCCCCCGGCCGCGCCATGGCGGGGGTCACATACCGGTCTTTGGGCCCGATTCCGATGACGGTGGCGCCTCCGATCATCGGGTATTCGCATCCTTGATACCGCCCCGTGTGTCCGGACAGGACCGCCATGCCGATCTTGTCGCATTCGCGGTGCATCGCCGCCCACAACGCTTCGAACTCCTCCCGGGTCATGGAAAGCGGGAGATTCAGGTCCATGGTGATGTACCGCGGCCGGATCCCGGACGTCGCCGCGTCGGAGGCCAGGATGTGGACCGCGAACCAGCCGGAGCGCTCCCACCCGTAGGGGGGAACGACGAAGATGGGGTCGGTCGTCGTCACCATGACCTGGCCGTTTCCCAGGTCGACGATCCCCACATCCACGCCGTGACGCGGTCCCACCAGGATTTCCGGATGTCTCCGCCCCAGGCGGGGAAGGATGATCTGCTCGAAGATATCGGGAGATACCTTGCCGATCTCGGGCATCTGCGGCTTCACGCGCGTCTCTCCTCCCGTAACCGTCAATATATCACCCTAAAGGGCGGTGCCGGACGACCGACATTCCCCCCTTCCGCACCGGCACTCAACGTGCCGTGGATATCGGGTCGAATCACATTCCGTGGGGAGTAACCTGACGTCGAAAGGCCATCGAACGTGGCGATGGCCCGAATTCTCATCGAAGCGTGGTGGAATACCGTCGATTGGACGCAAGTCGCGGACAACTTCGCGCAGGCAAAGGCGTAGCTCGCGCTCATCAGGGGCATTTGAATCACCGTCCGACCCAGGAGGGATTGCGACTGTTGGATCACGGAAGGGGGCAGCTGAGGCGTCGGCGCCGCTACGCGATGAGCAAGGCGGCGCCGGTGGGGCTGGTCAAGGGGTTTTCAAATCGGTGTTCTTGGAATCCTTCCTGCTGGATTTTCGCAGGCTGTTTACCGAAATTGTAAAATTGTCCTCCTCGTTGGCCACCAGATATAAAAATCCGCAATCGATGCAATTTTCCATTTTCCGCGCGTTGGTTCCTTGAACTTCACCGAAGCAGAACGTGCCCGCTATCGCCCAGCAAAACCGACCGCCGTTTTTTCCGCCATTGACACCATCCACCGTGTGGTCGATGGAGGCAGGGCAAACGCCATGCGTGTCAGCCAGTTTTCCCCCCGGTTGCCGTTCGCACCGATTGAAATCCCAGCAATTGATTTTGGAACCTGAACTCACAATCCCCCCCGATTGTGACAGGTAGCCCAAACCCCCCGGTTCTCCATTTGGGCTAAGTGGGAATTCATACTAACATAAATTCTCGGTTGGATAAAAGGATCGTGATCACGAACCGAAAAAAACCGACTGTCGATTTCTTGCTGCATCCAATACGGACACGGCATTCCGGGCGTGGGAAGGCGCCGGGAGAAAGTAGCGCAGGATCAGGAGGTGTTCGCCTTCCGGCCTTGCGCCGGATAGGGCACCATCGGCGGGAGCGCGAATCTCGCACCGGCCCCCCTGACGATTTCCATGATCCGCAGAAGGAGCTCCTCCTGGATGACGAGAAACGCTTCGTAGGAGGTGTCGAGGATATAGGCGAAGACCTCGATCTCGATCGACAAGTCGCGAAACGTAGAGAGGTTCACTCGCGCCGTCTCCGCCTCTATCTTGGAGTGCCCGGAGAAAACGGTTCGGATTTCCATGAGACATCTGCGCAGCTGATCCGCGGAAGTCTCGGTATCCACATGGATCCGGTGGTTGAAGAGGAACTTGTCCCGCAGGGAGAAGTTCTCCAGGCTCATGACGATGAGTTGTCCGTTCGGGACGGAAACCATGGTCCTTCCGAGCGTCCGGATCCGCGTGGAGCGCATGCCGATATCCTCCACGGTGCCCAGGAAATCGCCCGCCCGGCAGAAATCGCCCACGCGAATCGGTTTGTCGGAGATGATCGTCATCGCGCCGAAGAGGTTCTCCAGCGACTTCTGCGCCGCAAGCGCAAGGGCGATGCCGCCGATGCCCACCCCGGTCAGGACGGCCGTCAGATTGACCCCTGCGATGTAGAAGAGGAGGATCACCCCGGTGAGGACCACCAGGAACTTTGACAACCGGGTCAAGAGGCGTTCCATGGCGATCCCGCCCGAGCCGATAAACAGCCGCCGTGGTCCGGATCCGATCAAGCCCGCCGCGTCGTCGATCATACGCAGTCCGATCCAGGTGAATGCGATGGTCGCGACCGTCGCCGCCACGTAGCCCCAGAAGACCCTGCTTGCCGCCGAAAAAGCGATGAGAGAGATCCCATAGAATATCGTCGCCATGGCCAGCAGGCTTATGGGCCACTTGAGCTTGTCCGCCGGATAGTCGACGGTCCGCCTTGCAACCCGACGGAACAGCACCGGGATGACGGGAAGGAGGAGACCGGTGACAAACCGTGCAAGCACGTAGGATATCGGCACCACCAGAATCATGCCGATCAGGCGCCAGAGCGGGTACCCGAGAAGCCGGACATCGAGGAACGTTCCGGAAAGATACCGTTCGACCGGGCTCACGCCGAGGTCGCCGCGGACCTTCTGCACCCATTTCAGCGTGTCGGCGGAGAACAGCCAGATCGGCGGCTCCTTGCCGGACTGTACCCGCTCCAAAAAAATCTCGTGGCTCCCCGAGGACGTCTTCACGACGCCGATCCGTTCACGGTTGGGGGGGAGGCCGTCGCCAAGATCGCCTTCCGGATTCCTCGCCAGGTCCTGCAGGTCGGCTGCGTCGAGCACGGCGGCCAGGTCCTGCGCCAATTTACGGGCACGTTTCGGAATTTGCTGCGCTTCCAGGTATTCCGCGGCGCGGTCCAGTTCCTCGCGCTCCGCGGACTTGATGAAGCCGATGACCGTCCCGAAGGGGGTGTTTCTCCCCAGAACGTCCCGAGGCGGCTCCGCCGTCGACCTCTCCGTTTCCTTCTGAAGTGCCGGAATCGAGGGCGACGAGGGTTTTTCGGCGTGGGCCGGGCAAACCAACAACAAGGCGACGAGGAGCGTCGTCACGAGAATCCGGAATGGGACCCTTCCGCTCCAGGGAACGGTGCGGGTGCCGTGGTCGGCCATGCCTGTTCCCCATCCGCCTGGATTTCTTTCTTTCGTTTTCCAAAGCAGTTAGATTCCCCACGGGATGCGCAAGATGCTCGCAACGCGACGACGTCCGGCGCAGCCGTCTTGGGTCATGTTCCGCCCGCGGGGCGGGAAGGAAAGCGTTCCTTTCCGAAAACAGCAAGAATCGGGTTGTGAGCCTTCCCCGCGGATGCCATCGTGGTAGCCATGAGCGCATCCAAAAGGAGGAGGCGGAACATGCACCCGGCCGATTACGAACGGATGGAAAAAGCGATCCTTTACCTGGATAAGAATTACCGCCGGCAGCCGAGCCTGAAGGAATTGGCCCGGTTCGTCGGCCTGAGCGAATACCATTTTCATCGCCTCTTCACGAGATGGGCGGGGATCAGCCCGAAGCGGTTTCTCCAGTTCCTGACCGCGGAGTACGCGCGGGGATTGCTGAAGGAATCGCCGAACGTGCTCGAGGCGGCTTACGAGGCCGGCCTGTCCGGCCCCGGACGCCTCCATGACCTCATCGTCAACGTGTACGCGGTCACCCCGGGGGAGCTGAAAACGGACGGGGCGGGGCTCACGATCCGGTACGGGGTGCATCCATCCCCCTTCGGCGACTGCCTGCTGGCGGCCACCGACAAGGGGATCTGCGATCTTTCTTTTCTGCCCGGACGCCATGCCGGGGAAGCGGAGGCGTTGCTTCGAAGCCGGTGGGGGAAGGCGACGCTGGTCAGGGACCCGAAGGCCACGAAAACCGTCGTGGACCGGATTTTCGAGCGGCCGCGGCGGGAAGGGGCCCCCCCGTTGAAGGTGGCCGTCAGGGGAACCAATTTCCAGGTGAAGGTTTGGGAGGCCATCCTCCGCATCCCGCCGGGTTATGCCGCATCCTACGAAGACATCGCCGAGCGGATCGACGCTCCCGGGGCCGTGCGCGCGGTCGGAACCGCGTTGGGCAGAAACCCCGTGGCGTTCCTCGTCCCCTGCCATCGGGTCATCCGCAAGACGGGGGCTTTCGGGAATTACGGCGGGGGCCCGATCCGCAAGAAGGCGATGCTCGCCTGGGAAGCGGCGAGGTTCAGGGATCGATAGAGGATCGACAAGGAGATGCATATGCAGAAAGCATTCGCCCAATTCCGCGTATCGGACTGGATGACCGTCCCGGCGCCGGTGATCCCCCCAAGGTCCAGCGTCCAGGGCGCGCTCCGTCTCCTGCGCGACCATCGGCTGACCGCCCTGCCCGTGTGCGAGGAAGGCCGTTTCATCGGCCTCGTGAGCGAGAAGGACCTGCTCGACCTGACCCCCTCCCGGGCCACGACGCTTTCCCGCTTCGAAATCGGCGCCCTGCTCGACAAGGT
>PQAK01000051.1 GCA_003105225.1 Deltaproteobacteria bacterium | reverse complement strand
GTGATGACGAAGCTCATCGAGCGGAACACGACGATCCCGGTGCGCAAGAGCGAGGTCTTCACCACGGCGGCGGACGGCCAGACCAGCGTGGAGGTCCACGTCCTCCAGGGCGAGCGCGAGATGGCCGCGGCGAACCGGACGCTGGGCAGGTTCCACCTGGAGGGGATCCCCTCGGCGCCCCGAGGCATTCCCAAGATCGAGGTGACCTTCGACATCGACGCCAACGGCATCCTGCACGTCAACGCGAAGGACACCGCGACGAGCAGGGAGCAGAAGATCACGATCACGGCGTCCACCGGCCTGGACAAGGAGGACATCGACCAGATGGTGAAGGAGGCGGAGGCGCACGCCGACGAGGACCGGAAGCGCAAGGCGGTCATCGAGGCGAGGAACCACCTCGACTCCCTGGTCTACAACACGGAGAAGACGGTCCGGGAGAACCGCGACAAGGTGCCCGCCGACCTGGCGTCGAGGGTCGACGCCGCCGTGGCCGAGGCGAAGGAATCCCTCAAGTCCGAGGACGAGGCGACCCTGCGCGCCGCCGCGGACAAGCTGATGAAGGAGTCGCATGCCCTGGCGGAAAAGATGTACCAGCAGGCGGCTTCCCAGCCCCCCCCGCCGGGCGGGGAGGGAGCGGCCGCAGGCGGTCCCGCGGGAGGAAAAGGGCCGGAAGGGGATGTCGTCGAAGCGGAATACGAAGACCCGGGGAAAAAATAGATCCCGGGATAACCGAGGATCCGGCGGGAGTTCCCGGCCGGAGGAGAGGAGGAAGGACCATGGCAATCGTTCGTTGGATGGACCCGTTCAGGGAGTTGTCAACCATGCAGAGCAGGATGAACCAGTTGTTCGAGGACTTCTTCGGCCGCCCGGGAGGCGGACGCGAAGGGGAGCTCGCCGTCGGAGGCTGGGCGCCGACCGTCGACATCTTCGAGACGGACGACGACATCGTTGTCACCGCGGAGCTGCCCGGGCTGGAGAAGGACCAGGTCGGAGTCGAGTACAAGGAAGGCATCCTGACCCTTCGCGGAGAGCGGAAGCTCGAGCGCGAGGTCAAGGAGGAGAGCTATCACCGCATGGAACGGGCATATGGCGCCTTCCACCGATCGTTCCCGCTCCCGGGCTCCGTCGACGAGGAGAAGATCACCGCCAGGATGAAAAACGGCGTGCTCGAGATCCATCTCCCGAAGAAGGAAGCGGCCAAGCCGAAGCAGATCAAGGTGGCCGCCTGATTCCAGCGGTTCCGTCGAACACCGCCGGCCCGGCCTTCCGGCCGGGCCGGCCCACGATACAGGCCGGATGAAAGGAGGAGGAACCATGGCCATTGTGCGGTGGTGGGACCCGTTACGGGACTTGTCGGGGATCCAGGACAAGATGAACCAGCTTTTCGAGGACACCTTTTCCCGCACCCGGGGGCGCGACGAAGCGCTGGCGAAAGGGATGTGGACGCCCGCGGTCGACATTTACGAAACCGACGATGCCGTCGTCGTCAAGGCGGAGCTTCCGGGCGTGGAGAAGGACCAGATCGGCGTGGATGTCAAGGACGGCATTCTTTCCCTGCACGGGGAGCGGAAGTTCGAGAAGGAGGTCAAGGAAGAGAACTACCATCGGATCGAGCGCGCCTACGGTTCGTTCCATCGCTCGTTCTCCCTGCCCACATCGGTGGAGCAGGATAAGATCAGCGCGAAGTTCAAGGACGGCGTGCTCGAGGTGCAGCTCCCGAAGAAGGCGCAGGCCAAGCCCAAGCAGATCAAGGTCGACGTGAGATAGCGGCAGGCGGGTCCGGGAACCGGGGGGCGTTCCGGCCCCCCGGGGCGTCTCCCGGGAAAGGGGGTCCATCCGCGATGGATCCGAAGAAGGACTACTATGCGATCCTGGGCGTGCCGGAGAACGCCAAGGAGGAGGAGATCAAGAAGGCGTTCCGGCGGCTGGCCAAGAAGCACCATCCGGATTTCAACCCGGGGGACAAGGCGGCCGAGGCGCGGTTCAAGGAGATCAACGAGGCCAACGAGGTCCTGAGCGACCGGAAGAAGCGGGAGGAATACGACGCCGTCCGGAGCGGCGCCTTCTCCGGGGGATTCCGGCAGGAAGGGCCTTTCGGGGGTCCCGGCGGCTTCGGCTTCGAGCCGGGAGGGCGTGTCTATCATACCGAGACCGTCGATTTCGACGAGATCTTCGGCGACCTGCTGCGCGGGGGGCGCGGGGGGTTCGCCCAGGCCGGCCGGGGACGCGACATCCACGTGGAGGTCCCGGTGGAGTTCCTCGACATGGCGCAGGGCACGGTCCGGGAAATCCGTTACTCCCGGCCGCGGGCGTGCGCTTCCTGCGGCGGCACGGGACGCTCGGGGCGCAAGGGGTGCCCGCAGTGTTTCGGGTCGGGCGCGGTCCGGCAGGAGGAGAGAATCAAGGTGAAGATCCCGGCCGGCGCGCAGGACGGCTCCAAGATCCGCGTGGCGGGCAAGGGGGAGGAGACGGCCGGCCCCGCCGGAAGCGGGGACCTGGTGATCACGCTCCGGATGCTGCCCCACCCGTATTTCCGGCGGGAAGGGAGCGACATCCTCCTCGACATCCCGATCCACTATTCCGAGGCGGTGAAGGGGGCGAAAATCTCGGTTCCCACGATCGACGGCCGCGTCATGATGGCGGTCCCGCCGGGATCCTCCAGCGGGAGGAAGCTCCGCCTCAGGGGAAAAGGGGTCCCGGTGCCGGGAACCACGTCGCGTGGAGATCAATACGTTATCCTGCACGTGGCGGTCCCCGGTCTCCGCACGGAGGAATTCCTCAATCTCGTGGATCGGATCGCGGCGTTCGAGGATCCGAATTTACGAGGCGGTTGGAACTGATTTGTCTATAATGGAATCCATACCAGCAGGGTGCGCTTCGTATTAGTGGAAGCGGGGGAGACGAGAGAACGATGGGCAACACCTTGAAGACCGGATTGCTCCTGGCAGTGTTGACCGTGCTGTTCCTCCTGATCGGGAATGCCATGGGGGGGCGCAGCGGGATGGCGATGGCGTTCGGCCTGGCCGTTCTGATGAATTTCGGGGCGTATTGGTTCTCCGACAAGATCGTCCTCCGGATGTACGGGGCCAGGGAAGTCACCGAGGCGGAGGCGCCGCAGCTGCACGGGGTCGTCCGGCGGTTGAGCCTGGCGGCGGGACTGCCGATGCCGAAGGTCTACATCATCCCGACGGATTCCCCCAATGCCTTCGCGACGGGGCGGAACCCGCAGCACGCGGCCGTGGCGGCGACGGAAGGGATTCTCCGGATGCTCTCCCCCGACGAGCTGGAGGGGGTGCTGGCGCACGAGATGGCCCACGTCCGGAACCGCGATATCCTGGTCGGCACGGTGGCGGCGACGCTGGCGGGGGCGGTGATGATGCTCGCCCGGTTCGCGCAGTTCGCCGCGATCTTCGGCGGCGGGGGCCGCGACCGGGACGACGACCGCGGGGGGGCCTTCGGCCTGCTCTTCATGGCGATCGTGGCCCCGATCGGCGCCATGCTCATCCAGATGGCGGTGTCCCGTTCCCGGGAATACCTCGCCGACGAAACCGGCGCCAGGTTCTGCGGGAAGCCGATGTCGCTTGCCCGGGCGCTGGAGAAGATCTCGGGGATCTCCCGGGAGGTCCCGATGGACGCCGCGCCGGCGACGGCGCACCTGTTCATCGTGAGCCCGCTGACGGGCGGGGGCCTGCTTTCCCTGTTCAGCACGCATCCTCCCGTCGAAAAGCGGGTGGAGCGTCTGCGGGCGATGACGGCCGGCGTCCGTTGAACCGGCCCGAGAGGAGAACCGCGGCGTCATGATGGAGATTTCGTTCTACAGGGAGAAGCTTTCCGAGTCCGGGCACCGGGTGCTGAACGCCTCGATCGAGGAGTCGCAGCGCCGCCACCATTACTACCTGGGGCTCGAGCACCTGTTCATCGCGTTCGCCGAGCAGGAAAAGCCGCTGTTCCGGGAGCTGATGGCGTCGATCGGCCTGAACGTCGAGGCGGTGCTCTATTCGGTGAACGAACACCTGAACATCTCCCGCCAGTACCTCGGGGTGGGCCTCAAGGTTCCCCCCGCAACCAAGCAGGTGTTCCGCGTCGCGTGGGAGACGGCCCAGCGGAACCGGCGCTCCCAGATCGACGCCGAGGACCTGTTCCTCGGCATCTTCCACGAGGTCCATTCGATCCCGGCGCGGATCCTCAAGAGCTACGGGGTGGACCCCGCGCTCGCGCTGTCCCGTTTCGCCTCGCAGCTGCGCAGCCGCGAGGAGAAGGTCGAGGAGTTCCGGAAGCGCTACGAGCTGCCGGCGAACCTGCGCGCCTTCGGGGTGAACCTGAACCTGCTCGCCCGCGAGGGGAAGATCCCGCCGATCATCGGGCGCGAGCGGGAGATCGACCAGATCGTCGAATACCTGTGCCACAAGGACCGGAGCAACTCGGTGATGATCATCGGCGATCCCGGGGTCGGGAAGACCGCCGTGGCGGAAGGGCTCGCGATGCGGCTGGAGTACGAGCCGCACCGGGTCCCGGAGCGGCTGCGGGAGCACCAGGTCGTCAACCTCCAGATGAACACCGTCGTGGCCGGGACCGTCTTCCGGGGGATGTTCGAGGACCGGATCGAGAAGGTGATCGCCGAGGTCAAGGAGCGGAAGAACATCATCCTCTTCATCGACGAGGCGCACACCCTGATCGGCGCGGGCTCCGCGATGGGCGTCCCCTCCGACGCGGCGAACATCTTCAAGTCGGCCCTGGCGCGCGGCGAGGTGCAGATCATCGGCGCCACCACGGTCACCGAGTACAAGGAGATCATCCAGGAGGACGAGGCGCTCTCCCGGCGGTTCCGCGTGGTCAAGATCGAGGAGCCCACGATCGACGAGACGCGGGAGATCCTGTTCGGCCTCAAGCCCCGGCTCGAGGCGAACTACGGGGTGGAGATCCAGGACGAGGCGATCGACTTCGCGCTCTCGATGTCCGACCGGTACGCCCGGTCCCTGCGGCTGCCCGACAAGGTGATCAACTGGATCGACACGGCCTGCGTGCGCGTGGAGATCCGCGGAGACGAGGAGAAGACCGTCACGGCGCGGGACGTCCTGGACGTCATCTCGGGGGAGACGAATACTCCCGTGGACATCGTGAAGCGGGACGTCATCGACCGCTTCCGGGACATCGAGGAGCGGATCGCCGGACGGGTGATCGGCCAGAAGGAGGCCATCGGGGCCGTCGCCAAGGCGCTGCGGCTCAACAAGGGACCGCTCAAGGCGAACATCTACCGGCCGGACGGCGTGCTGCTCTTCCTCGGGCCCACGGGCGTCGGGAAGACGGAGATGGCCAAGGCGCTGGCGGAGTACCTCTTCGGCGACGAGCGCCACATGGTCCGCGTCGACATGTCCGAGTACCGCGACGGCGCGCTGGCGGTCGACAAGCTGATCGGGATGCCGCGCGGGATCGTCGGGTCCGAGCGGGGAGGGATCCTCACGAACCAGGTGAGGGACAACCCGTACACCGTGGTCCTCCTCGACGAGATCGAGAAGGCCGACACCTACGTCCACAACCTCTTCCTCCAGGCGTTCGACGAGGGGTGGCTGACCGACGGGCGCGGGAAGAAGGTCTACTTCTCCGACACGATCATCATCATGACGAGCAACCTCGGGGCGGAGGAGCTGTCGAAGCTGACCCGGCCGATGGGGTTCGGGCCCGGACCGGAGGATTTCGAGCCGGTCAAGAAGAGCGTGCTCAAGGCGGTGGAGAACCGGTTCACGCCGGAATTCATCAACCGGCTCGACGACGTGATCGTTTTTTCCCCGCTGACGTTCGAGGAGGTCCGGTCCATCGCGGCCCTCTACGTCGACCGGATCCGCGCGACGATGGCGGTGCACGGGAAGACCGTGGAAGTGAGCCCGGAAGCCCTTTCCGCCCTGGCGCGCGCGGGGTTCTGCGTGAAGTACGGCGCCCGGTTCCTCAAGCGGTTCATCGACGAGAAGGTGAAGATGCCGGTCACGCTGCGCTGGAAGGAATCCGACCGTTTCTTCGTCGAGGAGATCGGCGGGGAAGTGGCGGTCATCACTCAAAAGGTGCCCATCTGAATGTCCGATCCGGAGAGCAAGGGATTCAAGGTAGTCGACAAGCGGGGGAGGGCCGACGAGGACAGGGAACCACCGGCCGCGGTTCCCCCGCCTCCCCCCGCGTCCCCCGGGGAAACCGGGAACCGGCCGGGGGCGGGCGGTGTCGAAGGGAAGAAACGCCCTGAAGACGCAGCTTCCGCGGTGGGCGGCCCCGCCTTCCTGGACCTGGTGGGTACGCTGCAGTTCGGCGCCATGGCCCACCTGGGGATGATTCAGGCCCCGGACGGGAAACGGTCCCCGGTCAACCTGCCGGCCGCCAAGGACTCGATCGATCTTCTCGTGATCCTCCAGGAGAAGACGAAGGGGAACCTGACGGAGGAGGAAAACGAGGTGCTGGGCGAAGGCCTGTACCACCTCCGGATGGCGTATCTCGCGGTGATGAAAGCCGGACAGGGCGCAGGAGGGAAGGAAACGTGATCCGGAAAAGCAAGGTCGTCGTTCTTCTGCTGGCGGCGGTGGCCGCCGGCCTCGTGATCTCGGCGGCGTTCAACCTGCCGCCGATCAGCAATGCGCTGTTCCTGGGAAACAAGGACAAGGATCCCGCGGTCCCGACCACGCAGGCGGCGCGGATGGTCCCGGTGGACATCCCGACCCTTTTCAAGGAAGTCTCGCCGGCGGTCGTGAACATCAGCACCACCCAGGTGGTGCGGTTCAACCGCCCGCGGATGCGAAGCCCCTTCGGGCAGCAGGACCCCTTCGAGGATTTCTGGAACAATTTCTTCGGGAACATGCCGCGGGAGCAGAAGCGGCGGAGCCTGGGTTCCGGGTTCATCGTCTCGGAGGACGGGTACATCCTGACCAACAACCACGTGGTGGAGAAGGCCGACGAGATCACGGTGACCCTCCTCGACAAGGAGGAGTTCAAGGCGAAGGTCGTCGGGACCGATCCCAAGACCGACATCGCGCTCATCAAGATCGCGGCGGGGAAGAAGCTGCCCTTCGTCCGCCTCGGCGACTCGGAGAAGCTGGCGATCGGGGAGTGGGTCCTGGCGATCGGGAACCCGTTCGGCCTGGGCCATACCGTCACCGCGGGGATCGTGAGCGCCAAGGGGCGGATCATCGGCTCCGGCCCCTACGACGACTTCATCCAGACCGACGCCTCGATCAACCCCGGGAACTCCGGCGGCCCCCTGTTCAACCTGAAGGGGGAGGTCGTGGGGATCAACACGGCGATCATCCAGGGAGGCCAGGGGATCGGGTTCGCCACCCCCATCCACCTTGCGAAAGCGATCCTCGGGCAGCTCAAGGAAAAGGGGAAGGTCACGCGCGGGTGGCTGGGCGTCTACATCCAGAAACTCACGCCGGACATGGCGGAATCGCTGAACGTCCCGGGAAGGAAAGGCGCCCTGGTGGCGGACGTGACCAAGGATGGGCCCGCCGCCAAGGCGGGGATCCGTTCGGGGGACGTGATCGTGGCGTTCAACGGCAAGACCGTCTCCGACGAGCATGAGCTTCCCCAGATCGTCGCGGCGGTCCCCCCAGGGAAGAAGGTCGACGTCAAGGTCATCCGGGAGGGCAAGGAGGTCTCGATCCCGGTGACCGTCGGCGAGATGGAGGGGGAGCCCGGCAAGCGTGCCGGCGCCCCGGATCTCACCAAGGGGCTCGGACTGACGGTCCAGGACATCACCCCGGAGGTTGCGAGGCACCTGGAAATCGAAAACCGCAAGGGCGTCCTGGTTACCTCCGTGGAGCCCGGTAGTCCCGCGGACGATGCCGGCTTCCAGGAAGGGGACGTCGTCCGTCAGATCAACCGCGAAGCCGTTGCAAACGCGGCCGAGTTCCAGAAATCCATGAAGAAGGTCAAGAGCGAGAAGACCGTCCTGTTCCTGGTGGAGCGGGGCGACGCCAGGCTCTTCCTCGCCGTGAAGAACAAGTAGACCGGCCCTTCGGCCCGCCCCGGCAGCCGCCGGGGCGGGCCGCATTGCGGAGGGCGCAATTGATTTCCCTCGACAAGCTCACGGTCAAATCCCAGGAAGCGCTGCAGGACGCCGTCCGGCTGGCTTCCGAACGCGGGCACGCGCAGGTGGAGCCGGAGCATCTGTTCGTCTCGCTCCTGCAGCAGGAGGGCGGAGTCGCGGCGGACCTGTTCGCGCGGGCCGGGGCCACCCCGCAACGGCTCGCCGCCGAAGCCGTCTCCCTCCTCTCCACGTTTCCGAAGGTTTCGGGAATCGTATCCCGCGGGCTTTCCCCCCGGATGGAACCCCTGTTCCAGCGCGCCGTCGCGGAAGCCGATGCCTTCAAGGACGAGTACCTCTCGGCCGAGCACTTTCTCCTGGCGTTCGCCTCGGAGCCCCAGGGAAAAGTCGCGGAACTGCTCCGGAAGCATGGAATCGGCCGGGAATCGCTCCTGTCCGCGCTGACCTCGATCCGGGGGAGTCAGCGGATCACGGACGAAAACCCGGAAGACAAGTACCAGGCGCTCGAGAAGTACGGCCGGGACCTGACCGAAATGGCCCGGCGGGAGAAGCTCGACCCGGTGATCGGCCGGGACGACGAGATCCGCCGGGTGATCCAGGTCCTCTCCCGCAGGACCAAGAACAACCCGGTCCTGATCGGCGAGCCGGGCGTCGGAAAGACCGCGATCGTGGAGGGGCTGGCCCAGCGGATCGTCACCGGGGACGTGCCGGAAGGCCTGAAGGACAAGCGGGTGCTGGCGCTGGACATGGGCGCGCTGATCGCCGGGGCGAAGTACCGCGGCGAGTTCGAGGACCGGCTCAAGGCCGTGCTCAAGGAGATCGCGGCGGCCGAAGGGCGGGTGATCCTCTTCATCGACGAGCTGCACACCCTGGTGGGGGCGGGCAAGGCGGAAGGGGCGATGGACGCCTCCAACATGCTCAAGCCCGCGCTGGCGCGGGGGGAGCTGCGGTGCGTCGGCGCGACGACGCTCGACGAATACCGGAAGTACGTGGAGAAGGACGCGGCGCTCGAGCGCCGGTTCCAGCCGGTGCTGGTGGGCGAGCCGTCCGTGGAGGACACGATCGCCATCCTCCGGGGGCTCAAGGGGCGCTACGAGGTGCACCACGGGGTCCGCATCAAGGATGCGGCGCTGGTCGCCGCGGCGACCCTCTCCCACCGGTACATCACCGACCGGTTCCTCCCCGACAAGGCGATCGACCTGGTCGACGAGGCGGCGTCGCGGCTCAAGATCGAGATCGACTCCCTCCCGACGGCGATCGACGAGGTGGAGCGGAAGAAGATCCAGCTCGAGATGGAGCGGCAGGCGCTCTCGAAGGAAGTCGATCCGGCGTCGGCCGAGAGGCGCGCGCGGATCGACATGGAGCTGTCCTCCCTGTCCCGGGAGGCGGCCCGGCTCCGCGCCCAGTGGGAAGAGGAGAAGAAATCGATCGCCAGGAGCCGGTCGGTAAAGGAGCGGATCGAGAAGGCGACCTCTGAGATGCAGCGGGCCGAGCGGGAAGGGAACCTGGAAAAGGCGTCGGAGCTCAAGTACGGCGCGATCCCGGCCCTTGCGCGCGAGGCGGAGGAGCTCTCCCGGGCGGGTTCCGGACAGGGAGAGGGGGACCGGCTTCTGAAGGAAGAGGTGGACGAGGAGGACATCGCGCAGATCGTATCCCGCTGGACCGGGATTCCGGTTGCCCGGCTGGTCGAAGGGGAGATCCAGAAGCTCCTGAAGATGGAGGAGCGGCTCGGAGAGCGGGTCGTGGGGCAGGAGGAGGCGGTCCGCCTGGTGTCCAGCGCGATCCGGCGCGCCAAATCGGGATTGAAGGACCCCCGCCGCCCCATCGGGTCGTTCCTGTTCCTGGGGCCGACCGGCGTCGGGAAGACGGAGCTCGCGCGGGCGCTGGCGCAGTTCCTGTTCGACGACGAGGCCGCCATGGTCCGGCTCGACATGTCGGAATACATGGAAAAGCACTCCGTCGCGAGAATGATCGGCGCACCGCCGGGGTACGTGGGCTACGAAGAAGGCGGGGCCTTGACCGAGGCGATCCGCCGGAAGCCGTACGCGGTGATCCTTTTCGACGAGGTGGAGAAGGCCCACCCCGACGTGTTCCACATCCTCCTGCAGGTGCTCGAGGACGGCCGGCTGACGGACGGGAAGGGACGCACCGTCGATTTCCGGAACGCCGTGATCATCCTCACCTCCAACGTCGGATCCCACTGGATCCAGGAACTGGCCGGGAAGGGGGAGGAGGTTCTCAGGGACCGCGTGATGGAGGAGCTCCGGAGGACGTTCCGGCCCGAGTTCCTGAACCGCCTGGACGAGATCCTCCTGTTCCGCTCGCTGGGCAAGGAGCAGCTTTCCGCGATCGTGGAGCTCATGATCCGTGAGGTGAATGCGCGGCTGGCCGACCGAAAGCTGGCCGTCACGCTTTCCCCGGCGGCAAGGGAGCGGCTCGCGGACATCGGTTACGACCCGACCTACGGGGCCAGGCCGCTGCGGCGCGCGATCCAGAAGCACATCCAGGATCCCCTTGCGATGAAAATCCTGCAGGGAGAATTCCGTGAAGGGGACACCATTCAGGTAGATAGCGACGGCAAATCCGGATTCCGGTTCCGGAAGCAGGGTTGACCGCCCGTTTTTCCATCCTCGTAACCTATCGATTCCGAACACGATAGGGTTCCGTTCCCCTTCCGCCCGCGGGCGCGCCTCGCATTGCTTGACAAAAACAGGCAACGGTAGTATTTTTTCCGAAAACAATGTTTGATATGAGCGCGCCGTGAACGCACCCCTTGGATTTTCCTATCTCGCTCCCGCCAAGCTGAACATCTCTCTCAAGGTATTCGGCAAGCGCCCCGACGGTTTTCACAATATAATGTCGGTAATGGTTCCTGTATCTCTTTATGACGAGATAACGGTGGAGGAGGCGGCTTCGGGGATCCGGATATCCTCCGACGATCCCCGGATTCCAACGGACGCCTCGAACACCTGCCATCGAGCGGCCGCGCTGTTCATGGAATGGGCCGGAACCCCGAGAGGGGTCCGGATACGAATCCGGAAGCGGATACCGGTCGAATCGGGTCTCGGAGGCGGCAGCTCGGATGCGGCTGCCACGCTGAAAGGATTGATCGCGCTCACGGGGCGCGTTCCCCCAAGGGAGGCGCTCCGGGAAATGGCGGTCCGTATCGGGGCGGACGTTCCGTTCTTCACGCTGGGAGTTCCGGCTCTTGCGGAGGGGATCGGGGACCTCCTGACCCCTCTCGCGTGGGGCGTACCGTTCCACGCGCTGATCGTCAAGCCGCCGTTCGGTCTCTCCACCCGGGAAGGCTACGCAAGGTTGCGACGATGCGCGGAGGCGCCCGCGCCGGACCGGGAGGTGCCCGCATTCCGGGACTGGGAAGACCTGGTCCCTTCCGTTTCCAACGATTTCGAGAGCGCCTGGGAGGGGGCGCGGCCGGAGATCGGCGCGATCAAGAAGGAGCTTTACGCCGCCGGCGCCAGGACGGCGGGACTTTCGGGGAGCGGTTCCGCGGTGTTCGGGTTGTTCGGCAGCGCGGAAGCGGCATGCGAAGCGCGGGGGATGCTTTCAAGGGAAGGCGGGCGAGCGCTGTTTGTCGCCCAAAACATCTGAGGCAGGGGAGGAGGGGGGAGATGGAAATCACCGAGGTCAAGGTTTATCCCGTGTCCGACAACGAGAAGCTCAAGGGGTATGCGACGATCATCTTCGACAACTGTTTCGTGGTGCGCGACCTGAAGGTCATCGACGGCAACAACGGGCTCTTCGTCGCCATGCCCAGCAAAAAGAAGAAGGACGGCACCTACCGGGACACGGCCCACCCGCTCAACAACGAGACGCGCGACAGGATCGAGAACGCGGTCCTCTCGGAATACGAGCGGGAGATCCGCAAGCTTGACGGCATGGTGGCGGCCCGCTAAGATTCTCCCGTGCCGGCGACCGGCCGGCGGCGTCCGCCGTTTCCGAAGCGGGGATCCGCCGCCGGCCGTTGCGTCGTATCGGCTTTGGGAGGTCGTCTAACGGCAGGACAGGGGCCTTTGGAGCCTCTAATGAAGGTTCGACCCCTTCCCTCCCAGCCAGCTTTTCCCGGACACCCGCCCGCCAGGTTGACAGTTCCCTGCAGCGATATGCGATCCAGCATCCTGTTCCATGGGTTGGATCTTCCTTGCCCGTATATCCATAACATGCCGATTTGGAATTGATATTTTTGATTCTCATGCGCGAGGGAAAAGGGGTGCGTAAATTTATATTTGACACTATATAGTGATTGCAGTAAATAGTGTCAAGAATGTCCAACGATCTTCACCTGATCTTCGATACCCTGCGCGGCAGGGAAGACCTCACCCTCGAGGAACTGGTGGCGCTTGCCTCCCGGTGGACGCCGGTCATGGCCGGGAAGCAGGGACGATACAAGGTCGCCGAAGTCGCATCCGAGCGGACGATCCGGTATTACGCGACGACGGGGCTCATCGACCGCCCCCTGCGGTATTCCGGGACGCGGGCGGTTTACGGATACCGCCATTTTCTCCAGGTGCTGGTGGTCAAGGCGCTGCAATCCCGGGACCTCCCCCTCCGGAAGATCCGGGCGATGATCGGGGGCCGCGCCGACGATTACCTGGAGGCCGTCCTTCAGCGGATGGAGTCCGACCGCTGGGAGAGCGTGGAACTCCGTCCCGGGGTCGAGCTGCGGATCCGGGGGGGAGGCCTGTCCCCGGAGGATGCGGGAAGCGTCGCGTCGATCGCCGGGGAGGCGGTCGAAGGGATCGCCGCTCGGGAAAAAAGCCCGAAAGGGATGAAAGAGAATCCGGCGCCTCCCGGCCGCGGCCTTCGCGCGCACACGGGCGACCAGGAAAGGAGCAGCGGCATGATGAGAGGGCAGCGCGTGAAGTGCAAGGAGCTCAAGGGGAAGATCACCTACGCCACGGATGCGGCCGAGCTGATCCGGAGCGGCTACAAGGTCGGCATGAGCGGATTCACCGGCTCCGGCTACCCGAAGCTGGTCCCGCAGGCGCTCGCCGAGCACATCCTGCGGGAGCACAGCAAGGGCGGGAAGTTCCGCATCGTCGTCATGACGGGGGCCTCCACCAGCAGCGAGCTCGACGGGGCGCTGGCGATGGTGGACGGGATCGAGCTGCGGATGCCGTACAACTCCGACCCGATCGCCCGCGAGAAGATCAATTTCGGGAAGATGGAATATTTCGACTTCCACCTGGGGGCGGTCGCCCAGTACGTCCGGTGCGGATTCTTCGGCGAGCTCGATACCGCGATCATCGAGGTGACCGGCATCACCGAGGACGGCAAGCTCATCCCCTCCACCTCGGTGGGGAACAACCAGGTCTTCATCGACGCCGCGCGGGAAGTGATCCTCGAGGTCAACCACTACCAGCCGCTGGAGCTGGAGGGGATGCACGACGTCTACGAGCCCGAGATGCCGCCGAACGTCCAGCCGATCATGATCCTCAAGCCCTCCGACCGGATCGGGACCCCGTACCTGACGTGCCCCCCGGAGAAGATCAAGGCGATCGTCGAGACGAACCACCCCGACCGGACCACGGTGTTCAAGGAGCCGGACGAGGACAGCAAGGCGATCTCCGGGCACATCCTCGAATTCTTCCGGCACGAGGTGAAGAAGGGGCGGCTGCCCGCGAACCTCCTGCCGCTGCAGTCGGGCGTCGGCAACGTCGCCAACGCGGTGCTCTACGGGCTGCTGGACTCGGAGTTCGAGAACCTGACCGTCTACACCGAGGTGATCCAGGACGGGATGCTGGCGCTCATCGACGCGGGGAAGATCACGTTCGCGTCGTCGACGGCGTTCTCCGTGTCGCCCCCCGTGGTCGAAAAATTCAAGGCGAACATCGGCGCGTACAAGGACAAGATCCTCCTGCGGCCCCAGTCGATCAGCAACCACGTCGGGGTCATCAAGCGGCTGGGGGTGCTGGCGATGAACGGGTGCGTGGAGTTCGATCTCTACGGAAACGTCAACTCGACCCACGTCAACGGCACCCGGATCATCAACGGCATCGGCGGCTCCGGCGACTTCGCCCGGAACTCGTTCATCTCGATCTTCACCACGTCGTCGGTTGCGGCCCGCGGGGACATCTCCTGCGTCGTCCCGATGGTGTCCCACGTCGACCACTGCGAGCACGACGTGGACGTGGTCGTCACCGAGCAGGGGCTGGCCGACCTCCGGGGGACTTCCCCGAAGCAGCGCGCCGTACAGATCATCGACAAATGCGTCCATCCCGACTACCGTCCCATGCTCAAGGACTACTATTTCCGGGCCATGAACCATTCCCCCGGGAAGCATACGCCGCACCTCCTCGAAGAGGCGTTTTCGTGGCATACCCGCTACATGAGGACGGGGTCGATGAAGGGCTGACCGGAACGAAATCCGGCAGGCGCCCCCGAGGGGCTAAAGTTCTTCCGCCGGCAGGCGATAACTACTATAGTGTCGGGGGGGCAGCCGTCCGAACGGCGCTCCCGACGTTCGTCGCAAAGGGGGGAAGGCGCACTTGTCCGGAGTCGACCCGAAATCCGAAGGCGCGGTAAAAACCGGCGCGAAAGCCGAGACGCTGGCGAGGAAGTTCATCGTCGCATTCTCGGCGATGTTCGTGGTTCCCCTGCTCCTCGCGGTATATGTCTTCACCGAATACGCGTCCGGAGGGATCAGGGACACGACCCAGATCCTGGCGCTGACCGCGTTCGCGATCCTTCTCGGGACCGCGGGGTATTTCGTGACCCGGTCCGTGGTTCATGCCCTCCTGCGCGCGGGCAGGGAGTCCGCGGCCATCGCGGATGGGGACATCACCCGGAGGGTCAGCACCGATACGGCCTTCGAGATCAGCAACCTGGCCCGGAACTTCAACCGGATCACGAGCCGGCTCCAGCAGACCGTCGACAGCCTGCAGGCATCCAGGAAGCAGATGCAGAGCCTTCTGTCCCAGGTCTTCAGCAGCGCCACCGGGCCCCACGACATGTCGGACATGTTCGAGGTCTTCCTGGATACGCTGATCTCCCTGACCGCACTGGAGGTAGGGGCGATCTTTACCGCCTCCCCGGACGGCAGGACGCTCCGGGTGCGGGCCTCCAAGGGACTTTCCGACGACATGAAGTCCACCGTGATCCCGACGGGGGAGGGGATCGTGGGTTGGGTCGCCTCCCATTCGCAGCTGGTGACCACCTCGGAATCGATGCCCTGGGGGAAGCCGGGAGGGCTCACGGCGCTGGAGAAGAGCATGCCGTGGGCGATCCACGTCCCCATGGCGTCCGCCGGGAAGAACCGCGGCGTGATCAGCATCGGTCTCCGCCAGGGGCAGAAGGAGGTCACGGGGGACGACCTGCTGATGATCCAGAACCTGGCCACCCAGGTCGCGATCGCCCTGGAGAACGCGGACCTGAAGAGCAGCATGGAGAAGACCTACGTTGAGACGGTTGCGGCGCTGGCGACGGCGGTCGAGGCGCGGGACAAGTACACCCGGGGCCACTCCCGGCGCGTCACGGAATTTTCGGTCGAGATCGCCAGGAGGTTGAACCAGCCCGAATGGTTCGTGAAAGACCTCGAGTCTGCGGCCCTCCTGCACGACATCGGCAAGATCGGCATGCCGGACCATATCCTTCACAACCGGGGAGCGCTTCCTGCCGACGGGGTGTCGTTCGTTCTCGGGCATCCCATCGGGGGGGAAAACATCCTGAAGCCGGTCGGGTCGCTCGCTCGCCTTTGTCCCATCGTCCGCCATCACCACGAGCGGGTCGACGGCAAAGGCTATCCCGACGGCCTGAAGGGCGAGGAGATTCCGCTGGCTGCCCGCATCCTTTCGGTCGCGGACTGTTTCGACGCCATGATCTCGGCGCGCGCCTACAAGCCGACGCGGACCCGCGACGACGCCATGGAAGAGCTGATCCGCTGCAAGGGAACCCAGTTCGACTCCGAGTGCGTGGACGTCTTCATCGCCTACCTGGAGGAAAACGCCGAAGCGGGGACGCTTCTCCCCGCCTGATCCGGCGCGCCTCCCGTCATTTCCAGTACGGAGAGCGGACCTCCGCGTAGGCCTGGTGCGCGGCGGTTGCGGCCTGCGCCACCGCGGTGATGATCATCTTGAGCGGAGAGCACACGTCGCCGACCGCGAAGAACCGCGGGACGCTGGTCCGCTGCCAGGGGTCGGTGGCGACCTGGCCCTTGGGGTCCAGGGAGACGCCCAGGTTCCGGAACATCGCGAAGTTGGGCATCGTCCCGACGGCCATCACCACGGCATCGGCCTCCAGGTCGCGCGTCGCTCCCTTCGAAAGATCCTTGAGACGGACCCCCTCCACCCGGTCATCCCCCAGGATCGTCTCCACCGCCGTCTGCAGGCAGACCTCGCAGTCCCCGTCCCCTTCGATCGCATGGATTTCTTCGCGCCCGCACCGCAGCTCCGTCTGGCGGTGCACGACGGTGACCCGGCTGGCGACCCCCCGAAGGCGCTGGACGTGGGATGCGGCGGTGTCCCCTCCCCCGACGATGACGACGCGGCAGCCGCGGAAACGGGAAGGATCCGGAATGCGGTAGAATACCCCGCCGCCTTCCATCGCGAGCTCCCTTTCTCGCGGGATGCCTGCCTCCGCCGCCGTGCTGCCGTTGGCCAGGATGACGACATTCCCCCGGTAGGTTTCGTTCCCCGTCCGGATCTCCCCGTTCCGGGTGATCTCCTCGACCCTTTTCCCGATGAGGTCCACTCCGGAGCGTTCGGCGAAGTCGACCAGGGACCGGGCGAGTTCCTCGGCCCGCACGCCCGGCGGGGTTCCGGGGTAGTTGTCGATCTTCTTGTCCGGGCACCATCGGGTGAGGATCCCTCCCCAGCAGTCTCCCTCGAAGACCGCGGTCCGGAGGAACTTCCTTCCGCAGTAGGATGCGGCCGCAAGCCCCGCCGGACCTCCGCCCACCACCACGACATCGTAGTCGGAATTTCCCGGAGGCGGCGGCAGCCGATCGCCGCCGTCCAGGACGGCTGCAATACCCGATTTTCCCATGCCAACCTCCCTTTTCATTATATAGGCGAGGCGTGCGCAGCGGGGTTCCCGGGGAGAACTTTCACCGGACGTCGTATAATTGGATCTGCGTTGCAGCTGACGGACCGCCTCGCGGTCCGCAGCTGAACGCAGGCATCACCCGTGCCGACGGACCACCCGGTGGCTGCAGCGGAACGAGCGCGCCGCGAATCCCGCCGCCATGGATCTTGGGACCATGGCCCAATGCAATTCCGGCATTCGATAAGACGCACCTGGAGGACAGCGCATGGCCAGAATCCCTTACGTGGTGAAGGAAGAATGCATCAGCTGCGGGGTCTGCGTGGACACCGTCCCGACCGTATTCCGGTTCGACGACGACACGAAGGCCGAGGTGTTCGATCCCGCGGGGGATACGGAGGCGGCGATCCAGGAAGCGATGGATCTGTGCCCCGTCTCCTGCATTCACTGGAAGGAGTAGAAGGGAATTGCGGTGAAGGGACCAACGCCCTACTTTTTCCGGAGGCCGCCCCACCAGGTCTTGAGCCGTTCGGAGATCGTCTTTTCGTAGCCCGCGTCCGAGGGCTCGTAGTATTTCCGCCTGCCGAGCGTTTCGGGGAAGTAGTTCTCCGGGACGAAGGCATCGGCGAAGTCGTGCGGGTACTGGTATTTCTCGCCGTACCCCAGCTCCTGCATCAAGCGGGTGGGGGCGTTGCGCAGGTGCAGGGGCACCGGGTGGCTCCCGCCGGCCTTCACGTCCCCCATCGCGCGTTGGAACGCCGTGTACACGCGGTTGCTCTTGGGCGCGGTGGCCAGGTAAACGGCCGCCTGCGCCAGGGCGAGCTCCCCCTCGGGGCTTCCCAGGGTCCGGTAGGCTTCCGCGGCCGCCAGGGTGAGCTGGAGCGCTCCGGGGGCGGCGTTCCCGACGTCTTCCGAGGCGAACCGGATCATCCGGCGGGCGATGTAGAGCGGGTCCTCGCCCCCGTCGAGCATCCGCGCCAGCCAGTAGAGGGCGGCGTCCGGGTCCGACCCCCGCAGGCTCTTGTGCAGCGCGGAGATGAGGTTGTAGTGCTCCTCCCCGTCCTTGTCGTAGAGCAGCGCCTTCCGGCGGAGCGCCTCCTCGGCCACCGCGACATCGACCTGCTCCAGGTTCCGGTGCCCCGCGATCACCGCCGCGGCCTCCAGGGCGTTCAGGGCGACCCGCGCGTCCCCGTCCGAGATCTCGACGATGTGGCGGAGCGCATCGGGGGAAAGGAACGACGCCTCCTTCCCGAGCCCCCGTTCCGGATCGGCAAGCGCGCGCAGCGCGATGGTTTCCACCTGGGAGGGGGACAGGGGGGACAGGACCAGGACGCGGCACCGGGAGAGCAGCGCGTTGCGGATCTCGAACGAGGGATTCTCCGTCGTGGTTCCGAAGAGGGTGACGGTGCCGTCCTCGACGTAGGGGAGCAGCGCGTCCTGCTGGGCCTTGTTGAACCGGTGGATCTCGTCGATGAACAGGATCGCGGGGCGCTCCTCCGGCCGTCCGCCCCGTTTCAGCTCCGACAGCGTGTCCTTGATCTCCTTGATCCCGGACAGGACGGCCGAATAGGGGAGGAAGAGCGCTTTCGTCTCCGCGGCGATGATCCGCGCGAGCGTCGTCTTCCCGGTGCCGGGCGGCCCCCAGAAAATCAGCGAGGGGAGGGGACGCGCGGAGAGCACGGAGGAGAGGAACTTCCCTTCCCCCAGGATCTCCTCCTGGCCGACGAATTCGGAGAGCGACCGGGGACGCATCCGGTCGGCAAGGGGCGCGCGCGGGGGTTGTGCGCCGGGAAAGAGGGGCAGCGGCCGCCGGGTGTCCTTCATGGGGGTTCCCGTCCTCCGGAACGAGATGATCTTCTCTATAGTATCCCCGCAAGGGGGACGGGGCCAATCCCCGTGTCCCCGTGTCGGCACGGAGAAGGGGCCCCCGACGAAATTCCGCAACGAAACGGCTGCCGTGGACATCGATAGAGGGTACGGGGCGGCCGGGGGATTCGATCCGCATTCCTATTGCGAAAAGGGGGCGACATGGAGGAGAGATCGGGAATCGTTACGTTCAAGGGGAAGTCCGTGACCCTTCTGGGACCGGAGATCAAGGCGGGGGACCAGGCTCCCGATTTCCGGGCGGTGGACGGAAGCCTTGCGCCGGTTTCGCTTTCGGACTTCAAGGGGAAGATCAAGGTCTTCAGCTGCGTGCCTTCCCTGGATACCCCGGTTTGCGACATGGAGACGCGCCGGTTCAACCAGGAGGCGGCGAAGCTTCCCGAAAAGGTCGCGCTGGTCACGATCAGCCTGGACCTGCCGTTCGCCCAGAAGCGGTGGTGCGGCGCCGCGGGAGTGGACCGGGTGAAGGTGCTCTCCGATTACCAGGACCGCTCGTTCGCCCAGGCCTACGGCGTGCTGATCAAGGAACTCAAGCTCCTTTCCCGGTCGATATTCGTGGTCGGCGCGGACGACAGGGTCAAGTACGTCCAGCATGTCCCGGAGATCGGCACGGAACCCGATTACGCCGCGGTCCTCGGGGCCGTCCAGAAATTGTTATAGCTTCAGGAACGGCCGTTCGCTTTGCGGCGAGATCCCGGCGCAACCGTTCGCCGCGAGGGGAAGGTTTCCGGGGCAGGGCGGTCTGCGGATCGTCGCGGAGGGGAAAATGCCGTCTTTCGATATCGTTTCCATCGTGGATCTGCAGGAGGTGGACAACGCGGTCAACCAGACGATCAAGGAGATCGGGCAGCGCTACGATTTCAAGGGATCGAAGAGCGAGGTCCTCCTGGAAAAAGACGGCATCAAGGTGGTCTCCGACGACGATTTCCGGTTGAAGGCGGTCCTGGACGTTCTGCAGTCCAAATGCGTCAAGCGGGGGATCTCCCTCAAGGCGCTGGAATACGGGAAGGTGGAGCCCGCATCCGGCGGGCTGGTGCGCCAGTTCATCACCATCCGGCAGGGGATCCCCAAGGAGAAGGGGAGGGAGATCGTCGCCCGGGTCAAGGGGACCAGGCTCAAGGTCCAGTCGCAGATGCAGGAGGAGCAGGTGCGCGTGACCGGGAAGAGCATCAACGACCTGCAGGAGGTCATCCGGCTGCTCAAGGCGCAGGACCTGGGACTGGACATGCAGTTCGTCAATTTCCGGTCGTAAGCCCCGGCCCGGGGGCTACCGCTTCGATACGAACGGGTTGCCCCGGATGTAAAACCGCAAGAGCCGTCTCGCCCACCGTCCGGCGTAGTCCACCCCGATCCGGGGCTTCTTCGCGATCGCCGAGGGTTCGACCGGCGGCGCATCCGCGATGAAAAAATCGTCGCTCGACAAATCGCGGCCGTTCAGGTCCCGGTCGATGCGCATCGCCTTGCACAAGAGGCCGGGCCCCCGGGTGTTTCCCTCGATGTTCTTCACCGGCTCCACCGCCCGCAACAGCACCGCGGAAGCGTGGCCTTCGCGCTCGGTCACGACGTTCATGCAGGAATGCATGCCGTACACGAGGAACACGTAGGCGTGCCCGGGCGGGCCGAACATGACCCGGGTCCGCTCCGTCAGCCCCCTGGAAGAATGCGCCGCGAGATCGCGGGGCCCCAGGTACGCCTCGACTTCCACGATCCTGCCGACGCGCTCGATCCCGCCGGAACGATGCACCAGGCGTTTTCCGAGCAGGTCCCTGGCGACCGCGACGGTGTCCCGGTCGTAGAACGCGCGAGCCAGTTTCTGCGTGCCGCCCATGGGCATATCTTGCAGGGTGCCGTCTCTTTCCCTTTTCCTTCCGATATATTATGCTAATCCCCCATGAAGTGCGCCGGGATCATCGCCAAGCACACCGACCCCCGGGCGGAAAAGATCGTTTCCGATCTCTGCGAGTGGCTCACCGCCAACGGCCGGGGCGTGGTGCTCGACCGGGAAACCGCGGCCCTCGTCCGCCGGGGGGACGCCGTCGTCCGCTCCAAGCTGCCCGAAAAATGCGATTTCCTCATCGTCCTGGGCGGCGACGGCACGCTCCTTTCCGCCGCGAGGGTGGTGGGGACCTCCGGAAAGCCGATCCTGGGCGTGAACCTCGGGGCGCTGGGATTCCTCACCGCGATCACCCTGGACGAGCTGTACCCCGTTCTCGAGAAGATCTTCTCCTTCGACTTCGACTACGACGAGAGGATGATGCTGGTCGCCCACGTCCACCGCCTGGGGGAGCGGGTGGCCAATTACACGGTCCTGAACGACGTGGTCGTCAACAAGGGAGCGCTGGCCAAGATCATCGACATCGAGACGACCGTGGGGGAGATGTACCTGTCCACCTTCAAGGCCGACGGCCTCATCATCTCCACCCCCACCGGGTCGACGGGATACTCCCTCTCCGCGCAGGGACCCATCGTCTACCCGATGCTGCGCACGATCCTCATCACGCCGATCTGCCCGCACACGCTCACGAACCGGCCGCTGGTCATCCCGGACGACATGGTGGTCCGGGCGGAGCTGCGCTCCCGGGAGACCGACGTGTTCCTCACGCTGGACGGACAGGTGGGGTTCGGCCTCCGCGAGGGGGACGTGATCGAGGTGAAGAAGGCGGATGCCCCCCTGCGGTTCTTCCGGTCTCCCTCGAAGGACTACTTCACGGTCCTGCGCACCAAGCTGAAGTGGGGAGAGCGGTGATCCCGACCCCGCGATGCTGATCGAGCTGTCCGTCCGCCACCTGGCCATTTTCGAAGACGTCCGCGTACCCTTCGCTCCCGGCCTGAACATCGTCACGGGAGAAACGGGAGCCGGCAAGTCGATCCTCGTGGAGGCGGTCCGCCTCGCCCTGGGCGAAAAGTCGGATCCGGCCGCGGTGAGGACCGGCGAGACCGAGGCGGAAGTCTCGGCGATGTTCGACCTGTCCGGCAGGGAAGACCTGAAGGATGCGTGGGAGGAAGCCGGGTTCCCCTGGGAGGAGGAACTCGTCCTGCGCCGCGTCATCCCCGCTTCCGGAAGAAGCCGGGCGTACTTCAACGGGCGGGCGGCCGCGCAGTCCCTCCTCGCGGAGCTGGCGCCGATGCTGGTGGAGATGGTGGGCCAGCACAGCGTCCCCTTCCTGCTGTCGCGTCCGGCGGCCCTGGCGGCGATCGACGAGTTCTCCGGAACCCTCCCGGAGGCAAGGGAGATCCGCCGCCGGTTCCGGCGGGTGTCGGCGCTGCGGCGGGAGGTTTCGGACGCCGCCGCGCGGGCCGAAAGCGCACGCGCGCGGATGGAGTCGCTGGATTTCCGGATCGCGGAGCTTGCCCGAGCCGCCCTGGTCCCGGGAGAGGAGGAGGAGCTGGCCGCGTCCCATGCCTCCTTCCGGAACGCGTCGAAAATCCAGGCGGCGCTGCGGGAGGCGGAGGAAGCCCTTGCCTCCTCCGAATATTCGGCGTCGTCGTCGCTGTCGGCCGCCGCCGCCAAGGTCCGGGAAGCGGCCTCCGCCGATCCGCGCCTGGAGGAGCTGGGGGAGCGTCTCCGGGCCGTCCGGAGCGAGCTCCAGGAACTGGCGCGCGAGCTCGTTTCCCGGGCGGGGAAGGTGACCTTCGACGCGGCCCGGCGGGAACAGATCGAGGAGCGCCTGAGCGAGATCCGCCGCCTGAAGCGGAAATACTCGATGGAGGTCCCGGGACTGATCGCGCACCTGGACGCATTGCGGGCGGAGCGGAGCTCCCTGGACGAGGAGCTCGAAGCGGAGCGCAAGGCGCGCGCCTTGCTTTCGGCCGAGGAGGAGGCGTGCGTCGCCTCCGCTTCCGCCTTGAGCAGGGGGAGGCACGCGGGGGCGAAACGCATGGGCGCGGCCGTGGAAAAGGAGCTGACGCGCGTGGCGCTCGACGGGGCGAAGTTCCGGCCCGAGATCGTCTCCAGGATGCCGGAAGCTTCGGCCCTTGCCGCGGCGGGGCTCGACGAGGCGGAGCTCCTGTTCTGCGCCAACCCGGGGCAGGAGCTGCGCCCCTTGGCGCAGACGGCGTCGGGGGGGGAGCTCTCCCGCGTGATGCTCGCCCTGCGGAACGCATCCTCCCGCGGGCAGGCGGGCAAGACCATGATCTTCGACGAGATCGACACGGGGATCGGCGGCCACGTGGCGGAGCGCGTGGGGGCGCGGCTGAAAGAGCTTGCGGGTTCGGCGCAGGTGGTCTGCGTGACGCACCTGCCGCAG